>PSRM01000185.1 GCA_003176045.1 Verrucomicrobiota bacterium | reverse complement strand
AAAAAGATTTTTAAATCTTCCTGCCGTGAAATTTTCCTGCCTTCGATTTTTCTGTCCTCAAATTCTTCTGTCAGTTTTGTTTCTGTAGGTCGAATTTCAACCTTCAAGCTTCGGAACCGGCCGCATCGCGCCTGAACCCTGAACCCTGAACCGCTACTCCCCGACTCCCCTGGTTACTCTCGCCACGCCGGTCCTGACGGCCGCCTCTCGCACCGCTTGGGCCACGCGCTTGACAACGCCCCGGTTGAATACGCTGGGCACGATCAGCCCTGGCGCCAGGTCGCGGGGGTGGATGCACCGGGCGATGGCCCGCGCAGCCGCAAGTTTCATCTGTTCATTGATACGCGTGGCGCGAACGTCCAGGGCGCCGCGGAAAATTCCAGGGAACGCCAGAACATTGTTGATGTGGTTAGGGCAATCGCTCTGGCCGGAGCCCACGATGAACGCGCCAACTGCTTCCTCCGGCCTGATCTCCGGAGTGGGAGTGGCCAAAGCAAAGATGATCGGTTTGGGCGCCATGGTTTCGATCAGGTATGGCTCAAGCACGCCGGGAGCAGAGGCCCCGATGAAAACCTGCGCCCCTTCAAGGGCGCGTGCAAGGCTGCCGCTGAATTGCTGCGGGTTTGTGCGGTGCGCAAGCCAACGTTTGGCGGATGCTTTGCTGCCTGGATGCGCGTTGGCCCGCCGTACCACGGCCATCTTGCTCGCGTGTATGCAACCAGTCGCTCTCGCCGGCAGGAATGGCCGTGACACGGCAGGCCGTCGATCTCCCGAGTGAGCGCTCATGGCCCCAAGCCGAGTTTCCAGGAACGTCGAGGCTTTCTCCAAACCGGCTCGCCTTTCATGCAGTATTCCTTGCCGGTCACACACCAGAAGATTTCTAGCCCCGGCTCGCAACAGCAATTTGGCGATAGCCGTCCCTGCGGCGCCTGCGCCAGCGACAACTATCTTCGTATCCCTAAGCTTAAGACCCAACAGGCGCAACGCGTTGATCAAGCCCGCCAACACCACGATCGCCGTTCCATGTTGGTAATCATCAAAAACCGGGATATCGAGTTGCTCCTGCAACTGGCGCTCGATGGCGAAGCAACCCGGAGCCGCTATGCCCGTGAGGTTTATGGCTCCGAATCCAACGCTCAGGCTGTCGATAATCTGCGTGAGTTCGGCCGGATCATTCGCTCGCAGACATAGCGGATAGGCGTCTATGTTGCCGAACTCTCTGAACAACATCGCCTTGCCTTCGACAGCCGGCATAGCCGCCTCCGCCCCAATGTTTCCCAGGCCAGGCAACCCCGTGCCATCGGTCACTACCGCCACCGAGTTGCCCTTGCCCGTCAGAGTCCACACCTGATCACGGTCCCTGGCGATTGCGCAAGACACTCGAGCGGCGCCCGAGCCATACGCGCGCGACAAAGTTTGGCGCGAGGCGATGGGAACCCTGGCCTGGATCCGAATCTTTCCTCCTCGGTGAATTGCAAAAGCAGGGTCCAGAGAGGCCCTCGAGATTGGAACCTCCAGAACCGGCGTCGGACCCGAGTCCTCCGGCGTCCAGTTGCGCAGCGGACTGCTTTCCACCGAGAATCGCGAAAAGTCCTCCAACTCGGAGCCTGTCGGAAGCGGATACGGAAGAGGAACAGGAATCCAGCCGGCTCGAGCTTTCGTAACATGATCAGAAGTGTTCATACAACTAGATAAAGAATTGGCATCAGGAATAGGTCCCTGACAAAATGCGACTGACCGTTGTGTAAAAATCCATTGATTTAAAAACCTCAAA
The DNA here is from genome assembly GCA_003176045.1 of Verrucomicrobiota bacterium. Taxonomy (GTDB): domain Bacteria; phylum Verrucomicrobiota; class Verrucomicrobiia; order Limisphaerales; family UBA8199; genus PSRM01. The sequence continues at coordinate 35,670 of PSRM01000185.1, read as the reverse complement.
AAAGACAGTGCAGCTCTGACCGCTGCAAGGTTCTTTGCAAACCTATAGGCAAGAGCTTAGGCATTTGCGCCGCTGCGGAGTATAGGGTTAAATACCCAGTTTACTGGTGAAAATTAGGATTCCTAATCGCAATTTGACTATACAGAATCTGCTAAAGTATGATATTATTCTGACTCGTGGCTGTTAATCCGCTGGACCGGCGCCGCATAATGGCACCCCTAAACCGTCGCGTGAGGGCACGCGGCCTACAGGCCCCAGGCACTAGTCCTTGTAGGCCGGGTGCCCTCACCCGGCGCACTACGCACCAATGAAACCGCTGTTTCAGCGACTTACCAGCGAGCCCCAGGAGGGGTTTGTTTTCAAGCACTATCGCGCGCGCGGTTTCGATTGTCCGTGGCACGTGCATCCTGAGTACGAGATCATTCTGGTGCTGGAAGGCCGTGGCTATCGAATTGTCGGAGACAATATGGCGGTGCTGAGTCCCGGAGACCTGGTATTTGTCGGCCCCGGGCTCCCGCACATATGGCAGGAAGAAGCTTCCGACGCCCGGGCGACCGTTCGGACGTTCCTGATCCAGTTTGAAGAGCAATTCCTGGGTGAGACGCTGCTGAAATTACCCGCCTTTGAGCCGGTGCGGAGGCTTTTCGTGAACGCTGGCAGAGGTCTGCACGTTATTGGGCCCACGCGCAAAAAGGTCAGTGCCCTGATGCAGCAAATGCCCGGCACCAAAGGACTGGAGCGGCTGCTCCAATTCCTGGAAATATTGAACCTGCTGGCCAATTCGGACGACTGCCGTACCATCGCCAGTCCCGGGTTCGCGGCAAACTTTGGCTCTTACGACCAGGAGCGAATGGACCGGGTTTACCAGTTTCTGGCCGCGCGCATTGCCCAGAATCTGCGTATTTCGGAGGTGGCAAACCTGGTCCACCTTAGCGAAGGGGCCTTTAGCCGCTTTTTCCGGACGCACACGGGCAAGACTTTCCCTGAGTTTGTCAACGAACTGCGCATCGGGCGCGCTTGCCGTTTATTGACTGAGAGCGAGGAGAATATTACCGAGGTCGCCTATGCTTCGGGCTTCGCCAACCTTTCGAACTTCAATCGCCAGTTCCTCCGTCTCAAAGGCCTCAGCCCGCGAGGTTTCAGAAACCAGATGCACCAAAGGCTCGTGGGTAGTTGAGCAACTCGTAGCCGTACAGTGCAAACACGGATAAAACTTCAAAATTCAAACTCCAAACTTCAAATGTGCCGTCCTCGGCGCGACGATCCAAATGTGAGGGCTTGAAGCTTGAATGTTCCTTGAATTTTGATTTTTGAAATTTGAAGTTTCCGCTAAGGTATCAGCCCATTCCCCGAGCTATCATCCTCCGAGGTACGATAAACCTCGGTCCACTGTGCCCGGCCGATGAACGCAGCATGGGCATCGCAGAAAACCACATTGGCCCCGCGCAGGCCATGCCCATCAATCTTGTTAGGTGAATTCTCGCTATTGCCCGGGTGCACGTCCAGATGGTCCATAATCGTGAAGATCCGCGACGGTCCGGGCCTCATGCCGGCATTATAGACCTGATTCACATAAGTAGAAACCGTGTTGACCGTCCGCCGGGGTAGGTGTCCATCGCCTAGATCATAGCGATGCCACCAACCATAGATTTCGTAGCTTTGGCCAGCCATGGTGTTGCGTGAGCCCTGCGGCATCTTGCCCTCCTGCCCACGAAGGTCAGTCAATTCTTTGGCGAGAATGAGGGTATTCTCGAGGTTCACCGAGGTGAACATGGTTTCCCGAATCTCGCCGAGGGTGCTGGGGCAAATGAACGACCTGAGCGAGGTGACGTAGCGCGGAGTGATGGAGTTGCCTTTCTGGTCGAACAAGCCGTAAAGCCAGTTGGCGTCATGATCCTGCAGTTGCTGGTCCGTCCCATCATTATCGCCGTGACCGCCGCCCCCGTTCCATGGCCCGATCGCACCCGTCAAACATCCCCTCGGGGCCCAGGGTTGGTTCCAGATTTCGGCCCCATTCTGGCAATCGTCCGCGAACATCTGCTGGCCCACCCCCATTTGATGAAGGTTTTGCAAGCAGGAGATTTGTTTGCCCTTTTCCTTGGCCGCCGCCAATGCCGGCAAAAGCAGGGCCGCCAGAATGGCGATGATCGCAATAACGACCAACAACTCGATCAAAGTAAAACCAAACGCCCGATTCGGTGGTGTTTTCATATCTGCCGACCGCCAATCCCGGGGCACCGCCGAGCCCGCAGCCCCAGGACGCGCTTCGGTTCGATTCGTGATCCGCACAGTTCTATACATTCTCAGTATCCCGAATTAGATAGTTTCACACTACACATTATCGAACAAACTACAATACTTTTCTGATGTCAGGACTCAATGGGTCAGAAAAGTATCAACTTTTGTTGGAAAAAGTGTAGCCATCGTCCCGCTTTCTGATACGATGGAGTACACCATGCCTGGCCCGCTGTTGAGAGTCTGTGACCTCTTGCTGGAGGTCCGGGTTCCTTTCGATTTAAGTTTTGCAAAGCTCTTTTTTTGTCCCCGTTCTCTTCTAAAATGTAACAAGTCATGCCTATGAAATCATCCCCTCGCACATCCCTGGCTCTGCTGGTCGGACTTCTTTGCGCCAGCAGCGTCCGATCGCAGAACACCTACACGCTGGACCCGCTCGCCGGGTTTGGCCGCAGTGACGGCAGTATCCAACCCGGCGATTCCATCGGCACCAGCCCGCGAGAGAGCGTGGGCATCATTGTCACGGCGCCGGGCGGAGTCGTTCCAAACACGTCCACCTCGATCATCCAACCTGGTGACCTCGACCCTCGGACGACCGGCTCGACCAACGGTTACAATATGCGTGGCATAACTTGGGATCCGGTAAGCGGAAAAGTCATTTTGGTGGACGCTCATGGCGGCCAGGCTGGCTCCCTCGGCGGTGCCAACGCCAACCAGTCAATCATCACCAATTTTGCCAACATTTACGTCATGGATCCCAATTCCGGCCAAATCGCCGGGGTCCTGGCCACCAACGGGATGGGTGGCGGCAGCTACTGTCAGGTAGTTGTGGGCGTAGCAGATGACGGCGCGGTTTTCGTTTGCAATCAAACTACCGCCAGCACGACCACCGGCTTTAAGCTCTATCGCTGGTGGAGCGCGACCGATTATGCAACGGCGCCGAATCTTTGTTACAGCAACATCATCGCCCCGAACTCCCGTCTCGGCCAAACAATGGATGTGCGCGGCTCGGGGCCAAATACCCAGATCATCATCGGCACAGCAAATAGCGTGGGCAACGGGACAAATTGCTTCTTGTTCACAACCGCCGATGGAACAAACTTCAATTTGAAACCGCTAAGCTTTACAGGCGTAAACACCGCGATTTTCAACGACGGCATCGCCTTCGGTCCCGGTAACACCGTTTTCGCAAAACAAGTAGGTGGACCGCTGGCGTATCTCTGGTTCGATCCAAACGGCACCAATGGCGGGCTCATCTCAAGCTTTAGCGCCAGTTCGATCAGTGGAACCGACCCGTTGCAGAACCTGGCTGGCATTACCGTGGACGTGTCCAACCACTTGCTGGCCGGCGTGGAGGAAATCGGGGGCGTGGCCAATGGCGGGCGCGGCAAAGCCTGGCTCTATCACCTTTATGATCCGACCAATCACGCGCCAGCTATTTTGAGTTCGCGTACCTACCTTCCGAACTATGCCAAGGCCACCGCCACCATGGGTTATTTGAAATTCGCAGCTACATCGCCCGAGAGGCTTTATGTAAATGTCGTCAATAATGGCATGCTGGCGAGCAAAGTGGATTCAGTAGCGCTCGCCGCGCCACTCTTTCAATTGCCGCCCGATTTCGTGGGTGGCCAGCCAAGAAACACCGATCTGCCCGCCTCAAACCGGGCTGCCGTCGGCGCCACTGCCCATTTCGAGGCATTTGCCACTGCCGACGTCACAAACTATCAATGGTACTCCAACAACGTCCCCATTAGTGGGGCGACGACTTATTTCCTGGATTTGACCAACGTCCAGTTGAGCTATTCCGGCTCGATCTACAAGGTCATCGCCTACAATGCGGCCGGTTCGAAAGAGAGTGCGCACTGCACTTTGACCGTCGTCACCGCCTCCGCTTTCTTCCACCCCTCATTACTCTGGCAGAAGCAGGCTAACACCACTGCCCTCAGCGACCCAGCCAACTACATCACCTCCAACGGCGGCGCTGGCACGCCCAACGAACGGTGCATTGCCTACAACGCGCTGTCCAATCAACTGCTTGTGGTGCGCGGCCTTGCGCCAGGATCGTTTGCCAACATGAACATCTTTGTCGTCAATCCAGACACCGGTGCGACCCTGTATAAACTGAACAAGACTGGCATGACCAACTCCGCAACGCTAAACCTGGCAGGCATCGGCGTGGCCGATGATGGCGCCGTTTATGCCACCAGCGTCGCCAGCGATAAGAGCTACAAAATCTATCGTTGGGCCGATACCGGCTCCAACACTGTGCCGGTGGCTATTTTCGGCACCAATTCCTCCTGCCCGTACTGGCAAACCGGAACCGCGAACCCGGGCGCCTACAATCCGATTCAGGACCTGACTGGCGATCAGCAGTTCCGTTTCGGCGATGATCTGGCGGTTAAGGGCGCAGGCCTCAATACTCAAATCATCGTTGATAGCCAGAATAACACCACCTACGCCGCCATCCTGACGCCTGCTGACAATACCATGACCAATTGGAACCAGACTGGCTTCGTGCTGCAAAACACCGCTGGCAGTTATGGTTTCCAGGCTTACGGAACCAGTATCGGGCGCAGTGTCCAGCTTGGCCCCATTATGTTCAACAGCCAGTATAACGCAAACCTCCCCACCTTCTGGCAAAAGCGCAACAACAACCCCCCTGGCGCCCCTATGTCAGTGATGGCCTATGAAGGCGGTGGTGGCGTCGCCGCTCTTCAAGTGGCCAACTTTAGTCAGCCTCTGTTCACCAACGGGGCCGTTGGAATCAACTTCAGCCTCAATCTGGCTGCGTCCGTGGCCTTTTCACTGCCACTCAACAGCAACGTCAACCCGCCAGACCAGCTCTCATTCTACGATCTCACCGATCCCTCCCAGGCAGTCTTGTTGAGCCAGCAGAACCTGCCCGTCTCCACCGCCGGCAGCACTCCGCGCATGGCCAACAATAACGCCGTTGCCCAGGTTGTTTTCGGCCTCAACCCGGCCACCGGTTCGAATTATGTTTTTGTTATTGATGGCAATAACGGCGTCGCCACTTACTATCTCTCGGGCGGCGTGACACCTCCGCCCCAGTTCCTCACCCAGCCCTCGCACGTCCGGGTTCTCCAAGGCGGCACGGCCAGCTTGAGCGCGCAGGTGGACCAGGTTGCCACGCTGACTTGGTACCAAGGAACCAACCCGCCGGTTAACACGGGCATCCAGGGCAGTGTCCTAACGTTCAACAACGCGCAATTGACCAATGCCGGCGATTACTTTGTAATCGCCAACAACGCTAACGGTTCCAGAACAAGTATGGTAGCTCACGTCACAGTGAGCCTGCCGGGTGACAATTACACGCTCACCAACATCTGGCGTGTCGCGGCCGGAAATCCGAGCTTCCCTTATCTTACTACCAACAACGCCAATACTCCCTACGAGCGCTCTTTTGGTTATAACGCTCTCTCCAACCAGTTGATCATCACCCATTGCCCGCCGGCCGACCATAACTTCGCCATCTACGCCGTGGATGCTACTGCAGGCACCAGCTTCTATACCCTGAACACCAATGGCATCATCTATGCAGGTGGTTCGGAGGTCAGCGGCTCCAATCCGCTTGATGTGGATGCCGTCGCCGTAGCCGATGACGGCGCGGTCTATGTCGCCTGTGAAACGCCCAATGCCTCGGGTGGAGCAAACGGAGACGTCACAAAAATGCTGCACGTTTTCCGCTGGGCTGATTCCGGCGCCAGCACTCCGGCCACGGTGATTTGGGAAGGCGATCCCAGCGGCCAACCTACTGCTATCAACGAACGCTGGGGTGATGTCATGGCCGCACGCGGCAGTGGCACCAATACGGAGCTGATCCTCAACTCCTATGACGGAATTTTCGGCGTAGTCCTCAAGCCGACGGATAGCACCATGGCTACATTCACCAATTATTGGTTCTATGATGCGGGCGGTGCCGGCAACATCGGCCGAAGCATCCAATTCGGTAACACCAACACCGTTTATGAAAAACGGCACAACACGCCGTTAATCTATTCGCAATATCTTACCAACACACAGAGCACCGTCTCCCTGTTTGGAAGCGACTTCGCCAGCGCCACGCTGGGCCCAGTGTTCGTGGACAAAACGCACAACCTGGCGCCGGGCGTGGATTTCGTAGGCAGCTCGACCGCGCCGGATGCCGTAGCCCTTTACGACCTGTCCGATGTCAGCACGCCCATGCTCATCGCGCGCTACAACTTCCCCGCAAACCAGCAACCCAATGCCAACTTCGTCGGCCAGATCCTCGTTTCCGGCTGGAAAGTCTATGCGCTGGACGCCAACAACGGCCTCATGTCCCTCTACATCAATCCACCTGTAAACTCGATGATCCTGCACATCAGCCAATCCGGCGGCAGCGTGACCGTGACCTGGGGCAACTCCCTCGCAGTGCTCCAAAGCAGCTCAAGCATCTCACCGGCGTCCTGGTCAGATTTGGCGGGGCCTGGAGTGACGAGTTACAACACATCGGCTACCGGTACACAGGTTTATTATCGCCTGATCCAGCGCAGATAAGCCAGGGGCGGGGACGTCCTCGTCCCCGCATCCGCTGCTTAACGACCAGCAGACCAGGCCAACCAGTCAACCGGACCAGACTTGTAGGGGACGACGTGAGGAGTCCCACTCCGCCAACCCGGCCTTAAAGGGACTCCTCAGGTCGTCCCCTACAGTCAAGGGTCCAGGTTGGCGGCAGGTTTTTCAAAGCTAAAGATGCGACATACGTAACAGCAGAAGCAGGCACGAGGCCGTCCCCGCCCCTGGACGTCTTCCAAACGTAACGCTGTAACCATGTAACTCATTTAACCTATTTAACTTATTTAACCCTCATGATCATGGCTCGCCCTCTCCGTTCAGCTTATCGTCACCTGGTTCCCGGCATCCTCACCCTCGCCCTTGCGCCCCTCGCCTTCTGCGCCGAACCCTTGACCAGGCCCTCTCACATCACATTCGACTCGGCTGGCGCGCTCGTCGTTGACGGCCAAAAGGTTTTTCCGATCACTCTTACGATAGTTCCGCCCCCAGGTTCCAAGACCCCCACCGGTAAGGATGCCTACGAAGAATTCCGCGACGGCGGCGCATGGTTCATGCGATCCGGTGGTCCAAGTTGGACGAACCAGGAGACATTGGAGAAAGAATTGAGAGTCCAGGACGCTGCCGCGAAGCACGGCATGCGATGTTGCCCCTGGATGGGCTGGGATCTCTGTGCGATCAAGCCCGGAGACACCGCGCGCGAGCAGCAACTTCGAGACGTCATCAGCAAGCTCAAAGAATCCCCAGGTATGGGTTTGTGGAAAGGCGATGATGAACCGGAGTGGGGCAAGCGACCGCCGGCAAGGGTGGATAATACCGCTCGGATCATCCATGAAGCCGATCCAAACCATCCCATCTGGCTGGTGCAGGCGCCGCGTGGGACCGTGAAATCCCTCAAACGCTACGATGCAGGCTGGGATGTCGGTGGCATTGATATCTATCCGATCAGTTATCCTCCAGGCCGCCACACGGAAGCCGCCAATAAGGAGATCACCATGGTGGGTGATTTTACCAGAATGATGAAAGAAGTCGCCGGCTCGAAGCCATTTTGGATGACCCTTCAAATTGCCTTCTCCGGCGCCACTCCGCCAAAAGGCATCATCCGCTTCCCCTCAGCTTTCGATCAACGCTTCATGTGCTACGAAGCCATCATCAATGGCGCCCGCGGTCTGGTATTCTTTGGCGGAGGCAACCCGACGACTCTCAACGAGCGCGATGCCCAACTGGGCTGGAACTGGACCTACTGGGACCGGATTCTCAAGCCGCTGCTGCAGGAGTTTGTCACCTCCTCGCCCATCGCAGAAGCCCTGGTCGCCCCTGATTCCCAAACGCAGCTCAAGGTGACCGGCGTCAAAGGCGCTCGTGGCCAGAAAAATCCCGACGCCTCGCCCATGGAGTTCCTGGTCCGTGAGGCCGGAGACAATATCTACATTTTCGCCTGCAAGAAGGAAGGTCCCGCAATCCAGGTCCGATTTGATGGCCTGCCATCCAGTTGCGGTACCGGTCAGGTACTCTTCGAGGAACCTCGAGTCGTCGAATCCAAGGCTGGCTCATTCACCGACTGGTTCGTCCAATACGACGTCCACGTCTATCGCTTCAAGCGCTAGCCTTAGCGCCACTTTGTCTTTCACTTTGTCCTCCACTTTGTCGGCTGCTTCCTTTGCGGACTATGCTCAGATCAGCCAGCCCTTGAGCCTCGCTCTCGGAGCAAGACACTCGGCCAGAATATTGAATCTAACTTATATTCTTGCCGCAAAATTTTCCTGCCCTTCTGGCAGTATAACAATGTGGCAAGAAGATTTTTGGCAAGAATATTGAAATCCGGAACTCTCAATCCTGAAATTCCATTCCTCCCAAAACAAAAAAGCCCAGCAACGAATGCTGGGCCTTCAAAACTCTACACATTATCCGCCATTCGATGATACTTTTCCGACTCCGCGAAAATGCGGACGCACTAAGGAGTCGCGGACGGCCTCGTCCGCGTTCACGTCTTCCCTCTCACGGCTTATGCAACCTGTAGAAGGCGTTCGTGCTCGCGGTAGAATTGGTCACGACGTATTGGCTGCCAATCGCGTAAACCTGTCCCACAACTCCGGTCCATGCGCTCGGACTGGCAAGAGGAGACGCCGTTTCCAGCACGAAACCCGGCGTATTGGTCAACCATGAAAGCACACTGTTAGCTCCCGTGCGGCCAAGGCCTAGAACGGGCGACGGCTGCGGCCCCGCAGGCTGCGTGACACTCGCCCACGAAGCTCCCAGACGCAACTCGTCCACCGTGACGGAAGCAGGTTCGTTCGCGTTACGGTTGAACAAAACAAAGCTGGCGATTTGGCTGATGTCGTTTCCATTCGTGCTGGTCAATGTCGGCGCCGGCGCGCTCGCCTGCCCAAACGAAGCCGGCGAAGGGTTGATCCACAACTGGGAGAAATCGTCGTTGTTCGTCGTGGGGACAAAAGTGTAACTGCCAACCAGAAAAACCGTGTCATTGGTGGTGAAAACGTTTGTCGAAAAAATCAGCAAAGAACCCGTGCCTGACGTTTTGTCCAACCCAATGTTGTACCCACCCGTAGCTGAACGAGTCAGTACGCGTGTTGCTACGGACGTGGGCGTGTTGGTCTGACTACCGGATGAATTATTAAAACCAGCCCAGAAGATCCCGCCGGTGTTCAGAGTGCTGATATCCGTAAGCCGCGTGAGAAACGAAAAATACCAGGTGCCACTTGACGTGTTTGTCCCCGGATTAAATCGAGCGCTGATTCCATTGCCGCCGAAGGTTACGCTGTTGCCCGAAGGCCCCGCCAGCCCGCCGCCCGCCAGGCTGCCTCCCAGGATCGTTGGCTGCGGTCCATTAGTCCCGGCTTGCGTCCAGCGCATGCCTGCCGCATTGGTCTGCCCGATCAGATTGCTGCCCACCGAATACGCAGTCACGCCGGGTGCAAAGGGCTCGAACGCGAACGGCGGCGGCACAGCCACGTTCAGCAGGGCCACCGCGCTTGTGCTACTGCCAACCGCATTGCTCATCACCACCGTATAGGAACCCGCATTGGTTTCCTGAAGGTTTGCAATCGTCAGCGCCGATGTATTGGCCCCCGCCAGGTTGGCGCCGTTGTACCGCCACTGGAAAGTAGTCGGAGCTGTGCCCGCCTGAAATACGATGAAAGTCGCTGAGCCACCGGCTGGGATGGTTTGGCTCTGAGGCGGGAGGACCGCGAACGGCGCTGTAAGCACATTTGTCCGAGGCAAGGCAAAGCCCGCGTATGTCCCTTCGAAATGGATCATCTCATTTGTGCTCACACCCATGCCGTCGCCGTCCCACGCGTAGCCGCCATAGCCCGCAAAAACACAATTTTGAGCGGCGAGACTGCGCGCCTCAATGGCCGAATCCCAGTCATTCGAGGAAACCCCCGAGCGACCGTAGCCTGTATTGGCCACGGTTTGGCTAAAATGCTCGCCCAAAATCAAGCGTCCCGCCGGCACCCCCACGCTGCTATAGCTATTGAGGGAACTTTGATACTGGCCCTGGCACCAACTCACCGAAAACCCTTGGGCTGCGATATCCTGTCCACTCAAGTAGTTCTCGACCTCAATGTACGCATCCGCCTGCACCGCCTGCCAATCACTGTTGTTATTCCCTGGATTGGTGAACGGCGCGTAAAGCACAACGTTATACCCGTAAGTGGCGTGTAGCGCATGAACCACATCTCTTACCCAGCCGCGATAGACCGAATCATTCTGCCAAAGGCTCGACGAAATCTCATTCAACACCACCCAATTCGGCTTCGGCCCGTTACTGGTAAAGTTCTGCACGGCGTTCGTATCAATATTCGCCGCCTGCTGCGCCCCGGTGAACGCCGGATAGTTGTTGTTCAACGTATTGTAATAAATCGCGAGCGCGTTCCCGTTGGTAGCCAACTCCAACCGATGCGCATCGGTCCCCATCGCCAGATAATGGCCGTTTGTCGTCGGGAAATTGAGGGCATCGAACTGCGGCTGGCACATCTCCGACCCCGAGCAACCGCAGCAAAACGTGACAACATCAATCCTCAAATCAGGAGTCGCATAACCGACCCCCGCAGAACATTGCATGAGAATCCAAAGCGCAAACCAAAGGCGGACGGAACATGATGACATTCTAATTTCGATCCTACCCAAAAACCTCCAAAAAGTAAATGACAAATCACGGCTTCCCCGACCACAGCGGCAACTGGCCCAGGAACTGTTCGCCTGCGCCTTTGGCCCAGACGTATGCGTCGTCCATTTTCGTGGCCGAAACGACAGGCACTTTGATGGCAGCGAAGATGGCTCCGCCGAGCAGGAGCACAATGCCGCCGAGAGCTGTCTTGCCGCTGCTGGCGCTAATTCCGCCGATCAGCAGACCAAGCCCTCCGAGGACCGCCAGCCAGGAACCAATAATGAACCATTTCCTTTGTGCGCGATGCTGTTCGCAGAGGCCGATATTGACGACGGCTTTCTTGCGAATACAAATCGCCACAATCGCGTAAACCAACAAGCTGATGATAATCAGCAGGTACCAGGCTGGGTGATGCCAATAGAGCTTGCGCCGAAGCCGGAAACCGTTCGCCGGTGCATTGCACCGCACGCAACGGTCAGGCAGGGCTGCCTCGGAGCGGAGCACCATTTGCTTGCCGCTGCGCCAGGCCGGTCCAGCCAGGGTCGGCGGCGGCGCGCCCTCCATGAGTCTTTGAAGAAAGAGGGGCTTGCACTGGCCGCAAACCCACGACTGATTCAAAAAGACAAGGTCGGTTTGAGGAAACACGCGCTGGCACTCAACACAGGTCGCCGTGCCTGCGAGCGGGGGACTTGCAATCGGCGGCGCATTTTGGAGGCTAACCGGCGGGAGGGAACGGGCAGAGTGCATGGGTTTCCATTCATCCATCCCAGCGCGCCAAACCAGTGTGTTGCGATCAACCGCGCCCGAGCGCAAGAGATCGTCCAATTGACTTTCGGCAACGGGTCCGCGTTGTTGGTTATCGGTAGCGTAATACCATTCCATAGTTTAATAGTGCACAGATTAGGGCAGCCGTCGCGCCTGCCCCACAATGTCATATCGGTTTGCAGTAAATGCGGTTCCATACCCGTTTTCTGCCCGCCACAAATTGGTTTGGGTCAATAATCGTGATTCCGTCGGCGCCGAACCTGGCCGTGACGGGCGCTCCCTTGCCTGCCCTTAGATATCTGAAATTCAAATCTCTGACCACCCCCGCCGCATGGACGACCGCAACCGTGATCCGCGCATCCTCGGCCGAGGGATAGAATTCAGTCATGCTTTCCCGCGTAGCACCAAAGAATTTCATTCGACACATCGCGGCCAAAGATGCCGTCAAACTGTCCACGCCATACCCGACAAATCCGGTTGAACCATCAGGCCGTTGCACTTCACGGGTGAAATGCGTGTTAGCCGTGCGGCTGCCGCCGCCCTTACGCCACCATCGCAGCCCGCGATATTGCTGGTCGCTCTCCACTTTGCCATCGGTGCCCACGAGTTCATGACCCTGGTTGACGGGCGCCTCGAAATCTGAAGGCGTTATCCAGTTATTGTGGAAGTTGATGCTCATGCCGTTCTCGAAATCTACGCGCACCTGCACTGCGTCATAGGCATCAATCCCTTCGCGCACGAGTCGCTTCTTTTGTCCCACAGCGGTTAACGCGACAGGTTTACTATGATAATAATGGTAGATCAAATCCACCCAGTGCGGACCTACGTATGTGAAAGGATCGCTCTTTTCCACCCATTTGAAGGTACTGGTCGAAACCTCGAGCGGCTCTTCCAGGTAAGCCGTCCCGTAAAGTGGTTGGCCAATGCGCTCCTTGAGATCGTTGCGAATGCGCAGATGGTCCGGATCATAGCGCTTGTGCATATCAACACCCACGATTCGATTGGCGCGTTTGGCTAACGAGATGATCTGATCTGCCTCGGCAATGTCCAGGCACATCGGCTTCTCGGTAATGACATGTGCCCCAGCCTTAAGCGCCGCCAGAATCACCGGCGTGTGCAAATGGTCTGGAGTGGCAACTGCAACCACATCCAAACCTTGTAGCTTGCTCAAAAGCTCGGCCCAGGGTTTTTCGCCAAAGAAGCTAGCCGGCGAATGACCGCTCCAGGCCTTGTATTGCTTTGCCGCCCGCAGCGCCGATCGCTGAGTCCGGGTTGCCACAGCGGCCAACTCGAACCGAACGTCAGCCAACTCGCGGCCCCATTTGTCCAGCCCAAGCCGCCCAAGTTGCGGGCTGATGCCCGATCTTTGCAAATCGGCATAAGCCCGAAGGTGAACGTCACCGCCGAACATGCCGGCGCCGACAAGCGCTATCCTTAAGGACTTCATTGCCTCCACGGATAAAGCACCAGGGGCGAATGCGCAAACACCAAACTCCAAACTCCAAACACCAGGGAAACTCCAAACACCAAAGCTCAATGGCTGCGAGCGGGGACTTTTGGAGTTTGAAGCTTGGTGTTTCTCTGGAGTTTGGTGTTTGGTGTTTGGTGTTTGAATCTGCCTGCTTGTGATTGCATCTTGTGACACATATCATCTCCGTTAGTTCCTCATATCCATGCGGCTGGCCCAAGCAGAAAACAACGCCCCAACGGGTGGTCCGCCTTCCGGCATGGACGCCACAACTCCCTCGACCCCGCCCGCCCCGTTCTACTCCCAACTGTACTTCTGGGTTCTTGTGGGGATGATTCTGGGAATAATCAACGGGCTCTGTTTGCCCGATGTGGCCGCTCAACTCAAGCCCTTGAGCGATGCCTTCATTCGCATGATCCGCATGCTCATCGCGCCCATTATCTTCACCACGGTTGTGGTCGGCATCGCGGGCATGGACAACCTCAAACGGCTCGGCCGCATCGGCCTCAAGGCCGTCATCTACTTCGAGGCTATGACGACTCTTGCCCTCGTCATCGGCTGGACAGTGGCAAAAGTCCTCCAGCCCGGCGCGGGAATGAACGCCGACCTCAGCAAGCTCAACGTCACTGAACTGCACAGCAAGCTGGCCGAAACAGGGCCTCAAAAAGGCATGGCCGACCTCCTGGTCGAGTTCCTCCTCAATGTGATCCCGAAAACCGTCGTTGGCGCGTTCGCCGAGGGCGAAATCCTTCAGGTGCTGTTTTTCTCCGTGCTGTTTGGAATCGCCATGGCCGGCGTGGGCGAAGCCAACCGCCCCGTCATCCACGCTCTCGACCAGATTGCCAAAGCGCTCATGGGCATGATCCGCTTCATCATCAAACTGGCGCCCTTCGCGGTCTTTGGCTCTATGAGCTATACGGTGGGAAAATTCGGAATTGGCTCGTTGCGCGCGCAGGCCTGGCTGCTGGGCTGCGTTTTCCTGACGTGTATTTGTTTTGTCGTATTCTGCCTGGGCACCTTGCTGCGCCTCAACGGCATCAGCCTCTGGCGCCTCCTTCGTTATGTGCGCGAAGAGTTATTCATTATTTTCGGCACGGCATCGTCCGAACCGGTATTTCCGCGATTGCTCGCCAAACTTGAACAGGCCGGCTGTTCGCGGCCTCTCGTGGGCATCGTGCTGCCAGCCGGCTATGCGCTCAACCTGGACGGCTCCTCCATTTACCTCGCCATGGGTGCGCTGTTTATCGCTCAGGCGACCAATGCGCATCTGACTTTTGGTCAGGAATTGGCGGTGTTGCTGGTTTCTCTCGTTACTTCAAAAGGCGCCGCGGCCGTAGTCGGCAGCGCCTTCATCACGCTTGCTGCCACGCTTTCTTCAATGAAGACCATTCCTGTCGAAGGTATGGTGTTGATTCTCGGCGTGGATTGGTTCCTGGCCATGGCGCGTGCCATGACCAACATGGTCGGCAACACCGTCGCCACCCTGATCGTCGCCAAATGGGAGCGCGAATTCGATCCCGCAAAGGCCGCCCGCGCTTTGGGCGCTCCCGCAACAGTCAAAAGAATCCCGCAACCTGCCCCCAACACGGTCACCACCGAAGCAGCCCAGAGCGACTAGGAGCTCCGCAATTTCTCAACAGATTCAAATGAAGGAAACAAAGCTCCCTTCTTCGTTTCCTTTGTTTCCTTCTGTAAGAAGAATCTTTCCCGACCACAATCGTAGCCATCGCGCAGCACATAAGGCGAAACCCGCTTGGGCGCCTTTATATATACGAACCAAATCGTCGCCCCAAACAATACCAGCGCCAATGCCAGCGTACGCCAAAAGCACGAGTCCTCCCTCAAAGCTCCAACATCAATCAAGATGATCCGCAGCCCATAAAGCCCGTGCAGCAGAAAAAAGAGCAGCAACGCTATGTCCAGCACAGCATTTATATGGACCTGTGCGGTTTTCGGGAATGGCACCTGGACGCCCGCCGCCGCCCACCCCGAATAGATCTTCACCGGGATCAGCAGGAACAGAGCAACGGCGCTGATCCTCTGCACCAGCCACGCCCACGTGCCCCGATAAGACTGAAATCGTTTTTCCAAATCTGGTTCCGTTCTAACGTTTTAACCTTTTTAACAATTTAACGATTTAACTCATTTAACCTATTTAACTCCTCATTTTCGCTAGTAACTCGGCCACTTTCTCCTGCGCCCGCGTCTGTACCTCCGCTTGCAAATTCCCCCCGCACGCATCAATCCCAACTGTCAACGTCCCCATACCGCGCACTCGAAATTGCCATAAGCACTCAGGCATCAAGTCTTCCCAATAAACCTGTTCGATCTCTTCGATCTGCAAAGTCTGCATCGCCGCCGCTCCTCCGGTGACGCTTAAATAGCATGCGCCATATTTCGCCATCACTTCAGCAGATGTTGCAGACATCCCACCTTTCCCCAAAATCGCTCGGACCCCATAATCATGCAGCAAGCCCTCGGTGAAACGATCCATCCGCATGCTTGTGGTCGTGCCAACTGAAAGCGGCTTGTATTTCCCAGGACCGATCTTTTCCACATTCGGCGCAGTGTGCAGCAGAGCTGCTCCTCTCCAATCCACAGGCGGCGCGACCTTTTTGTCAAACACCCGGATCATACTCGCATCCCGCACCCCATAGACGATCCCATCCAGCAACACCGAATCCCCGACTCTCAATAGGCGGACATCACTCTCACTCAAGGGAGTTTTAAATCTATACTCGGCCACAAGAAGCTTCTTATTAGCGTTAATTAGTGTTAATTAGCGGTTTAAAATCCCAATTCCGTCCGTCCATCCGGCCAAATCTTCGCCCGCCGCCGTTCCGCTCGCCAGCATTGCAGATTCACCGCCACTGGATTGCACGTAATATGCGTCCATGCCGACTCAATATGCACCGCCAGCGCCGTCGTATCCCCACCCAATCCCTGCGGTCCGATGCCCGTCTGGTTAATCGCCCCCAGCAATTCCTCTTCCATCGCGGCCAGCTCTGGATCTGGATTCTTGCTGCCCAACGGCCGCGTCGTCGCCTTCTTCGCCAGGCTCATGCACAAATCCGACGAGCCCCCAATACCCACACCAACAATCGTCGGCGGACACGGCTTTGCTCCAGCGCCAACCACCTGCTCCAGCACAAACCGTTTGATGCCCGCGACGCCATCGGCCGGAACCAACATCTTCAGAAACGACATGTTTTCAGATCCCGATCCTTTGGGCATGAAAAGGATATTCAACTCGTCCGAATCCGGCACGAAATCGTAATGAATGACCGGAATACGCTCGCCCGTGCTGGTCTGTCGATTCTTCCGCCCCAGCGGCGAGACGATGCTCGACCGCAACGGATGCTCGCGCGTCGCCCGCTCGGTTCCTTTCACTATGGCCTCAGTCAGCCGCGCCCCGTTGATCTCCAGGTTGCCTCCAATGTCCACCCAATAAATCGGTATTCCCGTGTCCTGACAAACAATCATGTTCTGTGTGCGCCCCAAATCAATTGATTGCAGGTAATGTGAGAAGATCCGCCGCCCGACCTCTTTCGTCTCGCGCTCAGCCGCGCGCCTAATCGCTGCAATTACATCCGGCGGAATTTCCTTCAGCGACTGAATGTAAAGATCACGGCAGACATTTTCCACCAGATCATAAAACTGTTGCGTCACGCCCATGCGGCTGAGAGGAGCCAGTGTATTCCAGACCTCAAAAAGGTCAACCAACCCTTT
Source organism: Verrucomicrobiota bacterium (assembly GCA_003176045.1). Classification (GTDB taxonomy): domain Bacteria; phylum Verrucomicrobiota; class Verrucomicrobiia; order Limisphaerales; family UBA8199; genus PSRM01. The sequence continues at coordinate 18,790 of PSRM01000185.1, read as the reverse complement.
TTCCGCTTTTCCGTTTCTTAATCCTAATCTTTCTCTTAATCTTAATCCCGTCTTGGGCCGAACTTATGTCGAAGGCACTCAAAGCTGCAATCGAAGCTAATGATCCTGAAGCGGTCAGCAAAGCGCTCAAGACATTAAAGAATATCAACCGAGCACTACCTGGAGCGCGAGCGCCCCTGCTCTACGCAGCCGAAAAAGGCGCCGACAAGGTATTGGACGTGCTCTTCAAAGCAGGCGCGGTCGCCGAGAAGCGACACACATTTCCAGGCGACACCCCTTTTGCAATCGCTGCCCGCTGCCAACAAGTCGCTGTGATGCGACGACTGGTGGATCTCAAGCAAGCATCCGACCTCGCCATCGAGTACGTACTCTATGACGCGGGTCACGAGGGGAACCTGGAACTGCTGGAATCCATTCTTCAGACCGTCAAACCCGACATAGATATTGTGCTGTTTCGACTCGCTCGCCGTCCCAATAACGCTTCGGAAATGTTAAAGCTCCTCGTTAAGAATGGCGGAGATGTTCGACTGCGACACGACACGATCGAGGCAAAGCGAGAAACGGTTCTGCACGATGCGACTAGATCGGGAAAGGCGCACGTATTGCGCACGCTCATCGAACTTGGCGCCGACGTGAATGCCCGCGATGACCTCGGTAGGACGCCACTCATGGTGCTCGCAGCCAGTGTTGAAGGCATTGAATTTGGTAATGCTCAAGCCGAGTCTCTGCATAAGCTTTTTCGGAGTGGCGCAGCGGGGTCGCCTGCAGGGGAATCTCCAGGACCGATTGATAGCTTTAACGCTGTAGAAACGCTTCTTGAATTAGGTGCCGATGCCTCGCTGACAGACCACTACGGCAATGACGCGATAGATCACTTTGATTTCGAATTTGCCCGATCCGGCAGGGCCACCACCGGACCAAGAATTCGAAAACTCATGTTAAAACTAGGCACCGACGTTCCGCTGGAAGACCCCTCCGATAATGATGCGATGGCGGCACGAATCCGCGATCTACTCCTAAACGGCGGTGCCAAAGGAAGTGGCCCTACACTCAAGTTGTTTGCGGCTCTTCGAGAGGAGGACGTCCCCGCTTTGCGGGCGGCAATAGCAGCAGGAGGCGATGTGAATCGGATTCATCCACCGCCAGGCTCTGGCACGCCCCTAACTTGGGCTTGTTCGGCTTCGGCGGAAATGGTTTCGCTGCTTCTTAAGGCTGGCGCCGATCCCAACATATACGATCCCCATAAAACTCCGCTAATCCACGCCGCAGGATGTGGATATCTCGATGTCGTTAAGCTTTTGTTAGCGGCTGGGGCCGACCTCCACGCTATTCGAAAGGATGAAGATTTCCCCGATAATGCTTATTCAAGCGCTCTTGGAGATCAAGAATACGAGGTCGCAGATTACCTAAAGAGCCTCGGCGCGGGTCGGCCCAAACCAACAAAAAAGGAACTGCTTAAGCCTGGTGTTGGGAGTTGGAACGACTTCAGCGAACTTTTAGTGAAAGCAACTGTCGAAAAAACAGCGCAAGCTCTAGGGAAATTGATCGGAGGCGAAACACGACTCAATGCTTATGGTGTATCACTAATGCCCGGCCCGCGTTCTTTTGTCGTCGCGCGCCCCGAAGGCATGGAATGGTGCAATGTTTTTCAAGTCACTCCTCCGCGGCGCTGGATTGAGGATTCTAAGAAGATCGCCAAATTCGCCGTTGGCCTTGCGAAAGCCGCCAAAGCTTCTGTTCTGTCCATCGAGTACAGCGATACTTCGGATGCCGCATCAATACTGAGGGTCGAACCTGATGGAAAGAAATCAACCGATGCGGGCTGGGATCGCGACATGCTGGCCGATATGGTGGAAGCAATGGGCGACAAAGCCCCAGCCTGGGCAAAAAAGAAGTTAGCCAAAACCGACGAGGACGAACCCTCAAGCACCGAGCGCCTTGAGATGCTGGCTGAAGATGAGAAGTTTGTCGTAGCGGCATTTGGTTTGCAGTACGAGCCGGGGCGCAAGCTCGATATTGAGTTCGAAGGCTACTTGGCGGAACATTTTCAGGGCGTCGTCTTCGTCAGCACCTGAAGCGTTTCGTCTCCACGCTGGGACTTGCCATGGTTGGCTGATGCTGGCAAATTTCTCTCATGAGCATCGCGATTTCCGAGGCAGTCGAAAACAGGCTGGCGGGACGTCTGGCCGGACGCCTCGCGGGGCGGGTCCAGACCCCGGACCTCCCGTTGGTTGCCCAAGTGGTATCCTGGCTCGACCTCGTTGATTTGTGCCGCGAGCTGGACGAAAGTCTCATCACTTTCGACCCACCTTCATCGGAGGCCCTAGCGCTTCACGAAGTTGTCTTGAATCTGGGGATCGGATGCGGTGGCTGGCTCCTCCATCAGATCAAGACCAATCGTGCCGATATCTCAGGTTCTGGCCAAACTATCGAGACGCTTGAGGCCTCACTGGAGCTGTTGCGGATTCTGCAGCGCAGCCGTCATTCTGATTTTCCTCCTGCTGAAATAGAGGCGACGCGGCAGCGGATCTTCAATGCCGCGGCCTGAGTATATCGCTCGACTGCACGGTGCCCTCTACGACCTTCGCACTTGCGAAGCGTCCCAGAGGCCTGAGATGCTTCGAAGGTATCAGGACGCACTCGCGGAAGCCGCGAGCCTGGCAATGTGTTCGGAAACTCTCCTCGAAGCAGCAGTGGCTTCGGATTACGCAGTGTGGGCACGACAAGAACGATTGCCTCGCATTGATCGCGGGCGGAAATAGCTTCCTGCTCCTCTACAAATCTTATGCTGGCTGTTTCGATTCGCGTCACCCGCAGCGCTTCGGGCCAATCCCCCTCGCGTCTCGAGGAGCACCAAATCCAGGTAGCCGAAAAAGCGAGCATCCTGGACGCTCTCCTTGCCTTGCAGCGTGGCCCCTGCCCTGACTTGGCCGTCCGCTATTCCTGCCGTGTCGGCATGTGCGGCTCGTGCGCAATGGTCGTGAACGGTCGCGAACGCCTGGCATGCAGCACACTGGTCCGCACCGTTGGCGACAGCTTACACGTCCAGCCGCTGCGCAACTTGCCTGTAACACGCGATTTGGCGGTAGATCTTGCCCCATTCTTTTCTGCTTACAAACGGGTCCTCCCACACTTCCAACCCAAGCCAGATCTCAACGCACAGGATTTCTACCGATTTCCGCACAATGGCCGGGAATGGAAAGCGCTGAGCCATCAGCCGCAATGTATTGATTGCGCCGCCTGTTATTCCTCATGCACGCTCGTCACGCTCCACCCGCGATATCTCGGCCCCATGGCGCTTCACCGCGCGTTGAGCCTGATCGTTGACCCGCGTGACGGAGCGCGATCGGAAAGACTCGCCGCAGTATCCGGCGAAGCAGGCGCGTTCCGCTGCCACACGCTTGGCAACTGCCGCGACGTTTGTCCCCGCGGCATCTCACCTACACACTCTATCGAGCGTCTCAAACGACTCGCGGTGGCGGGGTGGTTCAGGAGCTTGTTTGGCCGTTCTCATTAGCGTTTATTAGCGTTCATTAGCGGTTAAAAAATGGCCGACCAGCAACTCACCACCGACATCCTCATTCTCGGCACCGGCGGCGCGGGGTTGATGGCCGCGCTCCATGCCTTTTGGCATGACCCAACGCTCGACATCACCCTCGTCTCCAAAGGTCTGCTCGGCAAAAGCGGATGCACTCGCATGGTACAAGGGGGCTACAACGTCGCGCTCGATCCCAAAGATTCCATTCAAGCGCATTTCGAGGATACCGTGAAAGGCGGCGCGTTCCTGAACGACCAGGACCTCGCCTGGACGCTGGTTGAGGACGCCCCGCGCATCGTCCGCGAACTGGAGAACAGGATCGGCTGCCTATTCGATCGCGCGCCCCACGGCCGCATCCACCAAAAAGCTTTCGCGGGCCAAAGCTTCGACCGTACCGTCCATGTTGGAGATCTGACCGGCATCGAAATCATGGCCCGGTTACGCGATCAGGTTTTTGCAACAAACGTTCGTTGCCTGGAGGCCACGCGAGGTCTAGAACTCCTCACCGCCTCGCCAAACGGCGAGGTCATCGGCGTTCTCCTGTTGGACATACAAACCGGCGAGTTCATAGTGGTCCGCGCCAAAGCCGTCATTCTCTGCACAGGAGCCGGACCGCTCATGTACCAGCGCTCCGCCTGCGCTCAGGAGAAAGCAATGGATGGCATCGCCATGGCCTACCGCGCAGGAGCTCATCTGATGGACATGGAGATGGTCCAGTTTCATCCCACTGGCATGGTAGTACCAGGCTCAAATTTGAACGGCGCCCTGCTGGAAGAAGGCCTGCGCGGGGCCGGCGCATACCTGTTTAACAACCAGGCCGAACGCTTCATGGTGCGCTACGACGCCGAACGCATGGAACGCTCGACTCGCGATCGTGTCTCACGCGCCAGCTTCCTCGAAATCCGTGCCGGACGAGGCACTGACAACGGTGGGGTTTGGGTTGACGTCTCCCATCTCGGAGCCCGCTTTGTCGAGCAGAATTTTGCCGGCATGCGCGAGCGCTGCCTGAGGATCGGCTTCGACCTGGCGCGCGAAAAAGTCGAAGTCTGCCCCACCGCTCACTTCAATATGGGTGGCATCCGCATCAACAAAGGCGGCTTCACCAACCTCCAGGGTTTGTTCGCAGCGGGCGAGGACAGCGCCGGCGTCCACGGCGCAAACCGTCTGGGCGGCAACGGCGTGGCCGAATCCACCGTGTTCGGCGCTCGCGTAGGCGAGTCAGTGGCCCAATGGGTTAAGGGCCGAGAGCACGCGCAGCCAGATCCATCACAGATTCAGGAGACCAAAGCCCAGGCAAATGGTTTCCTCGAAAATGACAACAGAGAAAGTCCCTGGCCGTTGCGGGATGAACTGGGCAAGCTCATGTGGAATCAGGTCGGCATTGTTAGAACTGGCGCAGCACTGGAGGTGGCTATCAAAAGCATCAAGGCGTTGCAGGACCAGGCGAAAGCTACAGGTGCTCTGGGCGTGAGAGCATTCAACCCCACCTGGCAACAGGCTTTGGATTTACAGAACCTCCTGACCGCTTCCGAGCTGATCGCTCGCAGCGCACTCCTCAGGCAGGACAGCCGCGGCGCCCATTTCCGCGAGGACTTCCCTCAAACCGATCACGCCAACTGGTTGAAAAATATCTACGTGTCTCGAAACGGAGATGGACCGAAGCTGTGGACCGAGCCAGTGAAACTGACCCGCATAGGCCTCACTTAAACTTTGTCGTTATTTTGCTCGCCGCGCCGCAGCGAAGCGTAGGCGGGTCGCAAACTTAATCGCAAACTTAATCGAAATCACAATAGACCTCGTCACCTTGCCTGCTACGATCCACATCAATGGAACTTCACGGCCATAATATTATCGCCGGCAAACTGGCATCTTCCGGCCAAAGCACTTTTTCTGCGGTCGACCCGACGACCGCCCAAAGGCTGCCACCTGTCTTTTGCGAAGCTTCCGCCGCCGAGATCGACCACGCATTACACCACGCTGTTTCAGCTTTCGCCGATTATCGCGCAAAACCGCCCGACCAAATTGCCGCTTTTCTTGAGCAAATCGCCCAGGAGATCCTCGCTCTCGGCGACACTTTGATCCAACGCGCGCAAGCCGAAACCGCTTTGCCAGCCGCTCGCCTCACTTCGGAACGCGGCCGGACGGTCAACCAGCTCAAGATGTTTGCGGATCTTGTGCGCGAAGGTTCCTGGATTGACGCTGTCATTGATCACGGCAACCCGCAACGGCAGCCCCTGCCAAAGCCCGACGTGCGCCGCATGCTTATTCCTGTGGGACCCGTGATCGTGTTCGCCGCGAGTAATTTCCCGCTCGCGTTTTCGGTGGCAGGTGGGGACACCGCCTCCGCCTTGGCAGCCGGCAATCCTGTAATCGTGAAGGCGCATCCGGCTCATCCCGGGACCTCCGAGTTGGTGGCCACGGCAGTGGTAAAAGCCGCAGACGCCACTGAAATGCCTGCCGGCGTCTTCTCCCACCTCCATGGGACAAGCCACGAGGTTGGCCGCCGGCTTGTGCAGCATTCGGCGACGAAGGCTGTGGCATTTACAGGTTCACTGCGCGCCGGACGCGCTCTCTGCGATCTGGCTGCTGCGCGACCCCAGCCCATTCCCGTTTATGCGGAAATGGGTAGCACTAATCCCGTCTTCCTCTTGCCAGGTGCTTTGGCAGAGCGCGCCAGCGCCTTGGCGGAGGGCCTTTTCCAGTCCGTGACTCTCGGTGTCGGCCAATTCTGTACCAATCCGGGCGTGGTCTTCGCTCAACCCGGTCCCACTTTCGATGCGTTCAGCGAAAACCTCGCCCGGTTCGTGGGCGCATCAGCCCCGGGCACAATGCTCTATCCTGCCCTTTGTGACCGATTCAACGAAGCTCTCGACAAAGCTACTCAACTGCCCGGCGTTTCTCTGCTGAGGAACTCGAAGAATGTTCTCGCAACTGGCGAAACCAGCGCCGCCGTACTGCGCACCAACTTCACCATATTTCAAAAACACACAGCACTCCAGGAGGAGATATTCGGTCCCGCAACCATTTTGGTTTCGTGCGACTCCCTTGAAGCCATGCTGACTGTGGCAAGAAGCCTGCCCGGCCAACTAACTGCCACAATCCACGGCACTGAAGCCGACCTGCTCTCTCACCGGCCTTTGGTTGAAGCACTCGAACAGAAAGCAGGCCGGCTCATCTTCAATGGCTTCCCCACGGGTGTCGAGGTCTGCCCCGCCATGCACCACGGCGGTCCCTACCCCGCTACCTCCAACCCGCTTTTCACCTCCGTCGGCACCGCCGCCATCAGGCGTTTCGCACGCCCTGTCTGCTTCCAAAATTTCCCGCAATCCGCCCTTCCACCCGAACTGCGCGACGATAATCCTCGCCACCTTTGGCGCTTGGTTGATGGTCAGTGGACGCACCAATGAAACTGGAGCTTTCTCGAAGTTTGAAGTTTGGATTTTGAAGTTTTTGTCCGTGTTTATCCGTCCCGTGATTCATTAGAATCTTCGCAGGCCGCGCAAATTTTTGAGACAGACTCATGGCAGGACAGAATCATTCGTGGTTGAAAATGATTCTGTCTATCAATGATTCTTTCTATCTCGGCTCCGGCTCAGCCGCGCTGTGTTCATCCGCGGTGAAAAAATGGAACCCGAAATCCACATAGATTCATTCGAAATCTTCGCCACAGGCGTGGACCATCCTGAGTGCGTCGCCTTCGACCGCGCCGGAATGCTCTGGGCCGGCGGCGAAGCCGGCCAAATCTATCGCATCTCCACCGAGGGCAAAGTGGACCTGGTTACTACGATGGGCGGCTTTTGTGCGGGTCTCGCGTTTTCGCGCGCCAATGAACTTTTTGTCTGCAATACTCAGCACGGCATCGTGCGTGTAAAACCCACAGGCGAATTTTCCATCTTCGCAGCCGCGGTCGATGGAAAACCTCTGGCCTGTCCCAATTACGGTCTCTTTGATTCCGCAGGGAACTACTATGTGACCGATTCCGGAAAATTCCGCCAACGCAATGGCTGGGTGCTCAGGTTTGATCCTCAGGGTAAAGGAGAAAGATTGGCAGGCCCACTCGGTTACACCAATGGCCTGGCCTTGAGTGCCGATGAAAAGATTCTGTTCATGGTCGAGAGCGACACCAACTCGGTCCTTCGATTTGAGATACGCGCGGATGCCTCATTATCAGCGCCTGAAGTTTACGCTAACGAGTGTGGCCGCTTTCCCGACGGTCTCACGCTGGATGCCGCAGGAAACCTCTACGTGTGCTGTTACGCCTCAGACGAAATCTGGCGCATTGATCCCGCCGGGAAAAAGACGCTTTTCGCGTGGGACCCTTGGGCGATACGCCTTGGCAGTCCAACCAATATGGCTTTCGGTGGGCCGAATTTCGACGAACTCTACATCGCCAATCTCGCCCGCACCACGATCACCCGGGCAAAAGTTGGCAGTAAAGGCCAGCCCTTGGCCAACCAGCGCCAACCAACAGAGTCGCGACCGTGAGGGAGCCTCCAGCAACGCCTGTTCCCCACTACACTGTCATCTTCGTCGGGTAACGAGGCTCTAATAATTTCGGATTTCGGATGTCGGATTTCGGATTTTTCGTTACAGTCCTGAACTCATGAGACTTCAAAACAAGGTCACCCTGATCACTGGCGGCGCGCATGGCATCGGTAAAGCCATCGCGGAAGCCTTTGCTCGCGAAGGCGCGCGAGTGTTCATTGCTGACGTGGATGTCAAAGCTGGGCGACAAACCGCGGGCGGTATTTCCGAGCAAGGCGGCGAAGCCACTTTCATCAAATGTGACGTATCCGTAAGATCGCATGTGACGACGGCCATTAAAAAGGTGGCCCGCGAAGGCCGCATTGACGTCCTGTGCAACAACGCCGCTTACATTAGCTCCCATTGGCACGGCGCCGCCGATGCGCCGGATTCAGAATGGGAACGATCCTTCCGCGTTTCTCTGCTCGGCACCCAATACTTCACTCAAGCCGTCCTCCCAATCATGCTGAAGCACCAGAACGGTTCCATCATCAATCTCAGTTCGATTCAGGGAATGGTAGCAGGCCGAACTTCAGCCGCTTACACCAGCATCAAGCATGCTCTCATTGGCTATACCCGCAGCGTAGCCTGTGATTACGGCCCGCGAAACATTCGTTGCAACGCCATCTGTCCCGGCCCAATTACCACTCGCGTTTCACCCAAAGCTGGTTCCGAGTTGTATAAGCGGCAAGTCACCCGCACCTTCTTAAACCGCGTGGGAGAACCCGAAGAGGTGGCGTCTGCCGCCGTATTCCTTGCTTCCGATGAAGCCTCCTATATAACAGGGGCAGTTCTCGCTGTGGACGGCGGCTGGACGGCGATATGAGTGCTGGTGCTGGGACCGTCGCAACAACCATCCACCTTCCAATCCCATGTTTCAACAGTTTTCCTCACCCAAAATTGCCACCCACCCTGTCTGAATTCGGCTCACCTAACATTTTGCCGCTATCATTTTGCCTTGCCTCCATCAGCTTTGTTAATCTCCGGCCCATGAAACCGGTTCGCCGCCAAATCCGACTCACATTCCCCGCCACAGGCGAATCGGTTCTGGCCGAAATGCTCGACGACGAAGCGCCCGGCGTCTCCAAACACGTTTGGGACATCCTGCCCGTCGAGGGCAAAGTAATTCATGGCATGTATTCGGGCGCCGAAGTGTTCCTCATGCTGGAGCGCCCTCAGCCTGCGCCCAAAGAAAACCTCGTTCAACTGCCGCTTCCAGGTGAACTGCTCTATTTCTACGACGAAAGCGTCGGCGCAGTCGGCAGCCGCAAACCCGTGGCCGAACTTGTCCTGGTTTATGGACGCGGCGTCATGTTGCGCGCTCATGAAGGTGTCCCTACCCATTGCAGCCTGTTTGCCCGCATCCCCGGCGACTGGAAATATGACTGGCCCGCCTTCGCCCAGGCCTGCCGCCGCGCGCGTTGGGATGGCCCTCAAGTAATGCGCATCGAGCGCGTGGATCCAAAGCAATTGTAGCAGCCGAAGTAACGAGGCTCTAATTCAGAGGACAGACAAACAGAGGTCAGAGAACAGAAGTCAGAGGTCAGAGGTCAGAATTAGAGCCTGATCAGCTCGGCGCTGCGTAGCTTTTGGACTCCTTACGTTGTCGCCTACATCACCACGGATGTTGCAAACGGTACCAAATGAAGAACCCGTAGATCGAAAGAATGATTCCCACAAACAGCAGCCACCAAATGCGGAAGTCCTTCCAGCCGCTGTAACGCTTTCGCTCAGCTTGCGGGAGCTGCGCGTACTGCGGACTCCAGATGATGCCCGCCGTTTTTTCGGGCGCCGGCGCGCGCGTCAGAAGCGAACAGGTAATCATTACACCCATGCAAAATATCCAGGCCAACAAAGCGCGATGCAGATATACGTTATACGGAGCCAAAAACGCGACGTGCGGAAAAAGCCACTTGTCCAGCAACCAGGTAAACGCGAATCCCGAAAAAATTGTTGCGGTCGCTGCCGTAGCATTGGCGCGCCGCCACAAAACGCCAAGGGTGAAAATGACCGAGAACGGCGGCGCTATGTAGAAGAAAATGTTCTGCACTTTTAAAAACAGTGGGGTCTTGCTCGGCGCGAAGCTAAAAACTGCAATCGCCACACTCGCCAACAACAACCCAACACCACTCCAGCGGCCAAATCGCACCTGCTCTGTCTCGGTGAGTTCGAGCTTTGCAAATTTGCGATAAAGATCCAGGGTAACAATGGTGCTGGCGGAGTTCAGCACCGTGGAAAGCATGGTCATCAAAGCGCCCGCCATAGCGGCCAGGCTCAACCCTTTGAGTCCGGCCGGAAGTAAATTCTTCACTAACTCGAGGTAAGCCTGGTCCGGCCTCTCCAGGTGCGGGAACAACTTGAACGCCAGCAGGCCAGGTAGGGCAAAAAAACATGGCGTGATAATGTGTAAGAACCCCGCTGTGATAACCCCCATTCGTGCATTCCATTCGTCCTTCGCGCCAAGCACGCGCTGAACAATGTGCTGACTGGTGCAACTGTACCAAATCCCAACCGTCAGGAAGCCCGTGAAAACACCCGTAAAGGGGAAGGGTTTGTCGGTGGGAGCGTGGAACATTTGGAATTTCTCCGGATAATCGTGGATCATAGGTCGCAAGTCGCCGGCATGTGACAAGGCCAGGATTGGGACGAGCAACCCGGCACCTAAAAGAATGAACATCTGCAGGAAGTCCGTCCATGCCGCCGATGTGAGCCCTCCATAAATCGTGTAAAGGCCGGCAGCAAACGCGAAAAAAATAATGCCATAATGCACATCCAGGCCGAAGATACTCTCCAGAAAAACCCCGCCCGCATAAAGTGCGCCGGCGATAATTGCGGCGACGTAACCGATAACCAGGCAAACTGCGAACAGATAACGGCACGTAGGATTGTAGCGGCGTTCCAGAAACTCCGGCATCGTGTACAACCCCGTACGAACGTAGTAAGGCAGAAATATCCAGATCAGCAGCGAATAAATAATCCAGCAGTTCCAGCTCGCCGACGCCAGAACAACGCCGTGTTTGTACGCCCCGCCGACATTGGCGATGAAATGCTCGCTGCTGATGTCTGCCGCCACCATCGAAGTTCCCACCACGTACCACGGGATCTTCTTGTCGCCCAGGAAGTAACCGCGAACTGTCCGTTGACTCCGGCGAGCTACCCAAAAACCAACTCCCACCAGAACCACCACGTAAACCCCAAACACTAGGAAATCGCAAATGTTGAGGCTGACCGCTCGGGACATAGGGCTTCAGTCTTGTAGGAGCCGGCGTAAGGAGGCTGTGCCCATTTCGGATTTCGGATTTCGGATTTCGGATTTCGCACTCACGATGCTCACCCGCCACGTACCCGGTACCGCTCCACCTTCTCCTCATCCAGCTCTACTCCGAGTCCCGGCCGCTCATTCCCATGAGCCTCGCCGGGCTTGATTGGCAGCGGCTCCCGCACTATATCATGCTCGTAATAGAACGGACCGATGATATCGCAAGGGAACTCCTCTGCCGCGATGCCCGCAGTCGCCAAGGCCAAGTGCACCATCGCGGCGCTGCCGACCCCCAATTCCAGGTTGCTTCCGACAGTGCATTTCATCCCCGCACTGGCTGCGAATTCCGCTATTTGACGCGCAGGCTCGATCCCGCCCGCTTTGCCGATGTAAATCGAAAGCGCATCGGCTGCTTTGAGTTGCGCGATGACTTTCGCATCGCCCAGGCCATACACGCTCTCGTCGGCAATGAGCGGCACTCGGAGTTGGCTGCGCATATTGGCCATCGCTACAAGCTCATCAGGCGCCAATGGCTGCTCCACAAAGGCAATGTTGTTCTCGTACAGCCGGGTGATGGTGGCAAGAGCGGTATCTGGTTGCCACCCGCCATTCGCATCTACCCCGAGCTTTATCCCGGCGCCGATCGCCTCTCGAACCGCGGCCACGCGGGCCACATCACCGCCCGGATCCAACCCGACCTTAACTTTCATTGCTTTGAACCCCTGCCCCACCGCGCGGGCCCCAATGGCCGCAGCTTTATCCGGCTCCACGCCTGAAACGGACCACTTCGTGGGAACCGATCCGCGGATTTTCCCTCCTAGTAACTGCCAAACAGGCTTTCCCGCCACTTTTCCAGCAATGTCCCACAGCGCCATTTCCACCGCCGATTTCGTAAAGTAGTTCCCGGCAAAGGCGAGCCGAAAGCTTTGCGTAAGCCGTTCGAGTTGCAGCGGATCCTGCCCGCGCAGCAGAGGTTCCAAATAGGTATGGATCAGGTGCGCGCCCGTGACCTGGTCTTCCCCGCTCCACCGCGGCGTGCAAGAAGCCTCGCCTATCCCGGTGACTCCTTCGTCCGTATGCACTTTGACTAGCAGGAAAGGCGAGGAGGTATGAGAGCCGCCACGCCCGCTGCGAATCACCAATTCCGGCTTGAGCGGAACCGAAACCGGGATCGTTTCGATGCGCGAGATTACCATTTGGCAAACTCGTCCACGAACGCAGTCACTTCCTCCACGATCCCCTCGAGGAACCTTTCTCCCTTTGCCGACGTCGCCAGTTCCGGCTGCCCGATCGTGCCGCTCTTCGAAACCTCATGAAATTCGTTCACGAAATAAATTGGCCGGCCATATTGCATGTCGGACTTGCGGTAAGGGTCGGTATCTTTCGGCCCATCTCGCCGCGCAAGCTCCATCCGCACGCGCTCCGGGCACAGATGCAACATGATCGAAGTCTCCATTTCGCACGCATGCCCCAACCCACCCTGCCCCGAGTCGCGAACGGATCGAATAGTGTTGGCAGCCAGAGTCCAGTATGAAGCAAAAACGAATCTGGTTTGCGGAAACTGGCTCTTCAACTCCCGCATGGCAGCTCGGACCGGGACATCGTTGCCACCGTGTCCGTTGAGCAGAAAAACTTTTCGCGCGCCCAGATTCACCGCAGAACGGCAAAGCTCAATAATTAACTGTATATACGGTGCCTGACTAACACTCAGCGTCCCCGGAAAAAACAGATGGTGAGTCGAATGTCCCGGCCAAAGCGTTGGAAGGCACAAAATCCTGTTCGTTCGCTTCCTTTCTACCCCTCGCGCTACTGCAGTAACGATATCTGTATCGGTCGTCAGCGGCAGATGCGGTCCGTGTTGCTCAAATGACCCAAGCGGCAGCAGCAGGATTTTGGAAGCAGGCTTTAGCCGCTTAACTTCCGGCCAACTCAGATTTTCCAGGAGCATTCCCGCAGAGAATGAGCCAACCCCGCTCGAAAGGAAAACACAAACCGCGGTGCTTATTAGCGTTGATTAGCGTGTATTAGCGGTTCAAATCCGTGTTCATCCGTGGTTAATTATTCGTGTCCATTCGTGTCCATTCGTGTCCATTCGTGGTTAAGAATATTCGCGTCTATTCGCGTTCACTTGCTCGCGATTCATCGGAGTTCGCGGTTCTCTTCATCTCGTTCAAAATGGCGACGATTTGCGTAATCAGCACCTCCGCGGCCTCTTTCCCAAAAGGCGAGTTCTCAACTTCGTAACCACCCTTTACCCATTCTTCTGCCGTCGGCATGTACGCCATCCTGCCATTGGTGTAGCCGGACATTAACGTGACCGGAAACGGCGACTGCCGTTTGATCGCCATACCTATTTCACAGAACGGCTCGATGTTGCAACCAACCAGCGCGACCTCTCCAAAGGTGATCACATGAGTCCTCACGCCCGCGCTCGTTTTGCCACCGAAGTCATCGGCCATTCGTAGTTGAATGTCCGCCCGCCTGGCCATGTATATGGCCTCGGTGACACCCTTCGCATCGCCGGCCTCACGGGCGCTCTTCAGTTTTCCCTTCCACAGCTCGAGCTTTTGTTCTGCAGAACCGCGCTCAGGCAGACCTTCGCGCAGCGGCACGTTGATTTCACAATCCAAAACCTGCAACGGCATTGAGGCCAAAGCGGCAAACTCCGGATCGAACATTCCCAGCGGCGCGCCCGAAGGAACGACCTCCCGGAACCTGGAAGACGAAGGGATGGAGCGCAAGCCTAGCGCCACCTTCGAAATCTCATGTCCCAGCACCTTGCCCAATTGCCGATAAACTGCCGGGTCTGCCTGAAAGCCCTGGACTGGCCCCTGGTCGCCTGCGGAACCTTGAAGAAAAAAGCAGCGACAGCCCAGCGCTTCTTCGACCACCCGCTTGGCCGCGCCCGGATAGTCAGGAGTAATCAGCCGATTGCCGGGACCCATTATCGTGGCGTGGCAAGCGTAGTTCGCGATAACTGCCATGGGCTCCCCGTTCAGGCCATCCAACCTCACCACAATCACCTCATGATCGCATGCGCCTTCGGGATTTACCCCAAGAAAGCGTTCGCCCTGCGCAGTGACGCAGCGTCGGTTGGCATTGATCAAGCATTGGCCTCGACCTGCTCTTACCTCCACCGGTTGCAGATTGTGAAGCGCTTCATTGGCCGCCTCGGCGCTCCATCGCGCCAGATCCTCGAACCACGGCTCAACCATCTCGAAGCCTTTTTCAATCCAGCTCCGATACGGTGTCGGTCCTGAATGTGTATGGGTCGCCGACGCACGAATATTCTGAAGTGGCAACCCTGTAGCCTGGCTTACAGCGCGGCGGATCTGGTCAGCCCGATCATTCGTAAGAATCTGAATATCAACATCCAGCACGACCACTCTCTTATCGCCGTGAGCCATCGCCACCGCCGTCGTCCAAAGATCCATGTCGATCCCCTCCGCCTGCTCATGCTTCTGCGCCCCCCATCCCCCATGCGCAATGTTCGGCGGTGGATTGGCGCAACGCCGCCCCGTGCCAGCGAGAAGATGTTGTCCGAGTCGGCTCATTAGAAGAAATCCAGCGCAGAGTATCAGGCATCTCATCCGAGATTCAAGAGCTAGTCCCGGAGGGACGGCAGACCATAGCAGACCATAGCCCAGCGCCCTGCCACAGTAGCGCAGGTTTCCAACCTGCTGTATCGCCGATTTCCAATCGGCAGACCGTCCGAATCACCAGCGGTTCACTGCAAACAGAGCCGCGACCGTGAGGGAGTGCCCAGCAACGCCAGCAACGCCACATTCGGCCAACCGCTCTCCGTCCTCGCACTTCTGACTTCTGACCTCTGACCTCTGACTTCTGACCTCTGATCTCTGTCCTCCGTCCTCCGTCCTCCGTCCTCCGTCCTCTGTCCTCTGACTTCTGGATGGAGCCTCGTTACCTCGGCTGCTACTTTCCCGCAAAAAGAATGGAGGTCGTTGTCCACAACTGCTACGGTTCGGTCCTTCGATAAACCAAATCGTCGTGGACTCCATACACTGGCTATTCCTTTGTGGCGCGCTTTGCTGCGCCGGCTTCCTTCAGGGCCTGGGTGGCTTTGGTTTCGGCATGGTTTCCATGGCTCTGCTGCCGTTGATCATGGGAATTAAGGAAGCCGCAGTGATCTCTACCGCTTTCACCCTGATCTCGACAGCGATTACCTTTGCGCGTTACTACCGCGAGTACCAATGGCGGCGCGGCGCAGGTTTTCTTGTCAGCGTGTGCGTGGGCTTGCCGTTCGGGGTGTTTTTCCTAGAGAAGAGCAGCGAGCACCTCCTTGCGCGCATCCTTGGCGCGTTGATGCTGGCGTACGCGGGACGCGAGTTTCTTCTCGGCGACCGTAAGCAAGCTATTCCGAAGCTCTGGACCGTTCCTTTAGGATTGTTCAGCGGAGCAATGAGCGGCGCCTTTAATCTCGGCGGGGTGCCGAGCGCAGCCTACGCTTATTCGCAACCCTGGAGCCGCGGCCAAATTATGAGCTTTTTGCAGGTCATGATCTCAGTCAGTTGCCTGTTGCGCCTGGCCTTTTACTCCAACGCTGGACTGCTGCAAAGGATCTCATGGGCGCAGGCGGTCATTCTGGTAATTCCTCTCTACGCTACGATTTGGTTTGGCAATTGGGTGCTCGATCGTACACACCCCACCCGCCTGCGGCAAATCATCTTTGTGTTCATTGTATTGTCCGGTCTCTATTACCTTCTATTTCACTAGCAATGAACGTGCTCTCTCCACGATGGCAGGCGGGCGTGGCGCGACGCCCCATAAATCCTCCGCCCGGCGTCGAGCTAGCCGGGCTCGGCTACTATCTCAATCGCACCTGGGAGCGAGTGCGAGACAATCTGAACGCCACTGCTCTCGTCTTGACCGACCACTTGGACAACAGCATCGCCCTGGTCGCGCTGGATTTGATGTACAACGATGCTGCGTTCACACTGAAGATTCGCGCGCTTGTTTCAGCTCAGACCGATATTCTCCCCGAGGCCATCTGCGTCAATTGCTCGCATACCCACAATGCGCCCACGGCGGGATTTATTCGCGGCTGCGGTGAACAAAATCAGCCTTACCTGGATTTCGCCGCGCGAACTGCGGCGGAGGCCGTAGTTGAGGCTTGGCGAAAGCGCCAACCTGCGCGGCTGCTCAGCGGCCAGGCTGAACTCAAAGACATGACTTTCAACCGGGCAGACGCAAACGGCCCAGTGGACACCCGCGTCAACATCCTGCGGGTGGACACTCTTGCAGGCCGCCCTCTGGCCGTGGCGGTCAACTTTCATTCGCACTGTACCGCGCACATGGAAATTGATCTCCAAGCTGTAAGCCGCGACTGGACAGGTGAAGTCGTTGATCAACTCGAAGGCGCGCTGCCCGGGCTTACCGCCATTTACTTACAAGGCACCTGTGGCGACGTGAATTTTCGCCGCGAATTCAATAACACCGATCGGCGATTCGAACCAGCGCGAGCCATTACCAAATCCTCTCTCTCCGCATTCGAAAGCGCGCAGCCATTAGCCGAAACAGGCTTGGCATCCACAGCTCTGCGCATCCAGTTGCCGACGTGCCCCTGGACGCAGCAGGAGATCAAGACCGAACGCGAGGAGGGCCTTTATCGCCTCAACAGCGGGGACACAAAAGGCTGGATGGAAGGCCTGGGTCGAGCCTGCGTAAACCTGCCTCACCGATTGCCCCTGCGTTATGGCGGCAGCGTAGAAAAGACCGTGGCCGCCCTGGCCCGTTTCGCAGTCGCATGGACCGATGATGCTCTTCTCAAACTGGAAAGCGGTCCTGAAACTCTCGAAACGGAAGTTCAGGCCATCCGCATTGGGGACGCCTGGCTGGTGGCTCACGGAGCCGAACTCTTCACTTCTTTGGGTCTCAGTTTGCGCTCGAGATGGAAAAGCCAAAATCTTTTCATGCTCGGCTTCTCCAACGCCAGCATCGGTTACCTCCCCGATGCAGCGGAAATCCAGCGTCGCGGCTATGCCGCCATACAATCCCCCAAATGCACCGGCCAATTTCCGTTCACCGCCGACTCTGGATCGGCAATGGTCAATGGGCTTTTGGAGGCGCTTGATCGCGTTCGCAACCACACCTCGTAGAGCCGAGGTAACGAGGCTCTAATCAATTTCGGATTTCGGACTTCGGATTTCGGATTTTCCTTAGAGCCTCGTTACCTCGGCTGCTACGGGGAAAGATTCTTGTGCTTGCATCCCGGGCCCTCCATGCCAACTCTAAGGTGCCATGCCGAAACGAGAGATTAAACATCCCGACAAAGAAAAAAGCACCGGCGCCTATTCTTCGGCCGTTGAAATTGACGGCTGGGTCTATGTCAGCGGCCAGGGACCACTCGATGCCAAAACTGCGCAACCCCTGCGAGGCACGATCGAAGAGGAGACCGAACTCACCTTGCAGCACATCCAAAAAATTCTTCAAGCCGCTGGCTGTTCCCTTGATGACGTCGTAAAATGCACCGTGCACCTTGCCGACATCGAAGACTTCGATCGCTTCAACGCCACCTACCGCAAATTTCTCGGCCAGGTGAAAGTTTTGCCCGCACGGACCACGGTGCAGTCCGTCCTCTGGAACGCCATCAAAGTGGAAATTGATTGCGTAGCCAAAAAGCCCTCATCAGCCTAAGCGCCGCCTGCGCCGCCTAGCGTCGGCAAACGAAAGCGCGGGAATGCCGCGCACTCCAAACGCTCCGCGAAGCACGACAGGTTCACGGACTCGCGAAGCGTTTGGAGTGTCCCGATAGCAATCGGGACCGCTTTGGATTTTCTTCAGGTTCCGGCTCGAAATGCGCAAAAAACTAATCGCTTCACCGGCCCCTGTATCGAAATCCCGTCGCCGATTTCAGCTCCTCCCAAACCTCGAAAACGGCCGGGCACTCTGAGAGGCGCTCGATCATTCCCAAGGTTCGAAAGACAAACTTGTCCTTATTTAAATACGGATAGCCCCGAAAAGCTTGGGGACGATGTTCGTAAACGGAGCAGCGATTATCCTTAAGGAACGGACAGGGTTTCTCGCGCATGATCCAGGGGAAATCCGGCTCATCCTTTGACGGGGCCAGATATTTCGCGACGAATTCAGCGGACGTGATTCCAAGATGAGAAGCCAACCTCGTAACATCCTCCTCGCTCAAAACAGGCGAGATGACCCGGCAGCAATTCGCGCATTTTGTGCAATCAATTCGCTTCCAGACCTTGGCTTCAAGTTCAAACACCTGCTTATCCACCTGCTCCGAAGCGAGTTTTGTTTGGTGTTTCAGAAAGTGCCGAAAGGTGTAATTCTCATCCTCTCGAGCTTTGGCCTTCTGGGGCAGTGACCCGGGATCGGGAAACATTTTTGCTGAGCGGTTACTATTTAACACGACGTAGCGATTGGTACGCCCGCCGCGATTCGAACGCGGGACCCTCTGCTTAGAAGGCAGATGCTCTATCCAACTGAGCTAC
>PSRM01000267.1 GCA_003176045.1 Verrucomicrobiota bacterium | reverse complement strand
CGCCAGACAACGGCCCGACGCCTTCGGATCCACCTCCCGCTGATGTTCATGATGAATCATCAAATCGTGGAACCGCACCAACCGCACTGCCGCGACCCGCTTATGCGTGCGATCGTACAAATGCTCTAGGCTGCTGGTGACCTGTTCAGCAAAGCTTTCCTCGACCCATTCCCGTTTCACTGCTGTCGCCAAACCCAGCAAAGTTAAAGGCTCAGAACCTCTCCCAGGAACTTCCCGGATGCTGGCCGCCACAAACAACGGCGCGCTTTGCACCACGCTCTCGCGCATGAGCGTCCCTTGCCTTCCCTCCGTCAGATCACATTCCAGCGTCCCCTGGTCCCGTCGCAAACACAGTTGATCAATAAAGCCCGTCATAATGCATCGCGGAAGCGGATCAATTTCGGATTTCGGACTTCGAATTTCGGGTTTCGGGTCTCGGGTTTCGGATTTCGGATTTCGGATTTCGGATTTGCTGCTCCCCTCCTCCTTCCTCACCAGTCCCTGCCCTTCCGCAAGTTTAAGAATCTGCTCAAACGTCTGCTCCACCTGTCGCGCCGTTTGGGCATGAATCCCGTATCTCCGGCATGATTCCACGCTGAAATTGCAATTCTTCGCGAACTGGTAAGCCCGCATGAGCGTGTAGAAATCTGACTCCTGGCTCGCCTCGAAAAGCTCGCGTGCCTCTTTAATGTGTTTATCGTCCCGCCCCAACCGCATCAAAAGGTCGCGTCCACTCACCAGTGCCGCGCACAGCGTCGCCGCCGGCACGCACGCATATCGAGCCGCCTCGACCAACATCCGCGAATACCGCGGATGCATGGGCAGCCTTAGCATTTGGCGGCCGATCGGGGTTAGATCCGAGGAGTGCGCGGCGAGGGGGCGAGTCGGTGAGTCGGTGATTGGCGTGGGAAACGAACTTTGAACCTTGAACTTTGAACTTTGAACTTCGCTTTCCCCCACCTGACACTTGGCACCTGACACTTGACACTCTGCTCGTAACGCTCCAAGCGCAACGAGCAGTCCCTCCGCCCTTTCCACCGCCTGCCGGTCCGGCTTATCCAGCCAGTCAAACTCCACCGCGTGCCGCACTCCCAGCGAGTGCAGCAACAAGACCACCTCCGCCAGGTCACTTCGCTGGATTTCAGGCGTGTTGCGCTCGGGCCGATTCAGTTGCCCGCTCTCGGTCCAAAGCCGATGGCACGTGCCCGGAGCCGTCCGCCCTGCCCTGCCCTTGCGCTGCTCCGCCGACGCCCGGCTGATCGGTTCGATGAAAAGTGTACCGATGCCACGCTCTGGATCGAATCTCGCCACGCGCGCCAGCCCGCCATCCACCACGTGCCGCACTCCATCAATCGTCACCGAAGTCTCCGCCACGTTCGTCGCCACAATGACTTTCCGCAGCGGATTTGGCGCGAACGCCAGGTCCTGTTGCTCTGGAGGCAAATCGCCGTGCAAAGGAATCAGCGCAAGCCGTTCCTTGGTGTGCATCGCCCGCGCTGCTGAAATGGTCGCATTGATCTCCGCCATCCCTGGCATAAAGACCAGGATATCGCCCTGTTCCCCCGAGTTTACGATCCCCTCAACCGCATCCGCCGCCTGCTCCGTCACCGGCCGTTCATCGTGCTCCGTCAAATACCGCACCTCCACCGCAAAGCTCCGACCCTCCGACACCAGAATCGGACAAGGCCGAGGGTCGGAGGTCGGGGGTCGGGGGTCGGGGACAACCAAAGCGCCGGTGTTTTCTCCTCGCCCCTCGCCCCTCGTCCCTCTCACCTCGTTCGTCCCCCGCCCCTCGACCCCTGACCCTCGCAGATACTCCGCCACCGGCTCCGCATCCAAGGTCGCCGACATGACCGCAAGCTTCAGATCTGGCCGGCTCGTCTCCTGCAAATTCTTCACAAGCGCCAGCGCCACATCGCTCAGCAAATTACGCTCATGGAATTCATCGAACAACACGACCCCGACCTCCGAAAGAACCCGGTCATCCTGCAACCAGCGCAGCAGAATACCTTCTGTGACATAACTGATGCGCGTCCCCAGGCTGGTTTGGTCATCGAACCGGATTTGATAGCCCACCTCCGCCCCCAGTTTGCACCCGCGCTCCCAGGCCACGCGCGCCGCCACAGTCCGCGCTGCCACGCGCCGAGGTTGAAGCACCACAATCTTCTTGTCCGCAGCCAACCCGGCATCCAGCACCATCTGCGGCACCTGGGTGGTCTTGCCGGAACCCGTCGGAGCCACCAACACCAGCCGATTCCCGCCCCGCAGACACTCCACAATCTGCGAATGAATTTCCCGAATGGGAAGGGACGACGGCCTCACGAAATCCTGAAGTGGCGCAACGCCAAAGCAATCAGCGTAATGACCAGCATCATCCCGGCCGGCATGAACTTCTTCGTCTTTACAACCCGCATCGAGAATACCACCAAAAGCGCCGCTAAAAGAATATCAGCCACATAAGGCTTGAAAATAATGTCGGCCGCGCAAAGGCTCAGTGCCGCCGCAAACGCAGCGGACATCACCAGCGAAACCCGGCTCTTGGCCTTGAAGAAGCCAATCAGGCCCCCCACAACCAGCAGAATAATATAAATCCACAGGATTTCTCTAGAGCTCATAATAATTGGGATCGGTTAGGCATTTCAGACGCTGCCTCAAAGGTTGGGTTCATCCCGGGAGGGATGGCGAACGTGCAGGATATCCACTCGCAGTGCTTCCTCGTTGACATCATAAAAGATGCGGTATGAGCGAAAGACAATCTGGCGCAACGGACCATGTGTACCGCGAGGATAGGGTGGTCCGATGAAGGGAAACTTGGTAAGGATTCTAACGTGGTCCAGGATGCCGTTTCCCAGTCGCAAGGCGCCATCTGGATTACGTCGGGCGATGTACGAGCAGACCTCACTCAGATCCCTGGTCGCACCATCGGACCAGATTACCTTGAATTCCATGAATTCGCCCAGGACTTGAGAAGCCCCTGGACCTCTTCCTGCGTCTTAACCCGCCCGGCGGCAACGTCCTCGCGACCTCGTCTGACGGCTGCCATGATCTTCAACTCCTCCGTAATCTCGGCAAGGGAGACATTCTCAGGAAGTCGCTGGAGAGCATCGGCCACGGCTTCTTTGTCAGTCATACCCGAACATTACGCGCTTACACCGGGCAGTGCAAGGTCTGGATGAAATTCACTCCTCCTGCACATCCAAACTCAAAATCCGCCCCGGCTCGCACTCCACAAAAACCTCAAATGGCCTGCAACACACCTCGCAATCCGTCGTAAACTGCTGGCTGCCCACGCTTGTATCCACCACTACCTCCGACCTCTGACCGCAATAGGGGCACTGAACAGATTCTGAGACTTCCATGACGCTAGCCTTTAATTTGAGACAGAATCATTGAAGGACAGAATCATTTCTGGTTGAAAATGATTCTGTCCTGCCATGATTCTGTCTATCTTCGGCTGCGGCTCAGCCGAGCTGTGTTGATCCGTGGTTAAATTTTGCCAAATGCGAGCGCGACGCTTCGCCAGTAACTTTATTCAATAAAAAATCGTACAAAAACCTCAAAAAAATGCGTTTTTCCATGAACTATTAGCGCTCATACTTCGTCTTATTAGTGTATGAAAAAACTAGTTCTGCTGATTGCGATCATGTTCGGTGGAATCGCAGCCTCACAGGCTGGTGTGCATGTGGGTTTCGGACTGACTCTACCTGTTCCGTTCGTAGCCCCTGCCCCGGTCTATTCGACGCCGGCGCCGTGTTACCCTGCGCCCGTCTATAGCTGCCCGCCCGCTGTCGCGTATTCAGCCCCGTATTGCGCCCCCGCGCCGAGTGTGTACTTCCGCTTCGGCCCGA
This sequence comes from Verrucomicrobiota bacterium, assembly GCA_003176045.1. GTDB lineage: Bacteria > Verrucomicrobiota > Verrucomicrobiia > Limisphaerales > UBA8199 > PSRM01. The sequence goes on along the minus strand of PSRM01000267.1, from coordinate 12,797 downwards.
GTTGGGGCCACTACTACGGTGGCTGGCATCATGGCTACGGCTACGGCCACGGTTGGAACCATGGTTGGCATCATGGCGGGCACTGGAGGTAATCGGGGCCGCTCACCGGAGCGGCTAACGATGTGATCGCATCATTCATTCCACCAGCCGAGGCGCAAGCCTCGGCTGTTTTTTTGTGGTTGTAGGGGACGGCGGAAGGAATCCTTTTCGATAAAAGAACCACGGAGACACAGAGGCACGGAGAAGAATTGTATCACGCCGTTCCTTCTTCTCTGTGTCTCTGTTTCTCTGTGGTTTAAAACGCTTGGACTGGCCTGGACTTCCTGGCTTCGATACCATCCGGCTAACCGTGGAGCACACGATGACCGAAAAAGAACTCATCCGAACCAGCAAATTTCTGAGCCTGATTCTGCGCCACGAACCGCAGCGGGTCGGGATCAGGCTCGAGGAGGCCGGTTGGATCCCGGTAGGCGAATTGCTCGAGGCGGTCAACAGACACGGGGCGCCCCTGACGCTTGAAGAGCTTAAATATGTTGTTGCCACTAACGATAAGAAACGATTTGCCTTCAGCGAGGATGGTACCCGGATCCGCGCCAGCCAGGGACACTCGGTCGAGGTGGACTTACAATATGAAGCGCAACCTCCGCCGGAACTGCTTTACCACGGCACACCCGAACGTTTCGTGGCCTCCATCCGCGCCAATGGCCTGAACAAAGGCCAGCGCCATCATGTGCATCTATCGCCAGACCCCGAAACGGCCACCAAAGTCGGCCAACGCCGCGGCCGGCCCGTGGTGCTGACCATTCGAGCCGGCGATATGCACCGTCAGGGTCATGTTTTCTATCGCTCCGCCAATGGCGTCTGGCTGGTGGATTACGTGCCACCGCAATTTATTGAGGTGCGCAAGCCGGTATGAACTCATCTCCAGCGGATTGCCAACAGCGCCTTGTAATCTGCGGCGTGAGCGATTTGGAGCGGCAGTGCGGGCAGGACATAACACATCTGATCACCATCTCGAATCCAGGAGCGCCTTGTTCAAAGCCGAATGGTTTCATCGGAGAACATTTGCAACTTTGGTTCGGAGACGTGGTTTCGGAAGAAGATGCAAGACAGTGCCGAACCAAAGCACCAACCGTTGAAGACGTCCGGGCGGGAGTTGAGTTCTTTCGCAAGGCATGGCTTCAACCTAAATCAAAGCTTCTAGTTTCGTGCGACTATGGCGCTTCGCGTTCCCCGGCCTTGGCTTATGTTGGTATCGCCGACCAACTCGGGTCAGGCCACGAATCCGAAGCACTCAGACTGATCTTGCAAATCCGTCCGGAAGCGGTGCCGAATAGCCTTGTTGTTCGGCTTGGAGACACGTTTATGAGTCGTCGCGGAGCGTTGCTCGAACCTTTGACGCTTCTGTATGCGCAGATCAACGAAGAGATCTCGAAATTTCGGCGGTCCTGAGCCTTGATTGCTCCTGCTGGCGGGGCCAGATTCGATATTAACGGTTGCGCGGCGCGAACATCTGTTAGCGCTTCACGCCGCCGCTGCCAGGACCGCCTGCGGGTTTTGCGCAGCGACTCGCAAAAGCACGCGCGCAGCTCCTGTGGGTTGGCGGGTGCCTTGCTCCCAGTGATGGAGCGTGCGGAGGCTGATGCCAAGCAGTCGGGCGAATCGCGCCTGCGAGAGGCCGAGCCGTCTGCGTGTGGCAGGAATGCTTTTGTTCCATTCCGCTTTTTGCTCGTGCTGAAAGGTTCGCGGATCGAGCCTTTTTCGCGCGAACCCTCCCTTGCCGTCCGGCGTCAGTTCCCACACATTCGCTGGTCTGGTTTCACCACGCTCAATTCGTTCTTTGGCATGAACCATTTCGTGGATTTTCCGAGGTTTCATTGAATTATTCTTTGTTTCAGCTTCTTGATCTCGGCGGCGGCGAGATCTTCCTGTTGGCTCTTAGCATAAACGTCGAGGAATAGAATCTTATCGGTCGCGATCCACCAAAAGTAAATCACGCGCAGACCACCACGGCCACACCGCCAATGAAGCAGAATGTCCATCCCTGCTTCTGGCAAAAAGCCTGAACCTCCTCTGCCGCTGCCAGCACCGCGGGCAGATGGATCATTTACCTCTTCCTTTTTGGAAAATCGCTTGTTGTTCTACCAACCCAGACCAATCCGGCCGTTCGCGCCAACCTTCGATTGCGCCGAGTCTCTGAATGATTTCGCGCGCCTGTTCATCCGTCATCGCGGCTAATTCCTGCGCCTTGAAGGCCTCTACCGCTTCCCAGCGGGCGAAATATAGCGCCCGGTCTTTATCCTTGAGCGTAAGCGGGTCCGAACTCATGCTGGATTCTATCGCAAGCGAAGCTCTCTGCCAACCCTCCGGGTTGAACCTGTTGCGAGCGCGTTGCAGGTCAAGTTGGCTCTAGCCTGTGGAGAGTCTTGCGCGTGGTGCATAGGCGAACCATCTTGTTGAATTTTGTTTCGGCCCCGTTGCGGCTTTGTTACGGATTTTGTTACGGGTAAAATACGTCAAAATGCCCGCCTTTACCGATAATGTTACGGTGTTACGGGTTTTTAGGGGGTGGACACCTGTAAGCATGAACCGCACGAACCTGTTTAGACTTCTTTCTCCTCGTGTTGCTCAGAAGAATTACCACCTATTTACCGCTGGATTCACCTGATGGTTCGATGGTTCACGAAAGCCTGGATCCCTTACGCCTTCCCCGGATGTTTCCACGGGCTACGGTAATCGCGGTGGAGGCGTTTGGTGGCTTCGTGATCGCCGACGACGATGCGTTTGGCGGGGTCGAAGACAACGGGGCGGCCGAGGTCCATGGAGATGTTGGCCATGATGCAGCTTGCGGTGGAGATGTGGCCTTCCTCGACATCGGCCACGGGGCGGCCGCGGGTATCGATGGCGGCCAGGAAATCGCGCATGTGCAGGCGAGTGGCAGGGGCGGCGTTGAGTTCGATGTTCTTTTCGGTCACGTCTTCCGGATATTGGTCGCGTTCATAGACGCAATCGAAATGGGTTGGCTTGGCTTTGCTATCCGCGGGGATGAAGTCGGCCCGCATGGTGCTGGCTTTAAGGGTGCCTTTGTCGCCGTAAATGATTACCGACCAGGGATAATCCGGGTCGGGCGGCGCGCCCCAGGTGCGATGCTGCCAGACGATGTCGAAATCCGGGTACTCAAACGTGGCCACCTGAGTGTCGCTGATGTTCGATTTGCCTTCCTTTTGCACGAAGATGCCGCCGGCGGAGCTGATGCGTTTGGGCCAGCCCAGCTTGAGCATCCAGCGGGCGGTGTCGAGCATATGAACACACATGTCGCCGATGATCCCGTTGCCGTATTCGGTGAATGTGCGCCACCAACGCAGGTGTGGCAGGCCGTCGTAAGGCCGCAGCGGGGCCGGGCCGGTCCACATCTCGTAATCGAAGAAATCGGGTACGGGCTCGAGGGGCGGATTGCCATTGGCCCGCATATGGATGTAGCAGCAGACGTCCACGTGGCCGATTTTACCGAGCATGCCGCTTTCGACGATTTCCTTCTTCACCTGGATGAGGTGCGGCGTACTTTTGCGTTGGGTTCCGATCTGCACCACGCGTTTGAGCCGGCGCGCGGCTTCCACCATGGCCTCGCCTTCGCGCACATCGCGGCTGATGGGTTTCTGGCAATAAACATCGGCGCCGGCCTCCATGGCGGCAATGGCGTGCAGCGCGTGCCAATGATCGGGCGAACCGACCAGCACGATGTCGAGGTCCTTTTCCTTCAGCATCTCGCGGTAATCGCCGTAAGTGCGCGGCTCCTTCTTGGATTTCTGGCGTTGGCTGGCGATCTCGACGGCCCCTGCCAGCATGTGTTTGTCCGGGTCGCAGAGCGAAACGATTTCGACGTCGGCGACCTGGACCAGGCGCCAGAGGTCGCTTTTACCATACCAACCGCAGCCGATGAGGCCGACGCGTTTTGTCTTTTCGGCAGCGAAGGTGGTTGGGACGTAGGCGAGCGCAGACAGAGCAATGGCTGCGGCAGAAGTGCGTTTTAGGAATTGGCGGCGATTCATGCCTTTTGGTTACGCTGGAGACGGGCGGAAGGCAAGCTTTTGGTTTCCAGGAATAAACGAAACCGCTAATCTTCGCTAATCCACGCTAATCTCTGGGCCAGACATCAAGGAATCAGGATTAGCGGTTATTAGCGAAGATTAGCGGTTTCGTTTCACAGGCGACGCAGTAGGTTGTAATTTGATTCGACAGACGCGGGCAGGCAGTAACTGGCTATGAATACGAAAGATTTTATTCGGTTGGGCGTGCCGCTGGGCGAGGCTACGCGGCGGGCGACGGATTTTGTCTCGCAGTTCATTCTCAGCGGTGGAGATAAAAGCCGGCTGGAAGAGGAATTGAAGGCGATTGTGGCCAACCCAGCCCTGTTCTCTGAAGACCCGATGCGGAAGGAATTGGCGATAGCGATTGTGAACGCGCCGCCGCCGCCGCGTGCGGAACCGGTTAAGTACCGTCAATGGGGCGAGGGGCTGGAGCACGAGGCGGTGATGCAGATGGAAAGGGCGTGTCTGCTGCCCGTGGCCGTAGCTGGGGCGCTCATGCCGGATGCGCACGTCGGGTATGGCCTACCGATTGGCGGCGTGCTCGCTACCGAGAATGTCGTAATACCGTATGCCGTGGGCGTAGATATTGCCTGCCGGATGAAGATGACGGTGCTCGATGTTCCGATTCGAGAGTTGGAGCGGCACCCGGAGCGGCTGACCCGAGCCATTGAAGCGGAGACGCGATTCGGGGTGGGGGCCACGTTCAAAAACCGCCGGCAGCACGAAGTATTGGATGCGGATTGGAGCGTGAGCCCGGTCACGAGCCAGAACAAGGACCGGGCATGGTCGCAGCTCGGAACCAGCGGCAGCGGCAATCATTTCGTCGAGTTCGGCCTGTTTACGGCTCATGGAAAGATTCATGATTTGGAGCCGGGAGCTTATCTTGCGTTGCTATCGCATAGTGGCAGCCGGGGGACGGGCGCCGCTGTGTGCGATCATTACAGCAAGATCGCTTTCAGCCAGTTCCCGGATCTACCGAGCGAACTGAAACGGCTGGCATGGCTGGCTCTGGATTCGCAGGAAGGCCAGGAATACTGGGCAGCGATGGAATTAATGGGCCGCTATGCTGCAGCTAATCACGCGCTCATTCACAAACACGTGGCCGCGAATCTCGGGGCCAACGTCTTACTGGATCTGGAGAACCATCACAATTTTGCCTGGAAAGAAAAGCACACGATCAACGGGCAGGAGAAAGAAGTGATTGTTCACCGGAAGGGCGCCACACCGGCCGGCGAGGGTGTGTTGGGAATCATTCCGGGCTCCATGGCGTCGCCGGGGTTTGTGGTGAGCGGCAAGGGTAATCCGGAATCGTTAGACTCGGCTTCCCACGGCGCGGGTCGAGTGATGAGCCGCACGCAGGCCACGAAGACCTTTCAGTGGAAGAAGGTGAACGCGTTCCTGCGCGAGAAGGGTGTGACTCTAATTTCCGCGGGCCTGGACGAGGTGCCGATGGTCTATAAGAACATTCACGAAGTGATGGCGGCGCAAAAGGACCTGGTGACTGTGCTCGGCCAGTTCGATCCGAAGCTGGTGAAGATGGCCCCGCATGGGGAGCGGCCGGAAGACTAAATAAATGTAGCAGCCGACGTAACGAGGCTCCAATTTAAAATCCGAAATCCGAATTTGATTAGAGCCTCCTCACGTCGGCTGCTACAATTCGACATCACGGCAACGCCAACCGATAGAACACATCAACATTGGCGGGGTCAACCGGGACGATGACGTGGTTGGTGGCGGCAGAGTTTAGCACGTCGAACCATGTGGGGCTAAGACTGTTGGTCTGAGTTTGGAGACGAGCGCCGGTGATCGGCCAGGTGAGGTCGAGCGAGCTGCCCGATAATTTGGGGGTGAGCCGCAGGGTGGCCAGCTTGTAAACCACACCGCCGTTGCCGTTGGGCGGGGTGTAGGTTGTCATCGCGTAGAGTTCGCCGCTGGCATCCTGGCCGAAGCCGTGCGCGGTGGCACTGTGTGGCAAAACGTTTGTGCCGAACTGCGGCAGATTGAACAAGGTGATCAGCCCCTGCTGAAGATCGGCGCGGAAGATCCGGCCATCAATTCGAATCGGAGAGGCTATCAGCGCCAGGTCGCCAAAGATATATTGTCCATAAAGCTCCGGCATGGCGCTGCCGCGATAGACGAACCCGCCGGTAATGGAGATGCCATTATTATGGTCATATTCAAGTATGCCCATCGGCCCGGAGATGGGGTCGGTCAGACCAGGCGGATTGGTCGGGCTGAAATATCCGGGCGGCGCGCCGATGGTGCCGCCTGGCCCCGCCGGACCGTTGGTCATGTTGAAGAGGAAGTCTCCTTCCTTGACGGCCCACCCGTAGTTGTGGCCAATCACGATGCGGTTGATCTCTTCGATGTTGTTCTGGCCTACATCGGCCTCGATCAGGTCGCCGGTGAGGGAGTCGAAGGCAAAGCGATACGGGTTGCGCAGGCCGAGCGCATAGATCTCAGGAATCTGGTTCGTGCTCTGGAATGGATTGGTCGTTGGGATCCGGTATTGCCCGTTGGTGCTGACTGGATCGGGACTTGAGGGGTTCAGCGCCGGATTGAGCGGGTCGAATCGCAGCATTTTGCCCAGGGGTGTGGTCAGGCTCTGGGCGTTGCCGGTGGGCACGAGGTGGCTCGGTCCGACATCGTTGGCGTTGCCTCCATCGCCCAGGGCCAGATACAGGTAGCCATCCGGGCCGAAGGTACAGGTGCCGCCGTTATGATTGCTCGCATTCTTGCCAAATGAAATGACTTCGCGGCGCGACGAAGGATCAACGACATTGGCGTTGGTGCTCGAGATCTTCCACTCGTTTAGGACGTTTCTGTAGTTATTCGTGGCGCCGGCCGGGCAAGGATAGGTGGGCAAAGTATTCGTTGGGATCATCTCGCTGTTGTAGGTGTAGAGCGTCTGGTAGCCCGCGTTGGATGGATCGTTGAAGCCGGGATGAAAGGCCAGTCCGAGCAACCCGCGCTCGTCGTTGGCATTCGCGGCATTGAGCGGCGGCGACACACGATTGGAAATATTGAGCGCAATGTCGGGCAGCAGGGTCCCGTCCTGGATGATGCGCATCAACCCGTTCTGCTCGAGCACGAAGAGCCGGTGTGTGTCGCCAGGCGGACTGATGCCATAAAGGGGCGCTGACATGTTGGTGGCGATCGTCACCAGGATGAGCGGAATAGGCCCGTTCGTGAGCTGGGGCGTGTACCTGGCGATGATCTCGTGGACGGGAGCGGACGTGGCCGATTCGCCAACGTTGTCCAGGGCCACCGCCGTAAGTGTGTTTGTGCCAAGGGTGAATTGAAACGGCTGTGTCGTAAAGACATACGGAGCCACCGTTAGGCTCTTAATCAATACGTTGCCGTTGAAGAACTGAACGTTCGTTATTGTGCCGCCACCACCGCTGGCGGTGGCGCCAATCAGCACGCTATCGGTGTTGCCGTTGGTGGAAGGATCCGGCGGATTGGTTATGGTTACGCTGAGTGGCGGGGGTGTTGAAACTGTCACATTGATGTTGCTGGACGCAGTTGAAATCCCGGCGTTGTCCGTCGCCACCGCCGTGAGCGCATGGTTGCCGGCCGCAAGCGTCGCAGTAACGGTGTAGGGCGTGTTATTTGTCCCGCCGAGTGGGGTAGCGCCATCAAAAAACGAAACGTTCGTCACCGTGCCGTCCGAATCCGCTGCGGTGGCGGTGATGTTAACAACCGCCGGGGCCGTAAAGGTCGCGCCGTTCGTCGGGGAAGTTATGAAGACCGTCGGCGGCACGTCGCTCGGCGTCGGCGTGGCACGCACGTACGAAAAGCCGCCAGCCGACCCGCCCCACGAGGTAAATTGGATATTCAGGTAGATGTCATCGGACTTAAGGTGAACCACCGCCTGAACGCCTACCGTGCCCGGCGGGCCCCCGTGGATATTCTTGGCCCAAGTGTTCCAATCTGTGTAACTCAGAGTCGAGTAATTGGCGGTAGTGCCGTCGGCCCATTCAGTATCCCTTGGGCTTAAGAAATGCGTGAAACCGCCCTCTTGCTCGGCATTGTAGATTCCCTGCGTTGCAGCTCGGGTAATCCAGACGTGTGCCGTCATGCGGTCCTGGTTGACAGCCTGTGTCGGGTCCGAGCCGGCCACATTGACGAACGATGTGTTCGGTCCGATCCAAATGGTAGGTGTTGCCTGAGCGCTGATCGCAGCAGCCAAAAGGATCAGGCAAAGATAAAAGAGCGAGCAATTCCTGTGCAGTTTCATTTTGCGCATTTGGTTTAGAATCCGGAAATATGACTTACAACAGGTGAGAGGAATGACTGCGGGTTTTGGTTCCCGCAGAGTGCGCGTTATAGTCTCTAATGCACTGCTCTTCACGCGCCGACGGCACGCAAGCGCCCGGATTACCAGGTCCGTCCATCGAGCTATGGACCTTGAAGCGGCATAAATGCCGCGCTCCGTCCCCGGACCCGGCGCTTACTTCTGGCGCTCTGCATAGTTTGTAGGTTTGTGAGTTTGTGGACAGTTGCTTGCCAGCCGCGAGGAAGGCCGCTAGACTGGGGATGTGTCCCCGTTGATGGCATGCTGCGTTTCCAAACACGCGGGCAAGATGCACGCGCTCCCAGGCGGTCCATGGAAAGGGCGTCTCGTCGGCGCGCTGCTTTTTGTCTGCTTCATCGCACAAGACGCGGCGGCAGCGCGCGCGAGTGATTCCGCCCTCTCGTTTGAGGTCGAAACGGTAGCAGGAGATCTGGAGCAGAACCCAATCACATCAGTCGTACAAACCCGCGACGGCTATTTGTGGTTGGGGACTTATACCGGCTTGATGCGCTATGATGGGGTGCGCGTCAGAGTGTTCGATTCAGCCAACACACCTGGCCTCCTCAACAGCAGGGTAACGAGCCTTTATGAAACGCCGGCGGGAACGCTTTGGATTGGCCACGAAACGGGGGAACTAACGAAGTTTACTGCGGGCGATTTTCAGCCGGCAGGCCGGCTCGCCGATTGGCCCGGAGGGGCCGTCGAGGCCATCACCGCTGACGAAACCGGGGACCTATGGTTGATGAACGATACCGGGTTCCTGTTGCGGATGCGGGATGGCCGCATCGTTGAGCCTCCCGGCGGTGGTTCTGCCAGTCGCAAGGTCAGCCTGAGCCGGGAGCCAGGAGGCAAGTTGTGGATAGCGGCGAATGGGAAGGTGGCTGCCTTGAGGGGAGGCGAGCTGGCGGCTTTCGCCTTCGATGAGTTTGGCGGCACAAATTTCTTCGAGCGTGTTGTGCCGGGCCGGGACGGCGGGCTTTTGGTGATGGGCAACGGCCATCTCAGAAAATGGGTCGCCGGCAGATGGGTGACCGATTTTGGTTACTGTCCCTGCGAAAGTGGTTTTGTTACCGAGTTGCTCGAGACGCGTTCGGGCAACGTGTTGGCGGGCACGATTCGGGATGGTCTTTATGTCCTGGCACCGGGTACCGAGCCGCTGCATTTCTCACGCACCAACGGGCTTTCGCATGATTGGGTGCGTTCGATGTGCGAAGATCAGGAGGGCAACATTTGGGTGGGCACAGGCGGCGGCCTGAACGCTTTGCGACCGAGCAAAGTGCAGATGCTCAATCCTCCAGACGGCTGGCAGGGTCGCGCCGTGCTTTCTTTTTCCGTCGGTGAGGCCGGCGACGCCTGGGTTGGTTCGGAAGGCGCCGGCTTGTACCATTTTGAATTGAACCACTGGACCTGTTTCACCGAAACCAGCGGACTGAATAACCTCTTCATCTGGTCCGTGCTTCGAACCACGGGCGGTGAACTGTTTGTGGGCACGTGGGGCGGCGGGTTGATGGTCAGCAAGGGCGAGCGCTTTGAATCACCCGGCGAACTGAGCCAGGTGACGGCGCCGGTCGTCGCCCTCTGCGAAGGGCGCAAAGGCGGCCTTTGGATAGGCACAACGGCCGGCTTGCACCACTACCAAGGCGGCAAGCTGACGTGGTTCGCCGGGAAGGAAACATTGAGTTCCCCAGACGTTCGCACCATCGCCGAGACGTCTGATGGCGCGGTCTGGTTTGGAATGTTGGGCGGCGGACTGGGGTGGCTGAAGGACGGCGCGCTCAAACAATTCCGCAAGCAGGATGGACTGAGCAGTGATTTCATTCTGGCGCTTTGTCCGGAGGCAGATGGCGACCTTTGGATTGGGACTTCGGATAACGGCCTGTGCCGGCTCCGGCAAGGGCGGTTCACGACCATCAGTACGGGTCAGGGATTGCCTGCGAGCATCGTCAGCCAGATTGTGGACGACGGTGAGGGCAACCTCTGGCTGGGATCGCACCGCGGCATCCTGCGCGTGAGCAAGGCCGACCTGAATCGATGCGCTGATGGTCAGGTGAAGTCAGTTCGTTGCCTGAGCTATGGGCAAGCCGAAGGGCTGGCTTCGCAGAAATGTTCTGGCGGCTTCCAGCCTGGAGTTTGCCGCACTGCCGATGGCCGTCTGTGGTTTCCCACCGCCAGGGGCCTCGCCATCGTGGACCCGCGCAAGTCAGCTACCAATACCGTGCCGCCACCGGTTGTGATCGAGGAGTTGCTGGCAGAAGGCCAACCGCTCAGATTGCCTGTTACCTGCGCTGGCGCCGAGCGGCAGCGTGAAGTCCAAATTCCGGCTGGCCGGCAACGCTTTGAACTGCACTACACAGGCCTGAGCTTTACCGCCCCGGACAAAGTGCGATTCAAATATAAACTGGAAGGTCTGGAAGATGAATGGTTTGATGCCGGCACAAAGCGTGTCGCCCAGTACAGCTACTTGCCGCCAGGGCCGTACACCTTCAGGGTCATGGCTTGCAATAACGACGATGTCTGGAATGAGAGCGGGGCCGCTCTGTCCTTCACGGTCCTGCCACATTTCTGGCAAACATGGTGGTTCAAGGCGGTGGCGCCCGTTACCGCGGGCGCAGTTGTGGCGGCAGCACTCATGTTGGCCGCGCGCCGGCGCCTGCATCGGCGTCTCGAACAAATGGAACGCCAGCAGGCCCTTGAACGGGAACGCGCCCGCATCGCTCGCGACATCCACGATGATCTCGGCGCCAGCCTCACGCGCATCACTCTGCTGAGCCAAACCGCCCTGGGAGAATTGGACGATAAGGAATCCGCCGCGAATGACGTCCATCAAATCTACGCTACTGCGCGAGAATTGACGCGGGCCATGGATGAAATCGTCTGGGCGGTCAATCCCCGGCACGACACGCTCGACAGCCTGGTGGCTTACCTGGGCCGCTTTGCGCAAAGATTTCTCAGCCCCGCGGGAATTCGATGCCGGCTGGACCTGCCCTTGCATCCGCCGTCCTGGCCCATCACCGCGGAAATGCGGCACAACGCGTTTCTCGCCTTTAAGGAAGCGCTCAACAATATCGTCAAGCACGCGCAAGCCACCGAGGTGCGCATCTCTCTTGAGATGACCACCAATCGCCTGCTCCTGGTAGTGGCGGACAATGGGCGCGGCTTTGTTTTGGAGCCTCAGAATGGTCCGCTGGCACCTGCTCCAGATGAGGCGCGATCCAATGGTGGCAACGGATTATTGAATATGCGCAAACGGCTCGAGGAAATTGGCGGCTCCTGCTCGTGGCAAACGGCCCCGGGAGAAGGAACACGCGTCCGGCTCCTCGTAGCGCTCAACTCAAAATCACTCAAACACAACGGCAATGGAAAATGAGTTCTGTTGGAGCGCCGAATTCTATTTCGGCGCGAACCTCTCAGAGATTCCCGACGCGCCGAAACGGAGTTCGGCGCTCCATCCCGGTTTGGCTGAGGGCTTATCTGTCATCAAAATAGACGACTCGAAGCCAGCCGCCCTATGTGTATAGATAAACATAAGATGTCCATTGCGGTTTCCATCGTTGAGGATGACGCCCAGACGCGAAGGATTTTCGGCAATTGGATTCATGCCGCCTCGGGATTCCGCCTTGCCGGTGATTGGGGGGACGCAGAAAAGGCCCTGGCTGGGTTACCCGATAAAAAGCCGAACGTCGTGTTGATGGACATCAATCTGCCCGGCATGAGCGGCGTGGAGGCAGTCCGGCGCCTAAAGCCCCTGCTGCCCGATACGCAGTTTGTCATGCTCACCGTGTACGAGGATGCCGACCATATCTATAATGCGCTGGCCGCAGGCGCAACGGGCTACCTGCTCAAACAAACCCCGCGCGCCGAGCTGCTCGCGGCCATCGAGGAAGTTCACCGTGGCGGCTCTCCCATGACCAGCAACATTGCCCGCAAAGTCGTCCAGTCCTTTCGGCAGACCCACGCAGGCGCTGCTCAGGAAGAACTTTCTCCACGGGAACAGGAGGTCCTCGACATGCTCGCCCGCGGTTACCTTTACAAGGAAATCGCCGACCGGCTCAACATCAGCGGCCCGACGGTCAATACCTATGTCCGGCGCATGTACGAGAAGCTCCACGTGCGCTCCCGGGCCCAGGCCGTCGCCAAGTACACTCACCTGGCCGATCCTGACTTTGCTGCGCCAATCCCTCCCCGTGGCTAAGCTAAATTCGTCCTCGTCCTCGTCCTCGAAGTCTTTGTCAATTGTCCCCTGCCGTAACAGACTTTGCCACTTCGTCCTCCACTTAGTCGAGCACGTAATCGACAACTCACCCGAGTGACTGTTCTTACCCCACGCTCCACGCTCTCGCCACGCTCCTCACGCTCTCCCCGCTCCCCACGCTCCCCCCGCTCCCGACGCTCCCCCCGCTCCCGACGCTCCC
>PSRM01000273.1 GCA_003176045.1 Verrucomicrobiota bacterium | reverse complement strand
CCCAGCGCGCCTAGTGCCTATTCCGCGCTCTATTCCTGCCGCGTTAGCGGCTCAGTTCAACGAGGCTCTGAAATTCTTGCACAAGCAGATTAAAAAATTAGAGCCTCGTTACCTCGGCTGCTACAATTATGCCACAGTTCAAAGACACCATGGCCCTCCTGAATCTCCAGAGCTTGCTTTGCCGCAGTGTGCAGGTGTGCGTGGCCGCCACACTCGCGTCCTCATTCGCATATGCGACGGAAACAGCGCAGATCGTCCAGCTACGTGTTGACACGAGCACCGTGGTGAGCCGGATTCCGCCCGATTTCATTGGTTTCGGATACGAAACCTCTGCAGTGGCGCAGTCCAACTATTTCTCGGCGACGAACGCCGTTTTGGTGCGGCTTTACCGGCAACTGAGTCCGCACGGCCTTATCCGCATTGGTGGCAACGTCTCCGACCACACTCGATTTGAGCCGGAGGGAGTGGCAGCCGCAAGAACAGAGCGCGAGATCACGGTGATCAATAACGCCAGCCTGCAAAATCTGGGTGACTTCGCGCGCGCCACCGGTTGGAAGGTGATGTGGGGCCTGAATCTGGGGTCCGGCTCGAAGGAGGAGGCGGCGCGAGAAGCAGTGGCCGTGGACGCGGCCTTGGGGACCAATCTCCACTCATTTCAAATCGGCAACGAAGTGGACGCTCTGCGCCGCTTCGAGAAAAAGTACGAGCTTTATCACGCGGCTTACACTGAGTACAAGGCGGCCATCCGGGCAGCGCTACCCAAGGCAGTTTTCTCCGGACCCGATGTAATTGGGAATTGGGAGTGGATCACCAACTTCGTCAAGGGTGAGTCGCAGGATATGCGGCTTTTGACCCATCATTACTACCGCGGCGGGGCCCGCAATCCTTCGTCCACCATGGAAAAACTTCTGCGGCGTGACACCGCATGGGAAGAGCGCCTGAGGGATTTGCAGCAACTTTGCCGGGAGCATCACCTCGCGTACCGCATTTGCGAGGTCAATTCCTTCTACGGCGGCGGCAGGCCTGGAGTCAGTGACACGTTTGGTTCCGCGCTCTGGTGCCTGGATTACATGTTCTGCCTGGCTTCATTTGGATGCGAAGGCGTCAATATGGAAACCGATGTGAACCAGCTTGGGTTCATCAGTCATTATTCGCCGATAGTGCATGACGAGAATGGTCGTTGCAGTGTGCGGCCCGAGTATTATGGCATGCTGGCGTTCGCGTTCGCAGCGAAAGGCGATTTGGTGGGGCTGACTTTTGAAAATACCAACACCAATCTATCCGTGTACGCCACGAAAGCCGGCGATGGAACTCTCTTCGTCACTGCGTTGAACAAAGACTTTGCGCACTCAATGGCGATCGAAGTTCGCGCGCCAAAAGATTATGGCCGAGGTGAGGTATTGCGATTGGCCGCGCCGTCAGTTGAAAGCAAAACCGGAGTGACTTTTGGAACTTCTGCCGTGACCGCCGACGGAACCTGGACACCGGGCGCGCAGGAAAAATGTGAGTTGAAGCAGGGAATCGTCAGATTGAACTTGCCACGTGCGAGTGCCGTAGTATTAAGTATGCGACCCAGGTAATGGCCAGGCCCGGCATAGTTTCATTTGTTGCTTAATGACCAACTCCGAAAGAACAAGATCCCAATGAATAGCAAGCTTGTTGCTCTCAAACTCGCTCCGCTCAAGGGGCGATACATGGATCGGAGCGCGGACAGCTTGTCCGCCCGTTCCTGGCCGCAAAGCCGCGTTTCGCGCGGACAAGGCTGTCCGCGCTCCTTCCTCGCGCTGTTGATATTGTGCAGCCTCAATGCGGTCGTGGCGCAGGACGAGTCCGGGTCGAGTCGCACCAACGATGTCATTGCGCAGATAATTGAGGAAGGGATAAACCATTCACAGGTGATGACCAATCTTGGCTATCTCACCGAGGTCATCGGCCCGCGTCTGACGGGTTCGCCCAATCTCAAGCGCGCGAATGAGTGGACGCGCGACAGACTGGCGTGTTGGGGGCTGACGAACGCGCATTTGGAGGCCTGGGGGCCTTTTGGCCGTGGCTGGACGCTCCAGAAATTCTCAGCCCAAATTGTCGAACCGCAAGCGATCAACCTGATAGCGTACCCAAATGCGTGGTCACCGGGTTTGAAGCAATCTCTGGTTGCCCGCGTGGTGTATTTCGATGCTCGAACGAACGCCGATCTGAAGACATTCGAAGGCAAACTCAAAGGCGCGATCGTCCTGGCCGGCCCTATGCGGGAGCCGGGCGCGCCGCCATTCGAGCCGCAGGCCAGGCGATTGGTGGCCACAAATCTGCTCGCGTTGGCAAATGCCGGCCAGCCGCGCGAAGGGCGCGCCTTTTTTCAATCGCCTGACCAGTTGGGCGGTCCGCCCTCGACCAACCGCGCTGGCGCGCTGGCGCGTCGCAGGCGCGGCTCTTCGAGCCGTTTCCTGTCTTTCCTGACCCGCCAGGGCGCGGCACTCATTGTGAACCAAAGTTCACAGGGTGACGGTGGCGCGGTATTCGTGTCTGCCGCGTCTGTGCCGCGACCGGGGAGCGAGACGAACAACGAAATTGCCTTTGGTTCCGATTCCGGTCCAAATGCCACGAACCAGATTCGCGCCTGGGCCACCAACGCTCCAGCCATGCCGCCGCAAATCACCGTTGCCGCTGAGGACTACAACCGGATGGGGCGCATGATCCAAGAGGGCGAGAAATTGAAAATGGCCGTGGACTTGAAAGTGAAGTTCAACAATGACGACCTGATGGCTTACAACACGGTGGCGGAGATCCCAGGTACGGATCTGAACGACGAGATTGTAATGCTCGGCGGGCACCTGGATTCCTGGCATTCCGGCACGGGCGCGACCGACAACGGCGCAGGAGTGGCAGCGACGATGGAAG
Organism: Verrucomicrobiota bacterium; assembly: GCA_003176045.1. Classification (GTDB taxonomy): domain Bacteria; phylum Verrucomicrobiota; class Verrucomicrobiia; order Limisphaerales; family UBA8199; genus PSRM01. Next base: position 5,341 of record PSRM01000273.1, on the reverse strand, counting down.
CAGTGCGGATCATTACTGCGCTCAAGTTGAAGCCACGCCGGACCATTCGCATCGCACTGTGGAGCGGAGAGGAGCAGGGAATTTATGGGTCCAAGGCTTACGTGGCAGAGCATTTCGGCTACTTCACGAATCTCACACCGTCGGTTGCCTTGGCCCGACCGGGCAAGGAAGCGGGGGGCGACGAACCCAGTCCATCCACCTACGCTAAAGCTTCGGCGGACAAGAAGTCCAAAGTCCAAAGTCCAAAGTCGAAGGACGAGGATGGAGGGTCGGGGGTCGAGGGGGAACCATCGGACACGCAACCCGCAACACGCAGCACGCGTGCGACAACCTCCGAAACCCTCCGCAAACTGGTGCGGCGTCCCGATTACGAGAAATTCTCCATCTATTTCAATCTCGACAACGGCGCGGGCAAAATCCGCGGCGTTTACCTCCAGGGCAACGAAGCCTTGCGCCCGATATTCCGGCGGTGGCTGGAGCCGTTTCGCGAGATGGGTGCCGAAACCCTCGCTTTATCCAACACAGGCAGCACCGATCATATGTCGTTTGACGCCGTTGGCCTGCCCGGACTCGAATTTATCCAGGATCCGCTCGATTACATGACCCGCACCCATCACTCCAATCTGGACGTCCTGGACCGCATTCAGCCGGAGGACCTGAAACAAGCGGCCACCATCATCGCGGCATTCGTTTACAACGCCGCTATGGCTGATGAGAAAATGCCCCGCAAACCACTGGTCGAAAACCCGCCAAGAAGGGGACGAGCGGCGGTGGAGTGACGGAAGCCCGCAGTAAGAAACCCCTCATGGCACGGATTCACACGGGGCGGCCAAGCCGCAACCGGAGCGCGGACATTCTTGTCCGCAGCAACGTCCATTCACTAAATGCCATGGAGGTTTGACAGTTGCTGCGGACAAGAATGTCCGCGCTCCGGCGCATTAAAGATTGGAGCCGCCGCTCACGGTGGCGGGGACGCTTCGCGGCAGGTGGGCGTCAAAGCGCAGGACCACGCCGCTGTAATCGTTGGTGTTGTGATACGGGGCGAAATAGATGTAGCGGCCATCGCTTACCGCGCCTTCATAGCCTTGCGAAGGCAATCCACTCGTGCCGCCGGCATCGAAGGCGCTCCAACTGGCGGCGTTCGTGAAATTACCCTGGGTGTCATAGCGGGTCAGTCGCGCGTGCCACACGTTGCCCGTGCTGGTGTCATGGTAAGGAACGAAATAGATAAATCGCCCGTCAGACACGCCGGCATCGTAGCCTTGTGTGAACAGGCCGTTGAGGTTTGTGGCGTTGAACGCGCTCCAGCTCACGCTATTGGTGAAGGTGCTCGCAGTATCGTACCGCAGCGCGGTGGTATTGAAGGTGAGATTGGGGATGAAATAAACGTAGTGGCCGTCGAATAGCGCGCCTTTGTAATCCACCGCGCTCAATCCTGCCGTGGCGCTCGCGTCGAAAGCCTGCCAACTGCCGCTGTTCGTGAAACCGCCGTGTGTATCGAATCGTAGCACGATCCCGTCAGGCGCGCCGTTCAGGGTGGGCGAAAAATAGACATAACGTCCGTCAAAGACACCGCCGGAAAAACCCCTCGTGTTCAGGCCGCTGGTGTTGCCCGCGTCGTAGGCCTGCCAGCTATTGGTGTCCGTGAAGTTGGCCCGTGTATCATAGCGCAAGGCTACGCTGCTCCAGTTCGTATTAACGTGCGGCACGAAATAGACGTAGCGCCCGTCGAAAACTGCGCCCTGAAAACCGTAGCTCGGCAGCCCGTTGATGCTGATCGTATTGAACGCGCTCCAGTTGGTTGGGCTTAGGAAGTTCCCAGTAGTATCGAGCCGCAGCACCTTGCCGGCTTGCGCATTAGTCGGATAGGCCACCGCGGGGGAAAAATAAACGTAGCGCCCGTCGAACACCCCGCCCTCGTAGCCCTGCGTGGCGTATCCACCCGTGCTGCCGGCATCATAGCAGGTCCAACTTCCCACGTTCGTGAAATTGCTTTGTGTATCCAAACGCAACACGCGCCCGTGATAACCGCCGCCTCCCTGAAATGGCACGAAGTAAACGAAACGGCCATCGAAGACAGCCCCGCCGCAACCGGCGGGATTGAGGCCATTGATATTGGTTGCCGCAAACGCGGTGAAGGCGCCGGGCTGATTCAAGGCCGTGTAGGCGTTGCTCTCGGCGACGCGATAGAAAGCCGCGCCGCTCGCGCTCAGCACCGTATCGGTGTAAACCAGAGATGCATTTTCAGAGATGGGCAGCGACAGAGTAAGAAAACCCGAGTTCAAATTCGTCGTGCCCTGGATGTTAAAGAAAACATTCGTGAAGGCGTTCGTTTCCGAAGTCCAGGCCAGCACGACCCCGCCGGACTTCAGTTTCGAGGCATTTGTAATCACCGGCCCGGTTGCGGTTCCAGCATTAGCGCTAATCGCGCCAATGCAGGACGCGACCAAAAGCAGCTTGCCTAAAAAGATATGCGCATTGTCATCACGCCGTCGAAACATACGGGCAGAGTTATAGCCCCTTTCGCGGCGTTTGCCAACGGCCTGCGGGCCGCTGGGTCGAATGCATTCCTCAGAAGCTGTGACGTGATTAATTGTAGCAGCCGAAGGTAACGCAAGCCTTTTCCCTTTACTCCGCCCTAGAGCAATTTGCAAATTGGAGTATGCGCTTTTACCTGGGTGTCGTTCTGATTTTAACATTCCTCGCCTGCCGGCCTTTGCTTACTCGCGCAGACGAGGCGTCATCCATCCCTACTCTTGAACAAGCGATGGCTTCCAAAACCGATCTTTGGGGCGAGTTGGCCATGAAACAACCCAATGGGCCGTCCTACGAGTTTTTCGCGCAATTACTGCCTTCGTTGCGCTATGTAAATGCCGATTTTCGCTTTTATCCGATCGTCCTGAGCGCGCCTTGCGCAAAACTCAAAGCAAGGCTCATTTCCAACGGCAGCGGCATCAATTTGCGCGGCGGCGCGCGCGCCTGGAATGACGTCGGCACGGCGGTCCAGTTTCGCGTGGGGCCGGACGAGTTTCTGTTTGGTGGATTGGAGGACCGGTTATCACAGCCTGCTTTGGCTGAAGGTTGGCTGCCCATCGTGGAAATCAGGTATCGTCATTCGACACCACTGCTTCAGGGCGGCAACGTGCCGCTTGCCGCCCAGACTCCCAGGATACCGCAGGAGATTTATCGTCTCGAAGCTTTCGCTGCAACCGAACCGGCGCTGGCCAGTAACGGGGTTGTGTTCGTGAAATTCGATCTGGCGCAGGGGACCAATGGCACGATCACTCTTCAGTTCGATGACCCTCCTGCGTCATTGGAAAAGGGACACCTCGTTCGCACTGGCTCCAAAACCAAAACCCGCGGGCAAGACGACTCCGATCGCTTCAATGCAGCCCTGGATACGGCGTGGAGATCCGAACGTGGTCGTTTTCTTGCCAAGCTGAAGCCTGGGACATCCGCAACGCTTGCGATCGCCACGCGGCCTGTCTCTGAGGCATTCGAATGTTCAACTGAAATTTATGCAAAGCAGCGCGAACTCTGCGCGGAGACCTGGCGCGATCTAATCGCCGATGGTTGCAACCTCGAATCGCCCGAACCGGTCGTCAACAACGCCTGGCGCCATCTGATCTGCCAGAATTTCGAACTAATCAATGGCGATCGCATTCACTACAGCTTCGGCAACCAATACGACAAACTTTACGAATCGGAAGGAAGCGACGCCGCCCTGGCGTTGATGGTGTGGGGACAGAACGCCGAAATGCGCAAACTGGTGGTGCCGCTGCTGGATTTCACGCGCAAGGGCCTGGAATTCCACCAGGCCGGATTCAAGCTGAATGACGTTACCCGCTACTACTGGCAAACGCGCGATGCGGCTGCCGTTCGCGAGCTGCGCCCTCACTGGGAAAGGGAAGCCCGCCGCCTGGCCGAAAATCGGACCGCGGAGCACGGCCTGTTTCCGAAAGAACAATACTGCGGCGACATCAGCACCTTCGTTTACAGCCTCAACGCAAACTCCAAGGCCTGGCGCGCGCTGCGCGACCTAAGCGCCGTGCTGGACGAAATCGGCGAATCCGATGCGAAGCACTATAAGGAAGTCGCCGCGGAGTTCCGGCCTGCGATTCTCAAAGCCATCGCCGACAATATCCATCGCGACTCCACTCCGCCCTTCGTGCCAGTTGCTCTCTATGCTGATGAGCCCACGCACGATCCCATCCTGCATTCGCGCATCGGCAGCTATTGGAACATCATCATCGGATACACCATCGGCAGCGGCATCTTTCCACCGGGCAGTCCGGAGGAGAACTGGATCCCGCATTTTCAGGAACAGCATGGCGGGCTCTGCATGGGAATGTTGCGGGCAGGCCACGGATTCTCGTTCTGGACCAGCCCAAACCGCATCAACCCTCTCTACGGCACCCGCTACGCGCTCGATGTGCTGCGCCGCGATGACCCCGAACGGGCGCTGGTGAGCTTTTACGGCATGTTGGCCCAGGGCTTCAGCACCAACACCTTTGTCTCAGCCGAGGGCTGCTCTCTCACCCCGCTGGATGCGGGTGGCCGGATGATGTATTGCCCGCCCAACAGCGCCGCCAATGCGCATTTACTCTCCATGCTGCGCACCATGCTGGTGCAGGATTGGGACCTCGATGACAATGGCAAACCCGAAACGCTTCGCCTGCTTTTCGCCACGCCAAGGCGCTGGCTGGAAGATGGCAAGCAAATCAAAGTCGAACGCGCCCCGACCGCCTTCGGCCCGGTCTCGGTTAAAGTCGAATCCCGGCTGAGCCAGGGAGAGGTCCGCGCGGAGTTAGACTTGCCGCAGCGCAATCATCCGGAACGAACGCTCTTGCGTATCCGCGTGCCCGAAGGTTGGCGAGCCGTCTCCGCCCGCGCCGGCACAAAAAATTTCGACGTGGATGCGCAAGGGACGGTGGATCTTTCTTCTTTGTCTGGAAAGCAGATCGTCTCGTTCCAGGTTAGCAGGAGTTAGCGCCTGAAGGCAATTACCGCTTTGAGGGGCTGGATGAATAGCTGTTCCCCGAAGGGTGCGATTGAAACTGCAGGTCACCGCCCGGTATGCGAAAGCGCCAGAGGGCTGGCGCATTCCAAGACGCTGGCGCGTTTTCGTGTGTGCCTCGAAATGCCGAAGGTTTTGGACTGCGGCAGTCCTCTGCCGCTTTCCCTTGGACCGCCCAGCGCGCACGAGATTTTTAAGCCCCTGTTCCAGAGGTAAAATTGACAACACATTCCCCCTGCCCAATACTGTGCGCGGCTGCCAGAGTAGCTCAGGGGTAGAGCAGAGGACTCATAAGCCTTTGGTCGGGGGTTCAAATCCCTCCTC
>PSRM01000295.1 GCA_003176045.1 Verrucomicrobiota bacterium | reverse complement strand
CGAAAGAGAATCTTTCCGTGCGAATTTCTTTCGCTACCATAGCGAAAAAGAATTTGGCGTACTGCTTCTGGCTCCAACATGAGTTCAAACCCTGATCTCTTTCCGAAATTATTTTTTGTTTACGATTACCGTCCTGAATCGCGCACCATGGCCGATTTAGTTCGGCAACTGTTGCTCGGTTATGAGACACAGAAAATTGCGTGGTGGTATAGCCGGGAAAGTGAACTTTATGCCAATCCGGATTTGCGAGCCGGCAGTCTTTATCATTTCTCGCTACCTCACAAACTGGCGCCGAATGAGCGATGGACGAGGGCCAGGAGTTTGTTGATGGAACACGTCTGGGTTCCGTTGGCTGCGCGCCGGTTGCGAACGGCTGTGGCTCAAGCCAAGCCGGACATCACCTGGGTTTTTTGCAATGCCAATTGCTGGTCCGGCGTTGCGGCCACGGTTGCCAATTTGAAGAACTGCCGGGTTCATGTCTCGCTTTGGGATTATCATGACATGAAGCCCGGAATACGCTCGCTGGGAGCCGCACGCGCGCGGCGGTTCATGGAACTGACTTTTCGCCTGATCAAGCGGGCCGACAGTTACAACACCCTTTGCCCGGCATCCATGGAAGACATCGAAAGGCATACTGGAAGGAAAGACGGGTTAATGGTTCATTCCGGGTTCGAACCTCATCATTTGCAGGCGCTGGCGAGTGTTGCCGCTCAGCAACCGGAAAACGACGGTATCCTGCGTGTGGCCTACGTGGGCACGATCATTTCCGAAACAGGTTTTTTCAAAATGCTGGAGGCATTGGATAAAGTCCGCGCTTCGCTCCCGCAAAAATTGGTGCTCGAATTCTTCGGCAATCGCGAATATCGGATCCGCCCATGGTTCAAGTCCGACTGGATGATTGAACACGGGTTGTTCAGCGATCAAGGGCTGATAGACGCCCTGCGCCGGTGTTCGTGGGGAATTGTGGTTATGGACCCGGACGCGGAGGACTTGCAGTACAGCCGTTTCAGTTTTCCGAACAAAGTAGGAACCTATCTTTCCGCCGGCGTGCCGGTGTTGGGCTTCGGCAATACAGAATCGTGCCTGATTCGGATGATGCGTGAACATGATTTTGGCCGTTTTACGACCGCGGTTGAGGTTGCGGAAATGGAGAAATTCCTTCGCGACTCTTTCCAGGTCTCCGCCCCGCGCGAATTTTTTCGCGAAGGCATTCTCCGTTGTGCGAGAACAGAATTTGATGCCGCCTCCATGCGCGCGAAGCTTTGGAAAGTATGGGGGCAGACGTGAAACGTGAAGCGTGAAACGTGACGGGCAGGAGCGTGGGCTTTAGCCCGCTTCACAGCGCGACCTTTCCCGGGGCCAGGTCAGCGAACACACTCTCTCAATTTATCCAGGAATTTAAATACGGTGCGAAATTGCTGGGTGCCTGGGATTTTCCATCGGCGCCGCAGGTTTGGACATTGAAGCGGGATAAATCCCGCGCTCCTGCACGGTGCGCTCTAACTCGCCGACACTGCGCTCTGCAACTTGGCCACAACCTCATCCGGTGAAGGGTTTGTGGTGTCGTCGCGCACAACGGTAACAGGGACATTGAAAGGATTGCGCCGGAACGCGTTGGTGAGCCTGCTTTTTTCGGGCACCCAGGTGACGATCGGTTTGGCGCAGTAGGCTGCCAGGTGCAGCGGGCCGCTTAACTCGCCGGCTACAAGCGCGCACCCTGCCAGCCGCGCCACGGTTTGCTCAAGGTCCTCAGTGCGCCAATCCTCGGAGCCGGCCGGACACAAGGAGTAGGCCGGGTGTCCAATGCAAGCGAGCTCCAGCCCGCGGCTGCGGCACAAGCGGCAAACTTCCTCGGCCAGTTCGGGCAGGAAGTTCCTGGTAGTATCCGGGCCGACCTTGGCGATACTGCGAAAATGGAATAGCACCTTTCCGTTGAGCACCACAGGGCCAGGCGGGCCGAAGACCTCGTGGGTTTGGCCAAACAGCAACTTGCGGTGATATCCCGTGGCCAAATGGGCAGTGCTGAAAAAGTCGCAATCCTCAATGCCATTACGGCGCGCGAATTCAAGCGCATCCTGTTTTATCTGTTGGTGGGAAATGCTCCCGAACTGGTAGCCTGCCGTGCGCAGGTCATAACCATGCGCATGCACCTGGCAGCCCCGGTAGAGAGGTTCCCGGCCGGCAAAAGTGATAACGTGGACCTGGTCATACCTTGGGCGCAACCAACGCACGTAGCTCTGGAAGTCCATGATCTCGTGCCCGAACTCCCCGGCGTAGGGTCCGGCAATCAGCAGCCTCTTCTTCGAAAATCGCAGAGCGAGGCCTTCGAGGAAACTCTTAAGGAGTTCTGATCGCGAAGCTATGTACCTTGGCGCAGACGTCGCCAGCGGGCGGGCAACCTGCGGTTCGACCGCTTGCTGTGGGCTTTCCGTTCTCATGCTTCAACCACCGCCATAGCTTGCGGCTTCGGAAGTGCCGGCCCACGGAAAACAAAGCGCGCCCAGGACGTGCCGATTTCACGCGCGGCGTACCGGGGCCAGTACCAATAATTGAATAGGCTCTGCGCGATCAACGGGCCCGCGGCAAAAGCGCCCAGACCGATGCTGGTCGTATGAAGAAGGATGAGCGCCAGCACGAACGCCAGCACGCTGCCGGCAACGCCGGGCCAAAGATATGGAATCCGATTGCCTGTGGCGATCAAGGTGCCCCAGATCGAGGCCTGCATTTCCAGGAAAGCGTTGAGCGACAGCAAAGCCAGCCACGGCAGCGGCATGAGGTGTTTGCCGTGACCGATCCAGTTCAGGACCGGCTGCCCGAACAACAGCATGCCGGCGGCCAGCACAATGAAGGTCAGGAATTGCAGCCACATGCGCGGCCAATAAGTGCGCTGGATGCCAATCAGATCATGGCGCGCCCGCTGCTGGCCGATGATCTGCCATTTGACATTTGTCCACACGGCAGCGACGCCGCCGATGATGTTAAGGAGTTGGGAGGACAGCCCGTACTGGCCGAACACGGCCAGACCGAAGACGCTCACGCCGAGCTGAGTGTAGGCTTGAAGCAGAAAGGAACTGCTCACGCTTTGCAAGCCTTGCCGCCAACTGTTCGGCCAGATCGTGCGAAGATGTTCGCGGATGCGCGGTTTCTCATCGCTAGGTTGGCGCGCGAGCCGGCGGAGGCAGGCCCGGCGCGCAATGATTTGCTGCAAGATGCTGCCAAGAAGCGTGCCCGCGGGAATACTTAGCAGTCCACCGCCGGCCAGCAACAAAGCCACTGCCACGACGTATCTCACCACCATGCCTGCCATGGTGATCCGGACCGACAAAAGGACCTCGTCCATGCCGCGCAGGAACACTGGCGCCCACGACGAGTAAGTATCCAGCACCGTGGCCAGCAACGTCATGGCCCAGGCCAGCAGGGCGATAGCAGGAGACGACACTTGATTCATTGTCGAGTGAACCAGGTGGGTTCCCCACAAACCCAGGACCACCAGCATGAGAAGCGCTATCGCTCGGTAGAGCGCGCGCGTGGTAAAAAAAAGCTGCCACAGAAGCTTGTAGTTCGGTCCGGTTCCGGCGCTGCGAGTAACCCCATGGGCTTGCAGAGAATCGGCGCCACCCATTGCATAACTGACGAACCGCATGACGGAGGGACTGAAGCCGAAATCGAACATGGGGGCAATCATGGCCAGGTTCTGCAGAACATAATACATCCCCAAGTCCTCGTCCGAGAGCTTCCGCAGCACCAGCGGCAGCAGGATCACACCAATCGCCAGCTTCAACCCAGTAAACACCCAGGACCAGACGACAGCCGAATTTTGCACGCGCTGCGCAAGCGCGCGGGGGCTGCCGGAAACAAAGGGGAATCGCCAGCGGACAATCATCCAGACAGCCGGGAATGTGCCATCTCGGTTACTGCGCCGCCGGCTGCGTTGCCCTCTTTTCCATGATCGCCTTTACGATAATGGCCGCCAGTTCGGGCTTTTCGATGAGTGCTTTTTGAGCCGCCTCTTTGCCCTGGCCGATCAGTTGGCCGCCGAATTGGAGCCAGGCGCCTTTTTTGTCCACCACGCCAGCATCGATGCCGACGTCCAGGACGCTGCCTTCTTTGTTGATGCCTTGATTATAGATTATGTCGAACTCGGCCTCCGCGAACGGCGGCGCGACCTTGTTTTTGACGATCTTAACTTTGACGTGATTGCCCACGGCGTTACCAGCAGCGTCCTTGAGAGTGTCTTTGCGGCGGATGTCAATGCGGACACTGGCGTAAAACTTCAGTGCTTTCCCGCCGGGGGTTGTTTCCGGGTTGCCGAACATGACCCCGACCTTTTCGCGCATTTGGTTCGTGAAAACGCAGGTGGTTTTGGCTTTGGCGAGAATGCCGGTGAGTTTGCGCAGTGCCTGGCTCATGAGCCGGGCTTGCATGCCCATAGTGGCCATGCCCATCTCGCCTTCCAGCTCGGCCTTCGGCACTAGCGCCGCCACCGAATCTATGACGATCACGTCCAACGCATTGGAGCGCGCCAGCGTTTCGCAGATCGAGAGGGCCTCCTCGCCGCTATCCGGCTGCGACACAAGCAAATCGTCCAAATTAACTCCGAGGCGCTTGGCGTAGGCCGGGTCGAGGGCATGTTCGGCGTCAATGAACGCCGCCAATCCTCCCGCCTTTTGCGCATTGGCGATGACATGCAACATGAGGGTGGTTTTGCCCGAAGATTCCGGTCCGAAGATTTCCACCACCCGGCCGCGCGGGATGCCGCCTACACCAAGGGCCAGGTCTATCGCCAGCGAGCCCGTGGGGATGACTTCGATCTGTTTCAGCGCATGGGCGTCACCGAGGCGCATGATGCTGCCGTCGCCGTAGTTTTTCGTAATGGCTGAAATGGCGGCATCCAGATCGCGCTGCCGCGTTGCGGAGGCCTTGGCGGCTTCGGCGATTTTTGTTTCAGCGGCTTTTGCTTCAGTGTTTTTGTCCGAGGGTTTCTCGCTTGTTTTGGGAGGCATAACGTATTAGTTGAGTTTGAATTCTCGGTGCAATTCAGTGTTTCAGTTTAATTGAGCCGCGCAGCCCGAGTCAAACGCGGGTTTTGTTTGGATGATAGAAGTTTGGCGACAATCCCAGGCCAGCGCGCAAGTAGCGCAGGTTTCCAACCTGCTGTATCGCCGATTTCCAATCGGCGATACGGCCTTCGTCCTGGCCGGCCTGAGACTTCGTTGCCCTCGCAGGCTGGAAGCACTGCGATACAGCAGGTTGGAAACCTGCGCTACGAAGTTATCGCCATTTCTAATCATGTTGCGAAAATTATGCCAAAGAGGGTGGGACAAAAACTGTCCCACCCTAAAAATAATTTAAAAAAGTTTTTCGGCCATTTGACAGCCCTGTACACGCGGTTTATGGTCAGTTGTGAGTATGGAAGCCCCAACCGAGACTGAGCCGATCGTTCAGGTCACCGAGAACGCTGCGGCAGAGGTCAGGTCTCTCCTGGAAAAGGCCGAGAACGCCGGCAAAACCCTTCGCGTTTATGTCGAGCAAGGCGGCTGTTCGGGTATGCAATATGCTATGGTCTTTGATGAGCGTCGGCCGGACGATCTGGCTGCCGATTGGCACGGCATCTCCGTCCTGGTGGACCCTTTCAGCGCGAAGTACATTCGCGGCGCGGTAGTGGACTTTAGCGACGCCATGACCGGCGGCGGGTTCAAAATCTCGAACCCAAACGCCCGCCAAAGTTGCGGCTGCGGAAAATCATTTACGGCTTAGGCATCAGGTGATGCCTGGGCTGAAAAACGCCGTTCCGT
>PSRM01000035.1 GCA_003176045.1 Verrucomicrobiota bacterium | reverse complement strand
TCCAAAGTCCAAAGTCCAAAGTCCAAGGTCCAAAGTCCAAAGTCCAAGGTCCAAAGTCCAAAGTCCAAAGTCCAGAGTCCAAAGTCCAAAGTCCAGAGTTCAACGTTCAACGTTCAACTGGGTGCTTGTCCCCGGGGGGGAGGGGTGTCCGGAATGTCGTTGATTTGCAAAGGTTTACGTTTTTTGATACTGCGCTAGACTGAGTTAGGCTGCGTTTGATTGTCTTCGATTGGCGTCAGATGGTCCAAACTCCAAGGTTCCCAAGTCCAAATTCCATCCGCCTACGAAATGCTGCGACCTTCTGAGAAAAAAACTTTTTTTGGTCAAAGTTAGTCAAAATTGGTCAAAACTGGTCAAAATGGCTGCTACTGGCCGTGAGAGGATTCGACAAAGTGGACGACGGAGTGGAAGGACAACGTGCCAGTTGGGCCATGCAAAGTGTCAGGCGCCGCCCGCAAGTGGCGAGTGGCGGGCAGTGCGCCCCGGCCGAGCAGTTGTGCTGCGCTCATCGAGTGAATATTGCACAAATTTTGTATGGAGCAAAAAATTACACGAAATAAGTCAAACTATGATGGTAGGCTTCGGTCCAACGAGTTCGGGGGCCCGCGCTGAGGCGCCAAGCGCATAAATCCCGAACTCCAGTTTGACCCCTTGGACGGGTCAATAAGAAAAACGAACCATGCTTGCTATGGGTTGACCCCTGACGAACCATGCTATGGGTTGACCCCTGCTAAGGCTTGACCCCTGCGACACAGAAATACTCGCCGTGACGCGCGGTTTTGGCGTAGTTACCTGCGGGCGTGGAAAGCGGCCCTGCCGGAGACCAGATCGTGACCGTTGCATTGCTATTGGCAGAGCCGAGCACTTCCAAATAGGGTGGAACGTTCCGGCTCGTGAGCTGATTTAGATTATTGTTCGTGTAAGCAGCAAAGCGCAAAGAACTGCCCCACTGATCACCACCACTCCTCGTTGTTAGCCGGTTCCCAATATTATCGAAGGAGTGCTCGAACTGCTGGCCAGCGACTGGTGTGCCATCAATCCAGTAATGCTTGGCTGATGTTACTTGCCCGAGCGAGTCATACCCGAAAAGCCAATAGGAGCCATCGGCCCAGGTCACTTTTGTGCGCTGATTGGCGCTATTGTACTGATAGGAGAAGCTGGCGATCAGAGTGGAACCAACGGTCCAGGTAAGATTGGTCAGGCGGTTAAGGTTGTCGTACTGGCGCGTCTGGACCATGCGCAAGGAGCCGTTGTTGGTGTAAAAGATTTGGCTGATGAGTGGCGAATTCGCCAGGTAGCTGTAAGCGGCTGTGTTGGTGGAGTCGCCTGTCGTCTTGAGTCGGGAAGCGGCATCGAAGGAACTGGATTGCTGGATTATTGGGTTACCGGATTGATTGATTACAAGATTGGTGCGGCGCAGGAGCGAGTCCAGCGAGTTGCTGATGGAGAGGCCGGCGAGGGGGCCGGTGGTGTAGGACTCCAGCAGGAGGTCGCCGGCGTCGTCCAGGACGGAGGAAATCGAGGAAGAGGAGGCGGAGGAAATTTGCCGGCCGCGGCGGTCGAATCCGTTGGTCAGGCCCGGGGAAGAGTCGGAATAGATGGTAGCGCGGAGGTCGCCTGCGGTGGTCCAGGAATAGGTTGTGTTTGTGCCGCGCGCCCAGGTGCGGCTGCTCAGGCGGCCAGCGACCGTGTAGCCATACGCGGGACCAGCGGCGCCGCCGGGATAGGTTTTGCCGGTGAGGAAACCGCGGAATTGGTCGTAGTTCCAGGCGGTGGCCGTGGAGCCGGTTGTGGGAAAGGCGGTCCAGTTGGTGAGGCCGTTTTGGCGGCGTTGAGAATCGAAGCCACTCGCGGACGGGTAGGTGCGCGCACCGGAGATGGTTCGCGGCTGGCCGGTAGCATAGAAATCGTTTGTGACGATGCCGCCATCGGGCAGGACTGTTTTAAAGAGGCGGCTCATGTTGTCGAAAAAGGAGGTCGTGGATTGCGAGGGGCTGGCCTGAAGCCGGGACGGGTGTGACGGAATTTGTGATATTATCGGCCGAGTCGAAATAATTTGTGGTGGTTCCGGTACGGGCGTCGGTGATGAGATTCGGGCGGTCATGGGCATCGTGGCCGATGAGCGTCTGGCCGATTTGCGCGCCGTCGGCGTCGGTGGATGGGTAGGCTTCGCGTGGCAAGAAGGACAAGACCGGCGGCCAACAGGATGCTTGATATTTGGGGCTCGGGAACGGGGGTCACGCTCACCGTTGCAAGCCCGAAGTCGGTTCCGTCCAAGTCGATTAACTCAAACCGGGTCGTGTTCGCCCACGCGGTGAACGAGGATGTCATTTGTTGCCAATGCATTTGGTCGTACCGGTTCAGGCCCGGATTGTACGAGTATGGTGGCGTGGTGAAGTAGCCCATTGGCTGGCTGCTTAGAGAGATCTCGATGGTTACGCTCGGCTCGACGTAAACGTCCGCCGCGGCGTAGAACGAAATCGAGTACTGCTGCCCGGGAGTCGTGGGAAGATCCTGATAAATGTCGGTCGCCAATGCGGCGTTGTCATTGGGCACACTAGACCAATTGCCTAGAATTCCCGGTATGTTACCCGACCAATCGGCGAACAACGATTGGAATGTGCCGTTCTGGACGATGTTGCCTTGGGGAATGGGGACTGGGTAGGCAAATGCCGCGGCGGTTAGCAGAAGTAGGGCTAGGACACGTAGCGTAGTTGTAAATCTCTTCATGGTATTTAGTTCGCCAAGTTAAGTGGGTTGGGGTTCAAAAAGTGGCCGCGCGCTCCGCCAAGAGTTGGTGGAGGATTGATCCTGCTGTGGCTGTGCGCTGCCGGCCTCAGCTTCTGAAATGAGAGGGCCGCGCATTTTCTCCTGATTGATTACACAAATTAGCAGATTGGGCCGTGTTACACACAGGTTGTTTGGCATTCTGTAGCTTTGCATTCAATTGCTTCAACCCGGGGCTAAGGTTCCTCCCAGTAAACATCGTCGCCGTAGCCGCCGTCGTCCTTCCCATTCGGGCCAAGGGAGTAAATAATTATCGAACGGTTTCGCCCCACAAGGGGGGTCGGCAGCCTCCGCCGGACCGCGTCCTCTCGCGAGAGACACACTAATGGGTTTCCATAGGCGTCCAAGATGTAAGGTGAGGTTGAGGGCTTTGCCTTGGGCGCCAGAAAATACCCGTTCTCCTCGAAGAAAGCGGCAAGTCTTACGTTAATACTAACCCTTCGAATCTCGCCGGTGTGGTTTATTAGTTCTAGAATTGGTTGTTTGCGCAGTGTCTCGAAGCCTAAAATGCCGACATAGATTTTATTTAGCGTGGAGATCGTCTGCAGCCGCAAATCGTGTCTGCGCTGGTCAGTCAGGACCAGCCAAGAAGCTAAGGCGGCGGCAACGAGAAGAATCACCCCATAAACTCGGCAGCACTTGGATCTCATCGTTGGAGCTGCTGCTCAACGCCGGGCACAGTGATAAGGTTGGATCGGGTAAAGTTGTTCGGACCGATCGCGTATCCGGAGAGTTTCCCCGGAATTGAGACGTTCCATTGCCAGGGGCTTTGCGTGAATAGCCAAATGGGTGGGTGGGCACCTGTCCACTGCAACGAGTAGCACGCCAACAATTGCATCAAGGCAATTCCGTGCTTCGTGTACTTCGCCGGGGGAAGTCCATTATCTCCGTTGATGATGCCTTCTGGGGCGCCATGCCCTGCGAACACATAATAGTAAAGGTCCGAATCCTGGAGATGGCTCTTCATCTGATCACTGTGAATGTCCGAGGTAAGTATTGCGTTAAAACCTTGGTCTGACCATTGTTTCGATAAAGCGGTGGATTCCGCCTGAAAGTTCTGTACGATGGTGTTCATGAGACCGAAATGCTCTCCCCATTTTAGCTGCCCTAGGTCGATGTAGCACGTATTAGGCACCAAAAACTGTGCGCATTCGTTTATTGGGGAATCTTGTGACTCGGGCATCTTAGTCGGGCCTGAAGGTCTGAGCCATTTACGCTATTCATCGGCATTAAGGGAGAGTTGTGCAGCGAGAGCGGTTACGGTATCGCCCATTTCCGGGGTTGCGACTGCTCTGGCTCGTCCGGTGCGACTCACTTTCCAGAGGAGCCCGTACATGTCGAAGAAGTCAACAGGGTCGTTGCCGGTAAACCCGTATAGGTTAGGCCCGCCGACTGCCTCTTCTGCTGGGTCACGCCCCGTAAATCGCCCAGTGGTGCAATCGTAGTAGCGTCGGCCATAGTAGCTCAGGCCAGTTTCTTCATCCCTGAATTTCGTGGAGAGTTGGTGGTGTTGAGATCTGCGGCGATGCGGGCTTGATGCTGCACTTTACTCGCAATGAAAGCCGTTCCATCGAAATCGAAGGCTGGCACGCTAGGTACCCAATTGTGGCCGTCAAAGTAATTCATCCCGCTGGCAATGGCGTGAATTCGATGCTTGAGGGGTGGAGCGATTGAGTTTGTCTGCGCAGGGTCGGCGGCCTCGAAGATTCTGTGGTGTGGGCCGCTTTCTACGACTTGATACTGGAGCGCCAGAGGGGCTGAAACAGGCGAGCCATAAGGAGAAGGAGGCGACTGGGAGAGGTCCTGAGCATGCGCGAGTAGCGCAAGGTGCAGGGCAAGGGTAAATCCAAGAAGATTTTTCATGCGCATCGTTATCGTCACTGCGTTCGCAGACTGCTCTTTCGGTTCGGCGCTGCGAACTGCGCGACCAAAGCAGTTTTTTTCTGCTGCGGGTCACGTAAGCTTTGCGCGTGCCAAGCAAATTAGATTGTTGATTTGCAAGGGGTTATGCTTGGAGGCTGTAAAATGGTTTTCCTTTTGCGCTCTCCCGTGGAAAACGATTTTACACGTTGCCGATGTGAAACGGGTTCGCGGGGCTAGGATCGAGGGAGTTTATGATTTATGAACTATGCTCCCAGGCGATCGCGTCCAAGCCGCGCCGCGACATTTTCCTGCAAGATTCGATTCCCCGCGCGTCTTATCCGCATCCTGTCTGTGTGGACAGGACGGCGGGTTTTGGCGCTAAACGGGGGCCAAGGCCCGCCATCTTTTTACAGGCCTGTGACGGAATAATGGAATAATGGAATAATGGGATGATGGAATAGGGAAAGGGCGGACGAGGCTCCGCGCTCCGTTCGATTAAGTTAACGACGAAGTTAACGACAAAGTTAGCTGGAGGGGCGCGGGCAGGGATTCCCGCGCTCCCGGGGGCGACGTTCGACTAAGTTTGCGATTAAGTTTGCGATTAAGTTAACGACAAAGTTAACGACAAAGTTCATTAACACCGCCGTGCGACGCAGCGGGGCGGGTTACGGCATAGTGATGATGTAGTAGTGCTGGACGCCGGGGCCGGCGGAGGGGTCGGTGAAGGAGTCGGTGCCGCCGCTGAAGGTGCCGGTGGTGAGCAACTGCCAGGTGGTCTGGACGGGGCGCAGGGTGAGGTCGGTGCTGGTCCAGAGGGAGTAGCCCTGGCTTGCCGGACCAGTGAAGTTGAGTACCAGGCCGCCGCCATTCGGGGGAGTGTTAAAGGCCTCTGAGATGAAGCGAGGCGGCGGGGTGACCGTTAAGGTTACGGTGGAGCTTTGGACGGTTTGGTTGCCCGGACTTGTGGCCACGACGTAGTAACAGCCGGCATTTCCGTTGGCCGCCGGGGCAATGGTCAAGCTGGAGTTAGTGGCGTGGTTGATTGGATTAAAGGCGCCAGTGCAGTTGGCCTGGAAGAACCACTGGTAGGTGAAGGGTCCACTGCCAACGACCTGGGACGAGAAGGTGGCCGCCTGGCCTGCGAATACGCTTTGATTCTGAGGTTGGACGGCGAAGCCGGGGGCCACAATGGAGGGACCAAAACTGACGCCGGCCAGCATTTGGCCCGGGCTCGCGGTGGCCACAACTGTGGCGGCGGAGGAGGCGCCGTTGTCCACGATCTTGATGAAGCGGTTGCCGGAAGCTTCGGCGGTGGTGGCATACAAGACGGCACCCTGCACTCCAGAGCCCCAGGCGCCGTGCGCGCTGAAGTCCACCGTGAGACCGCGCGCGCCAACTGTCGAACCGCTGCCTGTGCCGAGGGTATAAGAGTAATTGTAGCCTCCGGCGCCATTGGAATCATATCGTTGGATGCCGCCCGCCTGGTTGCCCGTGCCAGTGAAGGCTGCGTTGTCGGCGACGTAAACCGTTAGGTTTCCTGCATCCGGGCTGGCCGCGAAGTCCATCGGGCTGCTCGGGTCAGCGAGTTGGAGGGCCGGGGTTGATACGGTCGTGGGCAGGCCGGCGATGGCATAGATTCCCGAGCCGGAGGCGCCGTTGGCGTCGGAGAAGACCAGGTTGCCGCTTACGATGTGGATGGCGCGGGTGCCCTGACCTGAGCCGCCGATGTTTTGAATCCCGCCGCCACTAGCGGGCTCGAAAGCAATATCCAGGAACTTGACGCCACTCTGCGAAGCCTGGCCGGTGGAATAGAAGTTGGTGCTGCTGCCGGTATCCACGGCGCCGTGCGTTTGGTGGCCGCCGGCGCTGTATAGGCCGGTGTTGGTGTAGAAGAGGGTGTAGTAGCCGTAGGTATCAACTCCGCCAATGCCATGCCAGTTGACGGTGCCGCCGCCGATGACGGAGACATCCGGTCCGGGGAACGGATAGGCCTGGCAGTAACCGCAGAAGCAGATGGTCTCCGAGTTGGGGGCCAGGCTGAGGAAGCCTTCGTAGGGTGAATCGAGGCCTGCGCCAGCCAGTAGCATGGCGGGAGTGCTGGCCGCGCTATCGGGGGCGCCGGTATAATAAGGCTGGCCCGTGGCCTGGTCAGTGACCTGGATGGTGTTGGTCAGGCTGCCGGCGGGGGTGTATTGGTCGAGGTAGATGGTGTTGCCGGTGACGGAGCTAAGCGCTTGCGCGCCGTCGCCGATGCGCGCCACAACAATGTTGGTGGCGGTCAGGATCTGTTTGGTACTGGTCACGGTGAGGGTGCCGGTAGCCGAGATGCTCCCGTAGAAGTTTGTAACGCGCAGGATATAAGAGCCGCTGTCGCCGAGTTGGATATTGGTGAGCGCCAGGCTGCCGTTTGCATTTGGGGTGACGTTACTCTGGAGCAAAGTGGCGCCCTTGTACCAATAGTTGGTCCAGGGCTGGGTGCCCGTAATGTTTGGTCCCCAGGCCATGTGGTCACCGACGGTTTCCCTGTAATTTGGAAGCGCGCCGATGGTTGGCGCACCTGCGGTAACGGTCAAGACGCCTGAGGCGGAGATGGTCTGACCGGTCAGGTTACTCACGACCACCGAGTACGTCCCGGCACTGCCAAAGGAGACGTTATTAGTCGTAAACGAACTGGAGGTCGCTCCAGCAATTGCGACAGCCCCGGCGCCGCCGTTGAAGCTCCATTGATAAGAGAAGGGCGCAGAGCCTGAGGGGCTGACGGTGAAGGTGGCGGGGCTGCCTTGTGGAATAATCTGGCTCGCAGGTGTAAACGCGTAAACGGCCGGAGGAATGGCCGCCGGACCGAAGCGCACACCGCGGAGGCCCTGGTTGGCGCCGGCGGTAGCGAGGACCGTGGAGGCCGGTGATCCAGCGCCGATGTCGGTGACGGCAATCAAACTGTTTCCAGAGGCGCCGAAGGTGGTGGCATAGATTTTTGCGCCGGTGACGCTTGGGCCCCAGGTGTTGTTGGCGCTGAAATCCACGACCATTCCCTGGGCGCCTGCTGTGGAGGTACTAAGCGGCTGCAAGGTGTAAGCATAGGTATAGGCGCTGCCATTCCAATCGAAGCGTTGGATGCCGCCACCGGCTTGATCGGAAGTTGACGTAAAGGTTCCGGCATCGGCCACGTAAAGCGTTTGGCAATCCGGGCTGAACGCGAAATCGCCCGGGGCACTACCGCCGGTAGTCAGGAGATTGGCGAAGTTGATGTTGTTGTTTGCAGAGGGCTCCGGTGTGCCGCTAACGGCGTAGAGACCAGCGCCAAGGACGTTGGCCGAATCAGAAAAGACCAGGTTGCTGACGCTGGAATAGCCGGCGACGGGCAGCGGGCCGTTGACAACTTGAATGGAGCGTCCGCCGCCGGCGCTGACGTTGCCAGAACTTGGGATGCCACCGCCATTGGCATAAGCAGATCCAACAGGGCTGGCATTGACATATTTGACGGTGCCAGAGCCGGCGGAGCCGATGGTCCATAGATTGGTGCCGTCCAAAGTGGCCATGCCACGATTGAAATGGCTGCCGCCGCTGTACAGGCCGGTGTTGGTATAAGTGAGCGAGTAAAGGCCATAAGCATTCATGGTGGCCTCACCGCGCCAGATGTTGCCGCCGTTGCCGCCGGGCTCGGCCGTGGCATCGGCTCCCCCAAACGGATATGCCAGGGCGTAGCCGGCAAAGGCAAGGTATTGCTGGTTGATCGAGGAGCTAGTGAGCATCGCTTCGTAAGGAGCATCGGCGCCCGAACCCGCCACGATGAGAGCCGGGCTGCCGACTGTGCTGGCCGTGCCGCCTGCTCCGTAGGGTTGGCCGGTACGCTCGTCAGGGATTTGGCTGCTGTTTACGTACGCGCCGTTCACGTGGTATTGGTCCAAGTACAAAGTGTTACCGGCGGCCTGGCTCAGAGTTTGAGCGCCGTCGCCCACGCGCGCAACGACCAGATTGGTGGGCGACATTACCAGAACCGAGCTGTTAACGACATTCAAGGTGGCCATAAAGGTTTGGCCGGCGGTAGCAAGGTTGCTAACGGTGACGGAGTAAGTGCCGGCGTCCGTGGCGGTTTGGATGTTGGTCCGAACTACAGAATTGCCAGTGGCGCCCGGGATGAGGTTGCCGTTGAGTGTCCAGACGAAGGTGGGGCCGCCGCCAGTGACGCCGACGGCAAAAGCGACATGCTCACCGGCCCGCTCGACCAGAGACATGGGTGTGGAGGTGATGGTCAGAGGGTCCTGGACCACCAGCACGGCCGAGGGGCTATTAGTGGTCTGGCCGCTGCCGGAGCCGGAAACCGCGCAATAATAGGTTCCGTTATCCGCATCCTGCACACCCGTGAGTGTGAGATTGGCAGTGTCGGCCCCGCTAACGGTGGCTGAGCCGGTGGCCGTGGTGCCGCCGTTGAACAACGCGGTGGCTCCTTCATACCATTGATAGCTGACTGTGGCGGAGCCATTGGCCACTACGCTGAAGTGTGCGTTTCCACCAGCGACGACGCCTGGATTGGAGGGCGGAGTGACGATGAAGGGATCTACGACGTAAAGGGAGGCCGCAGCCGAGGAGTTGGGGACGTTCTGAGTATTGGTTACCCAGAGCTGATAGTTGCCAATGTCGTGATAGTTCACATTGTTCAGCGTTAGAGTGAGATTGAAGGAACTTCCGGCGCCGGTGGTTCCCTGCGCATTGGAGGCTGTGCTTCCGCCGGGCTGAGCGCCATTATTAAGCGGCGTGGAACCGAGATACCAGCGGTAGTTTAGCGGCGCGTTGCCGGTAGTGACCGTGGCCGTAAAACTGGCTGATTGACCGAAGTTGACCGTGGCATTGGTGGGATTTGCGGCGACTACCGGGTCGGGTTGGACGAGAGCATCGGAGCTGTTCAGGGTGAATGACGTGCCGCTGGCGGTGGCAACCAACTGGAAATGGCCGGTATCACTGGCGGACAGACCTGTGACAGTCAGGTTGTGTGTCGTGGCGCCTGAAACAGTGCCGCTGCCACCGGCACCGCCGGCGCCATTGGTGACGTTATTGGTCACGCCGCCTGTGATCTTAACCCATTGGTAAGATACCGATTGGCCGGCGGCTACAGCATCGGCTGTTAGAGAAAAGCTCCCGCCGATAGTGACCGAGGTGTTGGCGGCGGGCTGGTTGGTGAACTCCGGGCCGCCGGTGACGTAACTCCAGGTGGTGCCGATGATCAGATTGGCGATGAAGTTGGTGCCGACGCCGCCAGCGACGCCAGAGCCGGGACGGTCCTGGATGACGAACCCGGAGATGTCAGGCATGAAGAAATTAGTCATAACCCAGGTCTGTTGACCTGCGGGAACGGTGGATCCGCCGAACGCGCTGAGGGCCGGGTTGACCCACATAATGTTCTGGTCCGAGCCACTGGCATTGAGAACGTATTCGCCGATCACAAAAACCGGTGTTCCATAGGAGGCGCTTAGCGGCGAGGCTGACCAATTCTTGCCTGCGCCAGAGTCGCATCCGCCGATGTAATAGGAGGTTCCAGCGGTCTTGGAGAGAAGGCCCTGGCTGGCATAGTGCACGCCTCCAGCGGCGGTGCCGTTGTAGGTGTTGAACATGTCATTCCAGTTGGTGTAAGCCGGTCCGAAAGCCCAACCTTTGCCCTCGACCAGGTTCGTGGCCGAAACCAGGATTAAATAGCGTCCTTCATTGCCCGTGCCCAATTGTCCTTGCTGGATCACATTGAACAGATAAGAAAAGAACAGCGTCCTAGTGCCGCTGGCTGGGCGAACGACCTTATTGGGGAGCGGCAGGACGGCGCTGTTTCCGACGAGGTTGGCGCTGTTAGCGGCCTGCAAAGGGTTGTAAGAAAAGTTGGTGATCGCGCTGCCACCGGCGGGGTAGCCTGGGAATGTAGATGGGAGGATCGAGCTGAGGTTGGCGGGCGTAAACGCGCTATTGGCGACGGTGGTGTTGGTGACGAAAATGTCCACGCCGATGCCAAGTGTTCCAGAAGTGCCGGCAAATTTAAGGCTATTGGTCCAGGGCAGGCCTGAAGCGTAAAGCTGCCCGCCCAGTGAGAGATCCAGCGCGTTGGTGCCGAACCCGGCAATGGTTGGGGCGTATTCAGTAAAGGGTTCGTAGAGGGGCTGCGCCGAGGCCGAAAGGCAGGCGACGGAAACGAGCAGCGGAATGAGTTTTTTCATAGGAGGGGAACTGCTTTTTAGTGTCGGGATGGGGCCGCCCAAAGAAGCTATGGGACCAAGGACCTTGCAATCGGCCTGAAACCAGTGCAGGCCGGAAGGCGCGCCTGCCTGGAGTCGCTACGGGGCTTCATTGTGACCATGCTATCAACTTGGACAACCAGAAGCAAGCGTTATTTCCAGAATGGAAAAAGGAGTGGCGGACGAGGCCGTCCGCAACTCCTGTGCGGCGGAGACCCATTATTTTTTTATTGCAATAATGCCAAAACATCCATATCATTCGAGCGACCCCTGGTGAATGCCACCACGAAAATGGGCCCGTGTTCGGAGTCCGAGGCTGCCTCGAAGGCGAGGTGGCGCCGAAACAGGCTTAATCCAGGCCACCATCAAAATCCGCGACCTCAAGTAGAATCGAATTATGAAACCAATCGAGCGAAACACAGCACAGACTCATGCCTATTCCACCTCCGCAATGGCGGCCGGCGGGGGATCGGCTGGGCGGATGGGGAAGCGGAATAAATTCCGCGCTCCGTCTGCGATGGCGGTCGGCGCGAGATGGGCTGCACTGATGTCGGCTCTCGTCCTGACGGCCCAGGTCGCCTGCGCGGCGACGTATACCTGGATCAATGCGACCTCCGGATCCTATACGAATCCGGCGAACTGGGACCTGAATGCCGTGCCCGGCATAGCCGACACCGCAATCATGGCTGCTAACGGCACGGCGACAGTGGATAGCACCATGACGCCTTTGCTGACCAGCCTTTTGATGGGCGGTCTTGATAGCACCGCTGGGAATATCACGATGTCCGGGGGCACGTTCAACATCACCAACACTGGTGGGACCGCCTTCCAAGCCGGCTACGGCCAAAATAGCAGCGGCACGTTTACCCTGAACGGTGGCACTTTGACAATCGCCAGGCCGAGCACCAGCAACCGTTATTTTCAGGACTCCTTTCAACCGGGCCAAACGATAGGCGCGACCGGCACGATGACGGTTAATGGTGGCACGCTGAACATCCTCTGCGGCATGGAGGTAGGCATTGACGGGACCGGCAACGTCAACGTGAATGGCGGCACGTTTATGGACAATGGCTGGTTTACCCTGGGACGCAGCGCCAACGCGAACAGTGTCGCTCCCGCCTTCTACAATCAGACTGCTGGCAACGCTTTTCACCTCAGAAACCCGGGCACGGATAGCACGGTGAGAATCCAATACGGCGCGAATTGTAACGGCACCTTCACCTTGAGCGGCGGCAACTTTTACTGCTGCGGAATCAAACTCTGCGCGAACAACGCCGCAGGAACCGCGACCGTCAATATCAGCGGCGGAAACATCTACCTCTCGGAGTTAGGCTTCACTGCGGGGAATGCCGCCGGGGAAACAAAGGTGATCAACATTTCGGGCGGAACATTCGGCACCGTGCTCATGGATGCCAACGCTGCCGGCCAATCGGGCCTGAGCTCTGTCCATGTTGGCGGGCCCGGCACGAACTGGACATGGGCCTCTGCCAATATGCCGGTCGTCAACCTGACCACTTCACCGGGCTCCGGCACCGTGACGTTTGCCCCGGACGCCGGCAAAACCATTACCCTGAATAACGTTTGGACGGGTACGGGCGCCATGGCTTTCTCAGGCCCGGGCACCGTTCTCTTTGGCGCAAGCAACAGTTACTCCGGCAGCACGACGATCAGTGGCGGCACCCTTCAATTAAATGCGAACCAGCCTTCCACGCTCATCAGCGGCACGGTTGTCAATAGCGGCGCCACGCTGTCGGTTGGAGCGGCCGAGACCAGTTCGCCCATTGGGTCCGCAACCTTCAATAGCGGCAGTACGCTGGCCATGAATACCGGCGGCCAAATTACTGATACCACCTTCACCATTCCCAGCGGCGGCACCCTGGCCTTTGTCGCCAACAACACTCAGTACTTCCCCAACAATGTGGCCGGTTCCGGCAACGTGGTGGCCGCCATGACGGGCAACGGAATAGAGGTTGTCACCGGCACGCTGGGCCACAGCGGCAGCACCACCGTTACCGCCGGCATCCTGGCTGTTGGAGGCACGCTCAACAGCAGTAGCGGCGTCCTGGTCACCAACACCGGCACGCTGGCCGGCGGCGGCTCAATTGGCGTACCCGTCGTTATTCACTCCACCAACAGCTCCACGGCGGCTCACCTGCGCATGGGCAATAGTCCAATGAACGTTCCCGGCACTTTGACGGTAAACAATAATTTGACCATCGGCGCCGGCACCGAGATGGACGTCAAGCTCAGCACGGCCACAACCACTGGCGGGGGTGTCAACGACCTGTTGGTGGTCAATGGCAACCTGACGATTGATCCCACGGCCGTCCTGAACGTGTTGCCGATGCAGCAACTAACGGCCGGCACTTACGTAATCGCCACCTACTCGGGTGCCTTGAGCGGCCAGTTCAACAGCGCCGTGGGCAGCCTGAGCCGTTATGGTTTCACCATTGATTACAGCACGACCAACCAGATCAAATTGAACGTCACCGGCAGCAATAACAACCTGGTCTGGCAAGGAAAGACCAACACCACCTGGGACGTGCTAACGACGTCCAACTGGGTCAATGGCGCCAGCGTCGCCGTCTTTGCCGAAGGCGATGCCGTCACCTTCGACGATAATTCAACCAACCACAACGTGGTACTAGCCACCACGCTCTATCCGGCCTCGATTATTTTCAATAACAATTCAAATTACTCGACGTCCGGCTCAGGCAGCGGCAGGATCAGTGGGGCCACCGGAATCACCAAGAATGGCGCTGGCATGGTAACGCTGGCGGCCGGTCTAGGCCTGGGCAACGATTATACCGGTCCCGTAACCATCAATAACGGCATCCTCAAGATGAATGGCGCGCTTAGCCTTGGGGCGACTAATGGCGCCACGACCGTATTCTCGGGCGCAACCCTGGACCTTAATGGACAGACGCCGAACGACGAGCCGATCGTGCTTCAGGGCACTGGTTTTGGCGGCACGAATGGCGCCATTAACAACACGGGCGCCCAGCCGAACCTGAGCGGCGGTCCGCGCAAAGTCACGCTGCTCGCTGATACCACCATCAGCGCCTTCAGTAACCGTTGGGACATGGGTATCAGCGCGCTGGGCGCCGGCGGTGGCTCATTCGCCGGAAACGGCCACACGCTCACCAAGAACGGGACGAAGGATATCTGGTTGCATGAACTGGGGGACATCGGCGTAGGTGACATTCTGATAAGCCAGGGCACGCTCGGCTTCCAATACACCATTGGGATGGGCAACCCGGCGAATACAGTCACCGTGTCGCCGGGCGCGACCCTTGGCATCTGGCAGACGCCGGCTTTGAGCAAACAGGTGGTATTGAACAATGGGGCTACGCTTTACAGCGACGGCGCCAGCAATGCGCTCAGCGGAACAATCACTCTCAATGGAGCAGACACCTTCCTGGTGAATCAGCCGATTGGAATCCTCAGCGCCATGACGGGCACGGGTGGATTCACCAAGACCGGACCAGGGACGCTATATCTGCCCGCGGCCAACATCTATTCGGGCGCCACAACGGTTAGCGCCGGCAGCGTCCTGCTGGGGCCCAGCGGGTCCATCGCTAACTCGGCGCAGATTGCTCTCGCCGCAGGCACCGTGTTGGATGCCAGCCTGCCCGCGGGCGGCCTCAGTCTGAGCAGCGGCCAGACACTCTCCGGCTCCGGCGGCGTCAATGGCAACGCTTCCGCGGGCACCGGCGTGCAAATCGCGCCTGGCACCGCTTCCGCTGCCGGCACGCTGACCTTCAGCAACAATCTGAGTTTGAGCGGCAATACCAACCTCATCAAACTCAGTAGCGACCCATCCCAAATCGGCAACGGAGTCAACGACCTGATAAATGTCGCCGGCACCCTGTCGCTCAGTGGCCAATCCACGATTGCGATCAGTCCGTTGGGCATTCTGAACACCGTGTCGCCTTACTACGTCATGCAATATGCCAGCGGGGCTGCGACCGCCCCCGCTCTACGGGCAGTGTCAACCAGTCCCCGGTACAACATTAGCCTGGTGGACCCGACCACCACTGCGCCCTATATAGCAGTCACGGTGGCTGGAAATCCCGCGGTGCTGATCTGGAAGGGCGGCGCGGCCTCCAAACCCAATACGTGGGACAACCTCAGCACGAATTGGTTGAACACCGGAACCAGCCTGGCCGACGCCTATTTCGGCGGCGACCAGGCGATCCTCGACGATTCGGCGAACACGAACAATATCAACCTCACCGCGGCCGCTATCCCTACGATTACCCTTTCCAACAATACAAAGGCCTACAACATCACCGGCAGCGGAACGATGGCCGGCACTTTGGATGTGGAAGGCACGGGTTCAACGAGACTGGGCATTTCCAACGCACCGGCCTTTTCCACTATCACCGCCAACGCCGGCACGCTTATCTACGACATCCAGGGCCTTGCCACTTACACCAATGCCGCCACCATTAGTGACAACGGGCTCGGCTCGAACACCATAGTTAAAGCCGGCACCAACATCATGATTCTGAGCGGACCGAACAATCCATCCTTCTCCGGCTCCCTGGCCATCTCGAACGGAGTTTTGCAATACACCAACGCTGCCGCGCTGGGTGGCACCGGGTCTATTTTTGCCACGAACACTGGCTCTTTGGACGTTCATGGCATTCCCAGCGGCACGAAGGTAGTCGTCATATCCGGCAACGGCTACAATGGACAGGGAGCAATCATAGACAGTGCAGCGACTGGGCTCGCCAACGAAGGCGTTCATAATGTGACTCTCGTGGGCGACGCTTCCATTAGCGCAGGTACGGTCCGCTGGGACATATACGGCGGCACAGGGGGCGTTTTGAACGGAAACAGCAACAAACTGACGCATCTCGGTGGGACTGTGCTTGTCAATAACGTCGGCGCAACCGGGCTGGGGGACATTCACGCCGTCGCCGGCCGACTGGGATTCCAGGGCAACGCCGACATGGGTGATCCCAGTAAGACACTCATCGTTGAGTCCAACGCCGTTCTCACCCTTTTCAACGTCTCCCCGCCTGCCAGCAAGAATCTGGTTCTCAACGGCGGCGCGACCTTTGACTCGGGCGGCGGAGCCAACACTTTCAATGGTCCGGTGACGCTTGTAGGACCGACGAACTTGTTCGGTCTGCGGGTGGACCTGTCTCTGGAGGCGGCGGTCGGCGGCTCGGGCAGCTTTGCTGTAGGGGACAGTCCGGTCGGCAACGGCGGCGGCGCCTTGCACCTGGATGCGGCGAACAACTACAGCGGGTCAACGACGATTAATAGTGGTCATTCGATCGTAGTCGGGGCCGGCGGTTCGCTGGGCTCGAGTCCTCTCATCACGGTCAACGGCGGCGCTACGCTCGACGTCTCGGCGCCGGGCACGTTCACTTTTAACGCCGGCCAGACGCTCCAGGGCGCCGGCAGCGTCGCGGGCGGCACGGTCAACTTCGGCAGTGGAGCGACGCTGGCGCCGGGCTTTCCGGATAATAACACTTACACGCTGGCCATGAGTGGCAGCCTCACCCTGCAAAATGGCAGCACGAACCGTGTTGTGGTCAAGAAGACCACCAGCGTCGCCAACGACACCGTCACCGGCCTGACCTCGGTCACCATGGGCGGCACGCTGGTAGTGAACAGCGTGGGCAACGCACTGGCGGCTGGCGACGCGATCCCGCTGTTCAGCTCGGGCAGCTACGGCGGCAGCTTCAGCCAGATCATTCCAGCGACCCCTGGCGCCAACCTGACCTGGGATACCTCGCAGTTATCCAGCGCAGGCATCCTTAAGGTGGCGGGCGTCCCGCATTTCACGATGGCTTCTGTCAGCGGCGGCCAAATCAGCATGGCCGGATCAGGCGGCGTGCCTAACGCCGGTTATTCGATCTTGAGCTCGGTTAACATTCTGACCTCTTCGAGCACATGGCCCGTCGTCGCCACTGGCACGTATGACGTCAATGGTAATTTCAGCATCACGATCGCTGTCAATCCCAGCGAGCATCAGCGCTATTATCGGCTGCGGTCGCCTTAATGAACTGGCTCCCCGTGGCAGTAGCCTTTAACTTTAGTGAAAACCGAAATGCACGAACGCAAAGCTCGAACAGGACCACGCCAAAGCGGTCGGTTCCACGTTTCATCCCGCTCAACGGGACATCGCTCATCACGTATTACAGAGCCGAAAATCCGTGGTCTGTGGTCTGTGGTCCGTGGTCGCTGGAACGCCTTCACGCTCATCGAATTACTGGTCGTCATCGCCATCATCGCCGTGCTGGCTGCGCTGCTTTTGCCCGTGCTTGCCAAGGCCAAACAGAGCGCTTTGCGCACGCAGTGCCTTAATCAGCAAAAGCAGATTGCCATGGCGGTCCACATGTATGCCCACGACTATCAGGACTACGTGGTTTACCCCAACTGGGGATCGTATAACCCAGGCTGGCTTTATGTGCCCAACCCGCCAGGCTCAGGCCCACCCGCCTGGCCGGCACCTGCTCCAGGATCGGCGGATGCTCCGTATTTTGCCGGGTTTCTGGCCGACTACGTCGCCAGGAACTGGCGCATTTACCGATGCCCCGCCGACCCCACCAACGCTCCTTTCTGGGATCAGCGCCTCAATCGCATGTCCACCTATGTGATGAACGGCGCCGCGATGGGATACCGTTCGGGGCCGCCTTTGGGACAAAAGACTCACAAATTGGGGATGTTCAAGGCGGAGTCCTACATGATGTGGGAGCCCAATGATGCGCCTGCCTCGTACAATGACGGGGCCAGCAACCCCAACGCGACTGAGGGGCCGAGCAAACGCCACGTGCTCGGCTGCACAGTTACGTGCTACGACGGCCATAGTTATTTCCTGAAATTTGTGATCTTCCTGAACCAGGCCAACGCGAAGCCCAGTTTTGGCTGGTGCGATCCCGATAGCCCGACCGGAGACGGCAACGGATGTTCATTATGGTGACCCGTAGGCCAGCGCGATCGTGAAATATTGGTAGCAGCCGAGGTAACGAGAAAAGCATAGCATTGACCGGAGAGGGTACAGGGGGCGGAGCGTCAATGCTATGC
>PSRM01000011.1 GCA_003176045.1 Verrucomicrobiota bacterium | reverse complement strand
TCTTCAACAAGGAGCAGCACAGATTTGTCGCCGGCGAAGAATGGCAACGGCGATTACTCCAGGCCTCCGTGCCGCGTAGCAGGGGGTTGGCGTTTCCGCCTGCTCCTTCACCCGAGGAGTTATCATCGAATCTCCTGGAGACATATCTGCCAGAAACGGTTTATTCTGCCAACACAACTCTGAAGGACCGCCGGGACGTCATGGCAGCGCTGGAACGAGCGAAATCGCCGGTCCGTGAAGTCGTGGTTCGTGGGCAAACCATCTGGACGGTGCATCCAATGAACACTCAGGCGTGGAGGACTATCGGCCGGGCTGATGAGCCAGAGGCTTTCGTGGACTTTGCGTTCCACAAGGACCCAGTTAAGCGGGACGCCGCAAGGGAACTCCTGAATCTATGCCTCAATGAGCGGTTACGCCTGGAAGGCGTCATCTGGTCCGTGGCGGAGGAAATGTTTATCTACCGGCCGCGAGCGGGAGAAGGAAGACGCGTTCGTAAATCGGTGAGGGGGGACAGGCGCGAAACGAAAATGGGCTTACTCCATGTAACACCCTATCAAGGAAGAATCGTTCGTTGTCGGCACGCGGCAATGGTTGCGCAATTTCGGAGCATTGGGTGCAAATATTACCTTCAAATCGAGCCGACGTGGTACTTCTCGAGGGGTGGCTGGAAGCATCCGCGTTGGGAGGACCTGATACGAGGGATAAGGCTAATGCAGAAGGAACGCGAATTTCATGCGGCCCTGCGATTGTGGCGCGAGATCCTCACTCAAGAGCGCGACCTGGTGCGCGGCGAATATCCATTCCTTCGCTTCGGTAACTATTTGCGGTTTGAAGCTCCTGTGAGCATTCCTGACGAATTATGGAGGAAGACGAGCGATCTCTCCTTGGAAGCTGCGGATGATCAAGATGATCTGATGTTCAGTAAGTGAAGCTGCCCCTAAAATTTATTCCCGAGCCGATGCTCCAGTTTGGACGAGATCAGCATCCAGACATCAGGTATGGGATTATGAACTTCGGTCCCTACGATCTGGCCGAGAAACGAAGGCCAGCCGCGATTAAGACCTCGGTCGTCGGCACCTCCGCGGGTGTTGCAGGGGCCACTCGCTGGCTCAAGCAATGCCGTGACCCCGTCCAAGGGAAGGATTCGAAAAAACGGAATTTGTTCGCAAGTTTTCCTGGGTTTAGCGCTGAAAGTCCTTTCATGACGGAGGCGGTCCTGGACGGTTCGTTGAACGCCGAAGTCCAACCGTCAGATTTAACCACGCTGACCGGAACCTACAATGACCGCGTCAAAGCCGCTGTTGATTTATTCCTACGTATTTTGCAAGGGGTGTCGCAAAAGAAGCCCGACGTCATCGTTCTCGTGATGCCATTGGAATTGTTGGCTTTATTGGGAGACGAGGAGGGCATTGACCCCGAAAGCCCTGAGGCACCGGTGCTATCCTTTCGTGAATCGAAGACCAAACGCCGAGGAAAATTCAACTTCCACGATATGTTGAAGGCCAAGGCGTTGCCGCTCGGGGTGCCTATCCAATTACTTCGTCCGTCCACGTTCGATCGGTCCTTAGTGTCCAAAGAAAAAGACGACTTTGCGAAGTCACGTAGTCTGCAGGATGAAGCCACATGCGCGTGGAATTTCCTCGTTGCGCTTTACTATAAAGCCGGCGGCTACTCCTGGAGATTGGTGAGGGATCAAACCCAACCCAAAGCGTGCTTCATAGGGATTAGCTTCTATGAAGCGCTGGATCGGAGCCGCCTCTGTACCTCTGTGGCGCAAGTGTTTGATGAGCGAGGCCATGGGCTTTTGGTCCAGGGTGGAATCGTTCAGCGGGATGCGCTCGACCGTCAGCCGCGCATGGATGAGACAGGAGCGTATACGCTGATAAAGAATTCGCTTAAGCACTACAAGGACGAGCATTGGCATTATCCGGGCCGAGTGGTGGTTCACAAGACCTCCACGTTTAATGTGGCTGAAACCTCGGGCACGCTGCGCGCTTTCACCGAACTCGAAATCCGAAGTTATGACCTTTTGAGCCTAAGCGAGACTGGCATGCGACTTGTGCGGGATGGCTATTATCCACCACTTAGAGGCACCCTTTGGCAGATGGACGAACGGCGCTCCTTGCTCTACACGAACGGGAGCGTTCAGCTTTACGAAGAATACCCAGGACATTATGTCCCTCGCAGTTTGCTGATCAATCACGACAGGATATCAACTGACCGAGAACAACTCGCAACTGAAGTGCTCATGCTGACAAAAATGAATTGGAATAATTCCCAAATTACGGCCGTGGAGCCGATCAGTGTGAGAGCGGCTCGGCAGGTCGGTCACATAATCAAATATGCGGAAGCGGCCCAAGGCGCCGTTCCGTATCGCTTTTTCATGTAATCCCTAACTCGCTCAAACCTATGTCCCAGAAATTTTCGATCTATTGGTATCAACAAGGGCCTGAGTTCAAGCAGGCGTTTCTCTACAACCTACGGGACAACGATGTCCAGCAGGGAGGGAAGATCCCGCTGGGCGCTATCATCCAGGGCTCGGTCGGACTTGTTGCCGCGGAAGCAGAAGTGTTCGGCTGGACCGGCAAGCTTGTTCCCTTTAATGCAAATCGGCGATGCGAGTGGCAGGGTTATGAGCTGCCGTGTATGGCGTCACCGGCACTGCCGGCTGGCAAAGTTTCCGGGGGTATCTTGCGCGATTGGAATTACGCAGTGGCGGCGATTACATCGGATCAAGTGAAATCTATGGCCGAGAGTTTGAAAATTCCCGTTGTTAAGACTCCGGAGGGAACATGGGTGATCAATGTGGAGTTGGCGCGATTTGAGCGCCAGGGAGCGGGCCGGCGAGCCACTTTGATCTGAGTAGGGTGTAAGTTTGGTGGGTTACATCTTTTGCAATTTAGTACATGATTTGACGAAATATTAATCCGTAGTTGGTATGGCACTAAGCAATCATGAACGTGTGGGGAAGGCGCTGGACGTCCTGAAGGAGGGGTTGCCTCAATTCGTCGAACGCGAACTCAAGACAGCCCACGGGACAAAGTGGTGGGCAACCGCAAAACAAGTTGTGGGACCTGGGATTCAAATGGGCGGGTCCGAAAAGTCGCCGGATTGGGATGCCGCCGGTTTGCTTCGGTTGATGTGGGAGTGCTGGAATGACGTGTTCGCAAAGACTTTGGGCCGTGCCGAACGCAGCATTGTGAGCGAGTTGCTGGAGGTGAGAAACAAGTGGGCGCATCAGAAGCCTTTCAGCACGGATGATGCGTATCGGGCGCTCGATTCGATTCATCGCTTGCTCAATGCGGTCAGCGCCCGAGACCAGGCGGAAGAGTTGGAGGCGCAAAAAGCTGAACTGATGCGGGTCAAGTTCGATGAACAGGCCCGCCACGAACGGCGCAAAACACAGGCAACGCTGGGGTTGGAAGCAGGGACGCTAGCGGGTCTCCGGCCATGGAGAGAGGTCGTGACCCCACACCCGGATGTGGCATCCGGGCGCTACCAACAAGCTGAGTTCGCGGCCGATTTATGGCAGGTGTATCGCGCGAGCTTCTCTCCAGAAATTAGAAAGACAGTGTCGGAGGAGTATGCCGATGCACAGGAATTCTTTCGTCGTACGTTCCTTACTGTCGGGTTGAAGGACTTGTTGATTCGCGCGGTGCGGCGATTGGCGAGCGATGGAAGTGATCCAGTAATAGAACTGCAAACCAACTTTGGTGGAGGCAAGACGCACTCGATGCTGGCATTGTGGCATTTGTTTTCGGGACGCCCTGTAGCGGAAATGCCGGGTTTAGAGCCGGTGGTGAGTGAGGCAAAGGTCGGCTTGCCCAAGCGGGTTCGTCGCGTCGTATTGGTAGGCAACAAGATTTCGCCAGGCCAACCAGACAAAAAAGATGATGGTACGGTTGTGCGGACACTCTGGGGCGAGTTGGCCTGGCAACTGGGAGGGAAAGATGGCTACACCATGGTAAAGCAGGCAGATGAGACGGCGACTAATCCCGGCGATGCGCTTGGCAGACTCATTCGTAAGTACGCCCCTTGCCTGGTTCTCATTGATGAATGGGTGGCCTACGCGAGGGGATTGCATGACACGAAAGACCTGCCGGGAGGTGATTTCGAAACGCAGTTCACATTTGCGCAGACATTGACTGAAGAGGTGAAGGGCGTGCCAGGAGCCATGTTGGTGGTCAGCTTACCAGCGTCGGGCGATGGTACTGGTGGCGTCTCACCGACGAGCGACGCGAATGACGAGGAGGTCGGAGGCGTTCGGGGTCGGATGGCTTTGGCAGCGTTACGAAATGTGGTTAGCAGGGTTGCCGCGGCCTGGAGGCCAGCGAATGCGGAGGAGAGCTTCGAGATTGTACGGCGACGATTATTCCAGCCGCTGCCGGAGCCGAACTATCCGTCGCGCGACAATACGGCAAAAGCATTCTGCGATCTTTACCGTGGGAACCATCAGGAATTCCCCCCTGAGTGCCGCGAAGCGGATTACGAGCGGAAGCTCAAGGCGGCTTATCCGATTCATCCAGAGATTTTTGCGAGGCTGTATCAGGATTGGTCGGAGTTGGTGAAGTTCCAGCGCACGCGCGGGGTTTTAAGGCTGATGGCGGCAGTGATTCATCGGCTCTGGGAAGGCAACGATCGGAGCCCATTAATCCTGCCAGCGAGTGTGCCGCTGGATGACCCTGGCATTGTGTCACAACTGACAGGTTATTTGCCAGGTGGCTGGGAGACGGTGATCGAGAAAGACGTGGATGGCGCGGATGCCTTGCCTCGCAAGCTGGACGGTGAGAAGCCGAACCTTGGACGGTTCTCTGCCTGCCGCCGTGTCGCGAGGACCTTATTTCTTGGCTCAGCGCCAATTCCAGGGGCAGCGAACCGCGGCGAGGAGGACCGGCGCATTAAGCTGGGATGCGTGTTGCCGGGGGAAGCGCCGGCGGTATTTGGAGATGCGCTCCGACACCTGGCACAGGCCGCCACCTACCTTTATCAGGACAATGCACGATACTGGTACTCGACGCAACCCACGGTCACGAAGCTGGCCGATGACCGCGCAGAGCAATTGCGACGGGAGCCGGATCGGGTTGGCGAAGAGATTCGGCGCAGGGTGCGAGAAGATTTACGATCGCGTGGCGAATTCCCGAAGATTTATCCGTTTCCGACGAAATCTGCAGATATACCGGATGAAATGGAAGTGCGACTCGTGGTGCTGGACGTGGACAAACCCTACGCGCGCGAGGGCTCGAACTTTGCATTGGAGATCGCGAAACAGTTTCTCTCGCAACGAGGGAGCAGTCCGCGGATTTACCAGAACACCCTCGTCTTTCTCGCTGCGGACCGAAGCCGCCTCGACGAGTTGGAGCAGGCCGCCCGGTATTACCTTGCCTGGCAATCCATTGTGGAACAAGAGACGGAATTGAACCTGGACAAATCGCAGTCCCGTCAGGCCGCTACGCAAAAGGCGACGTGGGACCGGACGACGACAAGCCGGATCGGAGAGGCTTTTCAATGGCTTTTGGTACCGACGCAACCCAACCCGAACGCGACGCTGGATTGGCAACAGACGAGACTCACCGGTGCTGATGCGCTGGCGGTGCGGGCGTCCCGAAAGCTGCGTAATGATGGTCAGATGGTAGCGCAGTTCACGCCTACCTTTTTGCGCCAGGCGTTGGACTCGGTCCCGCTCTGGCGTGGAAACCATGCCAGCGTGAAGCAACTGATTGAGGACTTTGCGCGTTATCCATACCTGCAGCGGCTCCGGGACAGCGAGGTGTTGCTCAGTTCAATGCGCGAAGGCGTTGGTCTGATGACCTGGCGCAACGATACCTTCGCTTTCGCAGAAGGCTATGATGAGGCAAAAGGGCGCTATCTAGGGCTGCGGGCCGGCCAGATCTTGGGATTTGGTAGTGAGGCCGTGGGTTTGCTCGTGACACCTGCGATCGCCGAAAAGCAGCTTGATGCTGAACAACCCAAGCCTCCCGTGCAGCCTGGAGGCACAACGAGGCAAGTGGTCGGCGGTGGCGCAGCCGGCGGCGGAACGCCTGTTCCGACCCCGCCAACAGGCCAGTCGGGGGCTCCAGCTATTGTCAGCCTTCCTACCCGTTTCTTCGGGAGCGCCAAAGTAGATGCCGCACGGATCAGTCGTGATGTCGGCGTGATCGCCAACGAAATCATTCAACACCTCGCCAGCTTGCCAAACAGCGAAGTCACAGTAACCGTCGAAATCGAAGCCAAAGTTCCCGGTGGCGTCCCCGAAAAAACAGCCCGCACAGTTTCAGAAAACTGTCGAACGCTGAAGTTTACAAACCAGGGGTTTGAGCAGGAATAGGACAGTATGAACGACCTTACTGCTGCGATTGAGCCAAAAGCTTCAACCCATCGGTGTAAGCCTTCATAGCGTCAAGGCGCCTTCTGGCTAGTGCGCGGATTTGAGGTGCGACATACTGCACGACGATTCGTTTTTGGTCGGGCGTCCCTGAGAGTGCAACTTTGTTAATTACCTCATCCCATTGCTGCAACAAGGCCAGTTCGTAATCGGCAATCGCAAGAGCATTTGTTGTTGCGTGCGGGCTAAAAATCTTCGTAGCTAGGTTTGTAGCAGGACTGCGCACGTACCGGTCATAGCTCGTCTGGAGGAAATCAAGGTTGATGTCACCGCTTGGTTCGATCGTCGTGGCGTTGGTACTATTGAAGAAATTAGTCAAAAATAGCCAAAGCGCCGGGGAGTTGGAGGGGAAGAATCCGAAATTAATGGCACTGGTGTTGGTAAGGGTCCACTGGAGCGTATTCGTGTAAGTGCCTGGGCTTGTGTTTGCAATGCTGGACGTGAAAGTGTTGGTCAGTAAATGTATGAATCCATTAGTCCAAACGTGAACAACGGTAACAGAATTTGTAGCGAAGTCATAAACTAGAGCCGTATAGTGGTTACTTGCACCTACAACACTCTCGGCTGTGCCAAGATTGGATGAGAGTATCGGAATGGAAACGTAATTTGTCAGAATGCTCGTGGAAAAATTGGTGAATCCGAGTACCAAATTTGTCGTAAACGGGGACGCGCCTTGAGCCTGGGGAGAGGTAACGATGGTGAACCTTACGCTGTTCGTGGCCGTCAGAACTGGGGTTGAGCTCGTTTCCGGTAAGGAAAGTAAAAACCGATTGGACGATACAACTGTGCCCGGCTTGGAAAACATAACTCCAAATCCGCGAAGAGAGTTGTTGGTCAGCGTTCGGGATATATTAGTCTCTTGACTGGTGTTCGACATTGAATTCGCGAGGTCATTGGAGGAGTAGGACGTGGCGTTTGAAAGCAGATCGCTGAACTGAAGGCCGGTGGTGCTCGATGCGGTGTTGGTGAAATCGTGCTGAAATGTGCCTCCAGTGAAGGCATTCGAGAATGTGAGGGGGACTGGGTTTGTCCAGAACAAGAAAACCGAATTTGTGAAAACGTTAGTGAATGATAGAGGACGGGCCTGGCCCAGTTGGACTCTCAAATCCCCGATCAAGTTTGTGGTCGTCAGCACGAGATTTGTGCCGTCCTGAAGAGTTTGGACTGCATACGCGTCCGTGATAATGCCTAGCTCCTTCGCCAACAAAGCTGGTTCTGCGTTTGTAGCAGGGGACTTTACTGGAAGGGAAACTCCCTTTGGTGAAGCAAGGGCTGTGGGGCCAGCCGTGGTAAGAGCTAGGCTCTTCGCGCCCTCGATGATTGGCGTGGGATCCGCCGTATAGGATTTGATGTACCAATTGCCGATGTCGTCTTTCGTAAGGACATAACTTGTTATTCCCGAGCCCGCCACTCTGATCTGATTGATCGTTTGCCAAAACTGTTTGTCGGTTTCAGCTTGCGCACGCGCGTCATCACCGTTGATGTGGGCATTCGCAACCCATCCGCCAAACGGTGCTGGGAGCGATCGCCAACTCTGATCGGCGAGCATGTTATGCCACAGCCCGTCATCATTTTTCTGTAACGTCGTGGCTGGGTAGCTACTTCGCAAGTAGGCCATGGTGGGCAGTATATAGATACTATCGGCGTGGTAAGCAGTTGCGAGGGCGATGGCAGCTTGCGCATGACTTGCGAGATTAGTTTGACCTTCGAGCGTGGCGGCGATTTGGATGTCCTTAAGTTCGTCGATCAGCAAACTCAGTTGCGCCGGGGGATTGTTCGTCGCGCCTGGGACGGGAAACGTCCTCGCGGACGCACTAGAATGGGCGAGATAGTTTGTCGCAGCCGAGAGCGCCGAGAAGCCGTTCGTGGTATCCAGCACGTTGTTCTGGAAGGTGAAACGTTCCTGTAGGGCATCCGCTAAGGAGAGAATCGAGTTCCCGATCGCTTGGAGTGCTATTATGTAACGGGAATAGCCCGGTTGCAATGTCGCACTGCTTTGATTATCTGCGATAAACTTTACTTTTTCTGCAAAATCCACGCACGAGATCCAAAGCTGCCTGCGGTAAAGCTTCGCATCCGGATCCTTGGAGGTGTCGTAAATCGCCGCAGCACGGTTCAAGTATCGCCTAATGATGGTTTCTATCCCGTCATCAAGTCGGCCCCCTTGGAGGCTCCCGACTTGCGCCGTCGAGGTCTGGACCGCAAGGGCGGCCGTTGTGGCTTCTTGTAGGTCACTAGCATTCTCGGGAAGACTTTTAATTGCCTCGACGGCCGGTTTTGGCAGCTGCGAACTGTAATTGAGCAGGGAAGAAGCGATTTGCTTGTACGCTAACCAATTCGTGGATACTTCATTTGTCAAGTTCCTGTTGGTGGTGAAGGCCGCTGCGGAATTAGTAAAGTCCCGGTGCGTCTCGCGCAAAGCAGTAACTATGGCGACAACGGGCGCCGAGTTTGTATTAACGCCCACGTCCTCATACAGGCCGAGGATGTCCGCGACGTTCGCGTGAAGCGAGATATGATCCAAATTTGTTTTCGAGGCTTTCAATTCCTGCGTTATTGAGAGCCGAAGCCGATTACTAAGGCCCTCAAGGATTGGTTTGGCAGCCATGGTCATGGCAGCCAGCTGTTTGGTTTGAATTTCCTGCTGGTTTGCTAATGCACCTTTGTAAACGTCCACGTCCACCGTAAGGACTGCGCAGCCGGCCGATAATAGGAACGGAAGCGTAATAGCTGCCATCTTGACGATAGAGTTGGATTGCCTCAGATAGCCCATAACATCAATTCTGAGTTGGCGGCGGTGGCAGTTCGTCAAGCATTCGTTGAAGGTCGTCCTTCTGACCTTGCATAGTCGTCAATTGAATTAAGATTTGCTTAACCAATGCATTGTTCGTGTCAGAGCGCCCAGCCTTTGCTGTAGCGTCTAAGACCTGGCTAACGGCCTGGAAATACTTAGAAGGGTTGCTACCCATGATAATAACCAAACGATAATCGCGCGGTGCTTCCCTGAATCCTTCGGGTCCAAAAAGCATTAGGCGTCGTCCTGTTTTTAGGGACACTGCGGTATTATCGCCTTCCGCCTTGGATACTTTGATCGCGCCCGCATCGGTATATTTTAGGTCGGTTGTTAGCGAATCCGCTACGCTGGCTGGGACCCACCCGGATGCGAACTTTGCCACGCTGATAAGACTAGCTTGGCCCCGGACCCTGACTCGATAAATCGCCGGAGGAACTTGCTCTTGTGGATCAAATACACCCAAGTAGTAGATCTGCTCCATCTCAGTACTGGGTGATTGCGCTCCGGCAGCAGTAACCCCGACCACGAGCCCCGCAGTTTGCAACGGAGTCGCACACCCTGTTAGCAGCAACGCAACAATAGCTGCACTAACGAGAAGGAGTGCAAGGCTGAAAGTTTGCCCACTCTCGAGAGGACAACGCTGGCACTCCAACGTCGGTTGACCACGAACCCATTGCCTAGAAACCCGATCCATGTGACCTAATTATTTAACGCTTTACCTACTGAAATCGGAACCGCTTTTAGCATGTCGAATTGAGCTTGTCAATAACGCTAATAAAAAAATGTAAAAAATGTTGGAAGAGAGACCTGGCAGGTTCCGAGTTGCAGTTAATCACAAGAATCAGAAATGGGTGAAGATCCGGTACGGGCACCTCACCCTCCGTTAACTTGTGCATCTTCCCGAAGGGTCTTTTCATCGCAGCCGAGCGCTTTGGCAGCTCTCTTCCAGGTCCCGAATTCTTGTTTGGAACGAACTGCAAGCGCGGCTCTAAAGGCGCGGATTTGGTTATTACGTGATCCGTTACCAAGTATCGGCTGTGAACTTTCATTGGACGCGGCTGTTCGATGCCATTCCACCACGGCTCTGGAAATGGCATCAGCCGGGTTACGGCCATGCCAAGATGCCATCAGGACGAACCCGAACCGCTGGAGATCCCTCAAATTACCCGGCAAAGGGTCATTCGAGAGCAAATCCTGGATTGGCGTGCCCCATGGGGCTTGCTCGGGCATCTCGATATCGAGTCGCAGCTCGCTCCAAACCCGCCGCCAATCGTCAGGAAGATCTTCTCGACACTCCCGGAGCGGGGGAATCTCGACAATGAGTGCGCTGAGTCTATCGTAAAGGTCGGGATCGAGGTCTTTTTTAAGCTCGGTCATCGTGCGGTTCGAGGCACAGACAAGATCAACGTCCACTTGAATCTCTTTGTCGGCACCCACTTGTCGGAACAGGTGCTGCCGATCCTGGAACACCCGTACGAGCTTTCTCTGGGCAGGCTTAGGGAGGTCCTGGACCTCGTCCAAGAAGAGTATTCCGCCATTCGCCTCGGAGAGCAGACCCTTGCGTTCTTCGGCGGCTCCGGTGAACGCCCCTTTGACGTGACCGAACAGGAGACTATCAGCGAGCGTCGAGTCGAGCCCGCCGCAAGGGAGAGTAACGACTTTGCGCCGGCCTCTAAGACTTGCGAACGATTTATCGATTAGACGTGTCTTACCAGTTCCCCGTTCGCCCAGCACCAGTATTGGCGCTCCTGGGACGCGGGCGTAGCGGGCCAACCGATCCAAGGCTTCCCGTCTAGCGACTGAGCGTGCCTCCTGGTCGTAAACAGCAATGCCTGGATGTAGCCGTAGTGACCGTCGAATCTCCGCCAAGTATGTGCTCACTGGAAATTCAACTTTATCAATCCTTAGGACTTCCGTGCCGGGGTTGCGTTGAGAGGACCAGAGCTGCGTGCCATCAGGGAATGCGCCTCCTGCATGCAACACCAACCAGACGGCGTGCATGGCGGGGGTGCCCGGGGAAATGTCCACGTGCAGCCTAGCGCCGGACTCGGCATTGAGCAGCGGGACCACATGGTCGCGTACCGCGGTGTAAACCTCCTCGTGTTTTGTGGGATTCTCGATCGGCACTTTTAGCGGTTGCACATGGACGCCGTCTGGCAATTTAGAGGTATCGGGTTCGAGACCCGGCTGAAAAAGAAACAGGACCCTTTCAATCCTCATGTTCCGCTTCCGCAAGGCCTTAATCGCGCCAATCAGAACCTCCTCGCGATGATTTTTGGACCGCCAGCAAACCAGCAGGTTAGATTCTTTTTTCACGATCTTTTCTCCTCTCTGACCACGATAGCTGCAGCCTTGACTTCGTCCTTAATCCGCAGGGCGTGCGACAGTTGCTCGCGATGAGTTATGGCCACCACAACCCTTCCGTCGGGCTCCCGGAACACCGGAGGATTAAATGGGGTAAATGAGTCTCTTTTCGTCTTGCCCGGGCGTAACCTTTCTTGGGCCTTAGGCTTAAGCATTGGAGGCATGATATTTCCTTTATATACAAGTTGATGAGCAGGCTTTGGTAGACCCGGGGCGGTCGGTATCGGAGGCTGGAGGCTCTCCATCAACTCTGTTGAAGGTGCTTCTATTTCACCAACATCAATAACTTCCTCCTCTTTGACGCAATAAGGCGAGAAAGCGTTGTTCTGCCAAAGCAGAGCCGTGCCAGTAAAACCGCCTAACGCAGGGGAACTCACCAACTCCAACTTGGAGGCACTGCTCCAGCCGCGCAGAACCTGGCCCAGTGTCGCAGCTCTTTTTCCTTCCAGAGCGATGCCCAGCTCGAAGGTGCTTTTTCCAGGTGAAGGCTCCAGGTTTGCCGACATTACCAACCCTTTGCCGGCATCGTTCCAAATTGCTTTTGCATGCAGCCAAGGGAAGCCAAAAACCTTGGCTCCGCAACGGCGCAGCTCTAATAAAGCTGGCATCGCTGCCGGGCGAACTCGCGCGAGAATCGTGACGTTGAGACCTTCGCGAGCGCGTTTGCAAAGTTCTTCGACGACGGGGTGGCCGCCGCTCCAACCGAAAGAGGAAACAACAACCTCTTGGTTGGCTTGACTAATTAACTCTAGCGCCTCTGAAGTGATTGAATCTGCACCGGGAATAATGGCTTTGATCGAACCGGCAATGTGAGGCTTCGGAAGCATCGATAATGGTTTGAAATCCCGGAATGAGCCGGGTTTGCCCATTTCATGATTGGCCATTTCCCAGCACGCCCAGCGAATGACCTCAAAAAGCATCGAGGTTTCGGCGGGCTGAAGTTTCACCGCGAGCTCTTCGTTACGCTCCAGGGCCTCAGCAGTAAGGTTCGCAGTGAGTACGAAACCTGGTCCTGGGTTTTTTGGATCCACGAGGACAGCCTTAGCGTGAAAGCCCGCACAGGATCGTATCAATGCCCACCCTGCGAGGGAATTGAGCAAGCGTTCATGGTCCGCGCGGCACTTTTGTCCGAACTCGGAATCTTCTCGCGGCTCGCGGTCCAACCGATGTTCGGATGCTGTCATTAGATAGATGGAGACCCCTCGTCTGGCAGCGCTGAGGAGGCATGCTTCCAATTCCGCATCTGCGAACAGAAAAGAAGACACCACGACCATCTCTTTCGCGGAACTGATTGCTTCACAGATTTTCCCAGCTAGCTTCCGGGCAGGCCCTGTTTGGCAAACGCCACTCGGATTTACTTCCGATGTTGAATGAGTGGTTGCAGCGCGCGGAACCCATGCAGGAG
Source organism: Verrucomicrobiota bacterium (assembly GCA_003176045.1). Classification (GTDB taxonomy): domain Bacteria; phylum Verrucomicrobiota; class Verrucomicrobiia; order Limisphaerales; family UBA8199; genus PSRM01. The sequence continues at coordinate 30,418 of PSRM01000011.1, read as the reverse complement.
GCAGTTCGAGGGCGCGTTGGTCCACAACTTTTTGGCGAGTTAATTCCCAATTTTTCATCATGCGTCCTTACAGTTCCCAATCCAGGCAGGCTCGGATGTGCCATTCCCCTTGACCAGGGGATTGGCCGTCAGAGCTATTGCGGATCTGGAGCGCGAGTTGTTCACGTGTCGGCAAAACGGGGTTGAGATCCTGAAAAAGCCTCCGCGACTGCTCCGCCCAGGCTTCGAACCGCGGTCGGGTGGCGTAATCCACGATTGCCTTTTTCAACTTCCACTCCGCCCACTGACACGCATCCTCGGTCGTGGCTGGCCCTATGGGTACCTGATAAGCAAGCGTAGCGTCGAAGAAGCCCAATCCAGGAAGTGCAGGTTGCTGAATATGCAAATCCCGCCGGAGTTTTGCTTTCTCAACATCATCTTCGGGAAACGATACACGCAAGATTTGCTTCTCCTGGTCCCAAGCTTCCTGCAATCCCTCAGTTTCCAGAAGATCCAGCCATGCGCTCTGATAAGGTACGTTGGCGGGGAAGGTTGCGGATGATTGCCACGTCCGGCCATGATTGGACGCGTCCGTACCGTTCTCGCTCGGCGCCTGTAAGGTCTCCAAAAGCAGCGATGATTCACCAGGCGAGAGGTTTAGACTGATCTGAACAATCAACTCATCCTTATCTGCCTCCTCAACAGATTCTGCTATGCGGTCAATGCGCATGATTCGGTCCTTACCCAAGGGCAGCTCCAATTCCTTGCCGACGAGCTGCCTCAGAAAATCAGGAGGCTCCTGAAATGACCTGGACGCACCGATGCCGCGATTCTTTCCTGCTTGATCCAAGGCACTCGCCTCCTGCCAAGGTGCAACTCTGATCTGAGGACTGGGTAGCAGTGGATCGCTGCTCTGCCAGATCGTCCAATTGCCTGGTTGCGGGACGAACACCCGCTGCGATTGCGCCGCTCTCTCTCCGTGTTCGGTGATTCGGAGTGCGTCCACTTCGGACTCATCGCGCACCAGCAGTCCGAGCTGCTCGCAGATTCTCATCAGCCTGCGGGCCACAGGCAATCGCCCATTGAGGAGTTCTCTGCTGATGTCTTCAGGGGTCACTCTACCACTATGCTGCTGAGCCAGTGCCATCACCGCGACTTCCCACGGCCGACTGCGAAGGGAGCTAACCTCACCCTGAAAATGCCACCCTTCGAGCTGAACTTTTCTTGTTAATCTAATTTTAGCGTCCATTTTTTACCTCGATGGATTTTGCCCAAGGCTCCGTCTCAGCTAGCGTGCGCAAGATTGGCCCGTGTGCGTGCTTCATGGCCGCTCGGTTTCCTACCAACACGCGCTGGAATCGGGGACGAGTGAGCGCGACGTTGAGCCGGTTAAGACTCTCGAGAAAGTTCGTCGGCCTGTCATTCGCAAAAGTGATGAAAACCAGGTCGGCTTCATGCCCTTGGAAGCGATCTACAGTGCAAACTTCGATCCGAACTGCGGGGTGGTCTTTGTGGCCGGAATAGAAGTGCCGAACTTCAAACGGCTGCTGTAAAAGATTTCGGAGCTGTTGGCGGACGGCCCTTTCTTGGCCGCGATAACAGGCAATGATTGCAACCTCCCATGGCCTACTTAGTTGGCCGGGGTTGCTGCGCACCTGCGCCAGAAACTCTCGCAGGTCTTTCATGATCGTGGCTACCTCATTGAGGTTATTATTCAATCGCCGATTGAACCTTCCTGGCACGTCAATCCAAACGGCTCGGTTAGCATAAAGTTGGTACGGCCAGCTACGTTGACTAGCCATGTCCTCCGGGTCGAGCAGCGCCGATCCTTCGTAAACATGCTTTCGCGAGAACGCGGAGATTTCTGGATGCATACGATGCTGATAGGTGAGCAGCACGTAACGCTGCTCTAGACAGTCAGGTGGCAACCCACTGGTCAATGCTGTTTGAAACCTAACTGAATCATTCCAAGAGAAACCGTGCTGCAGGTTTTCGATTATGGAGGGGAAAGCTACACGACAGACTTGGTTAACCGCTTTGAAAACTTCCGCTTCTCTGGGCGTCTGGAGGAGCAAGTCGATGTCGTCTTCCAGAAGGTCGGATGTTGCGCCAGGGCAAAGGCGGTGTTCGTGCAGACGGGTGAGGCGCCATCCAAGTTCATTCTCCCATGTCGTGTGTTCCTCCGTGGCAGGGGCACTCCGTCGCTTCTCCAGGAGCTTAGCGAGACAGGCTCGACGAGCGTTTAGATCTGGGAGGCAAGCTCTTAGGTTGATTGCAACCGCCTCCTCCTCGACGTAAGGCGATAGTTGCTTTGGGTCGCCAACGATGATCCACCGTTTCGCAAGCAAGGCAGGTACTAGAAACTCTTGGAACGTTGTTTTCGACGCCTCATCAAAAATTAAAACATCAAACTTCGGACTGACGAATTGGCGGCGGCGGAGTTTAAGCTCTGGGTGCTGGAGAATTCCGATCGCCGTACCACACACCAAGTTGGCGGTTGAGAGAATCAGTTCCTCAACCGCCGTATTTCCACTCTCAAGAGCTTCTCGAAGGATCTGCTGGGCCACCGTGGGAGACTTTTGCCCGCGGAGAAAACCTTCGAAGCGTCGCCTCTCGGTACGGATGAATTCTTCGAACTGGTGCGGTTTGACTTTATCCGAGAGATTTCGACGATCGCCAATCCGTACTGCTATTAAATTCTCGCCGCCTTTGGTAGCTGGGTCTGTAACGCGTTCCAGGACGTTATCTACCGCCACGTGCGTCGAGGCGCACAGTAATACTCGCTCTCCGCGCTTAAGACATTGGAGAATCAACTCGCATAATGTGGTGGTCTTGCCGGAGCCAGGGGGACCGTCCAAAATTCCAAAATCAGGGGTAGCGAGGGCCGTGTTTACAAATTGTCGTTGCTGCGCCGTGCCGGGGCGACCGGGATCGGTGAGGACTAGCCAATCGCTCTCGCTTAGGGATACTGGAGATACTTGCGGCCAGGCGCAGACTGCAGTTGATTCAAATAATTGCAGAAGCGCACGGTGCTCCGGTGCAGGACTATCGCGCAATGTCTCCAGCGCTCGCAATTGGCACTCCAAAGGGTGCGTGTTAGGCCGGAGCAGCAACCACGGAAGTTCGGGCAACCTCTCCAGCAGGAGACGATTGTTTTCGGGGTCCCGATCGAGCACCTGGATTTCGTTTTCTCTCGTGAACTTATAGGCTTTCGGTCGGTAGCGTGCAGCGCCCTCTGTCTCCTCCAAAGGGGCAACTTCATAGACTTCTTGCACCTCATCCTGCAGGAAAGCGTTGAAAGTCGAGTCCGGTTCGTTCGGGCGATCTTCCGGCTCCACTAACTCGACCCATACCGTGCCTTCCTCGACCTCAGGGTCGTGTTTTTCAGGGGGCCTAGGATCTCGCCAGTCAAGGCGTAAGATGGCTTCATCACTTTTGAGATAGCGGATAGTGCGGACGAGATAATCGTGGAAAGGGCGCACGCCCTGGAAGACTTCGTTTAGGAGTGCAACAGGCTCTGCATTGGGCAAGTTGTTATAATTTAGCAGTGGCATACTCGATTTAGTTTGCGAACCTATATGCACCTGCCATGCCAAAGCTTTTCAGTATCGGATTTCAACGGGTTTTAACATAAACCATCGCAAAGAGTAAAGGAGTAAACGGGTGGTTTTACCCGCATGCGGGTGTATTCTTCCTGTGAGAACCTCCGTTGCGCCCGCGCTTCTTACGCGGCTTTCTGCCAAAGGGGCAAGTCGCAGAAATCAGACAAAGTGACTTTGCAGACGGCGGGGACTAGGGGCGGCACGGCATGCCGAGGCCTAGGTAAAACCAAGGCTGGAAAATCAGGCGGCAGGGCAACGAGGGGAATGGGCATTTCAGATTTCGGAAGCGGCTTGGACCAGGCGGCCATGGCGCCGGCGAGTTGGGACCGCAGGGCAGGCCATTCGAGTTCGAGGAGGGTCTCGTCCATATGTTCACCTTTGGAGGCTTTGAAATCTTCCTGGGCGATTTTGAGCAGTTCGGCGAGGTTGACTTCGGCGGGGTCGGCGGCGATGAGCTGACCGTCCAGGACGAGTTCGGCGGCGTCGCCTTTTTCCTGAATGTTGCCTTCGAGCTTACGGTCGATGGAGCCGTCACAGATCAGGGCATAGACGTTCACATCGCAGGGCGAGTTGAGGCGCCAGATGCGGTTGATGGCCTGGACGAATTTGTCGAAGGCCCAGGAATAGGCCAGGAGGATGACGTTGCGGCACAGGTGGAAGGAATGGCCTTCGGACATGCATTCTACGCCGGCAAGCATGACAGGAATTTCTGATTTCTGATTTCTGATTTCTGATTTATTAGCGGCTGCGCCGGCAGAGGGACTCCTTGGGTCGTCCCCTACATGGTTTGGTGGGCCGAGTTTGAATTGGGCGGCAGCTTTGCCGCGTTTGGATGGGGAAGTACGGCCGTCCAAGACAACATGCCTGACGCCGGCTTCGTTCAGGCGGGCGCTGAGGGCATCGAGACTGTCGTGGAAGGCGGAGAAGACGACGACCTGTTCTTTGCGCTCGAGGATTTGGTGGATAAGGTTCAGGGCAGAGGCGAGCTTGGGGATGTAGGGCCGTGGGCTACGGATAACTTCTGCGGGGACGTCGGACCGAACGTAGCCGTGAGGATGGTCCGAGTCGTAAGGGAGGGAGTTGGGGCCGGGCGGGTGGTATTCGAGGAGACAGGATGAGGGGTTGGCGGCGATGATACGGAGGGCCTGGAGCTTGGCGCCGAGAGCTGGACGGCCATTCTTATCAAGGTATTCGGCGTCGAGATGGTAGCGATAGACGGCGGCTTGAGCCTTGCCCATAGGCACGCGGACCACATTGCGATGCATGGCAACCAGGTCCTCACCGCAATCGGTCTTGCGCCGGCGTAAGATGACCGGGGCGAAGAGCTTCCAGAGCCGATGAATGTTGCAGACCTGTGGTGTCCGTTTCACGTAACGACGGTTGGTTTCGGAGCGGTTCTCCGCGCTGAGATTACGTTCGGTGACGAGGAATTGTTCGGCAAATGTTTGGGCATCATCGTCGCCGAATGGGAACCGGGCGTTGGCCAGCCGATGGGCGCCGGTGGACCAGTGAGCGAGGCGGAAGACGTCTGGCAGGCGGTTTTTGATGGGGGTGGCGGAGAGCACCAGACGATACTTGGGGTTCATCTGGCGGGTACCTTTGCCGATGAGTGTGTCTTCGCCTTTTATCTTGGTGCCTTCATCGGCGACGACGACAGCAAAGGTATCGGCGCAGAGGTCCGCGAGGGACGGACTGTAACAGCATTTGATCGGTGGCAACGTGCTGGACGGGTCGCGAGGGTAACGGGATTCGCCAATGGCCTGGGAGTATTCGGTATGTTTGATGGTGACGAATCGAGCCATAACGGCCTTGCGCTGATCAGGGGAGAGGCAGTCCACGGTCCAAAGAGCGGGGTCGCCGTCGGGAGCAGCGAAGGGTTGGAAGTGGCGGAGGACATCGTAGGCCTCATCGAGGTTCTTTTCCTGCCAGCGATTGTTGCACTCGCGTTTAAGAGCTGAGTAGGAGCGATCGAGGTCGCAGCCTGAAGTGCCCGGGGTGCAGTAGAGGTTACTGTAGTGGCGCTGGAAAAGATTGCCGCGGTTCGCGTAGAAGGCGTCGAGATCGATTTGCTTGAGGTTAAGGACTTCCATCATGCGTGATGGATTCTTGAGGTCGAGGTCGGGGAATGACGTGACCCCGTTGCGAGCAAGGGCGGTATAAGTGGTGAGGTAATAGCCCTGGGCAATAGTGCGCCGGCCTGTGGTGGGGTTGAGGGTAGAGAGTTTGAAAAAAGTTTCCTGTGAATCAATGATCGTGGGAGTGACGCCGAAATGTTTCTGGCCTTCGGCGATGAGTTGCTCGTGGAGATCTCCGGTCGCGATGAGGAGGACGGGTTGAGCGGGGCAGAGAGGCTTCGCTGGCGGGCAGTTAGCGAGTGGGCGAGTGGATGAAAGAGTGAGTAAGTGAGTGAGCTTTGCCTGGAGTTGCTCGATCTGTCGGGAGCGCTGGACGGTGGCGGCTGAGAAGCGGGTTTTGGTTGTGGTGGCGTGTTGGGCCTGGAGCGCGGCGATTTGGTTGCGGAGATCGGTAATTTCGGCGGCCTCTTGTGACGGTTGGCGGAGCAGGCCCACTTTGAGCAGGGGCCAAGCATACGCATAGATGCTCTTGCCTGTGCCGGTGTCGGAGCCAAGAATTACGCCATCGTGGGTGGCCGCGCGCGAGAGATCTTCCTTTTGGAAACGTTTGAATTTGAACATGGTGAGTAGAATTTGATGATTAGATGAGGGTCATTGACTTATGGACAATCGGCGCACCATTGAAGATAAGCATCAGCATAGGTTTTCGCGGAAGCGTGGATGCGGGTTTGCAAGGATTCGAGTTGGGATTCGGTGCAGTTCATATCAGGAGCATGAGAGCCTGCCCTCATGAAGGCATGAGCGGCGCACTTCCTGATCGCCTGACGGCGATCAGAGGGCGCACAGTGATTCGATTTCGGTAAGGAGCTTGAGGTTGGATTGGTAGGTATCGGGTTGGGTACGAGCCACATCTTCAACATTGGGGACGATGAAGTGATGGACCAGGTCCTGGAGCGTGAAATCTACTTTAACGCGCTCCTTCGGATTGTCGGGGGAGCGTGGGAGATTAAATTCGACGTCGGGAGATTGGAGCCGAGCATCCATGAAAATGCGTTCCGTGCCGACATTATCGGTAATGAAGAAGGCAAGTTCCTGACCGTTCCACTCAACATCGTCGTATTGGCCTTCAAGGTTCAGCTTTTTGCCGGAGCGCTTGACGCCGATGGTGGTGGAGCGAAGGGGGTATTTCTGATCGGCAGTGAAGTCGAGTGTATTGTTGCGCCCGCGAAGGTTCCGGGAGCAGACGATATCATCGCATTCGTCGAGGTAACCGAGGCGTTGGATAGGTGAGAGAGGATACAGTGGCGCGCGGACGCGTTGGTATTCCTCAATCGCGCGATGGACGGCCGAAACGAGGGCGGGGCCAATTCGCCACGGAGAGTTTGGAGCGACAGCGCGTTCAAGGGCCCGGCGGGAGTGGCGCTGGAGGACAAGCTGCATGGGTTGCTTGTCGTGGAGCCGGAACAGGGTATCGGCCAAAGTCTTGTTGATACGACCGGAATGGGCATCGAACGGGGTAAGGTCGGCGTGAATGAGGCCGGCGGAAGTGAGGGAGAGATTCCATTGCGGTCGGTCTTTGCGAGACAGGCGTTCCCACTCCTGCCCGACAGCTTTCCAGAGTTCGGCGGTGTCGTCGGTCTTGGCATAAACTTTGATTTCTGGGCCCTGGCGGAGTTCGGAGCGGCGGTTGTAGAGGGATTCGCACGCAAATTTGGCAGCTTCGAGAGTGGAACAGCCGGTGGTTTTTGCGAAACCTGAATCGTGGTTTCGGGCGAAATAGATAATACCCGTACGGAATGTGTCAGGTGATCCAGTGTCAGGTGTCAGGTCAGACGGACCGTGCGTTTGCGCAATCGTGTTGGAAGCGGGCAGGATGCCCGCGCTCCCAGGGAGGCAGATGTTGCCTTCGACTACAATGTGCGCCCAAATGTGGGCGGCGAGGGCGGAGTGAGGGGCGTTGGCCTGGAGGATGAGGCGTTGGAGTGTGGCTTCGTTGGCGATGAGAAAGCCTTCGCCCCAGGTCGAACAGAGGTCCAAAGCGATGCACAACGTGGCGATGGTGGAATCAATTGTCTCGGGCGACGTGCGGCCATCATGAGCTGCGAAGGCTTGTCGGACGGAGGGCAGTTCCGAGTCGGCCAAGGCCGACAAGCGTTCGCGATACCAATGGAGATCCCAGGGCGGGTTCAGAGCGAAGCAATCGGCCTTAAACTGGACAGCGCACAAGAGCGGATAAAGCCGGGTGAGATCGCCTGGAATCGCAGATTGCAGATTGCAGAGCGCTGATGGATCAATGTCGCAGCCGAGGAGATGGCTAGTTGATGGGCGCGCGCTGCCTTTAAGCAGTTGGCCGTTGCCGCAGTTGAAGTCCACTACGGAATATCGGAGGCGCGGGAGTGGGCTGGACAGGATTTCGGCCCATTCGACGGGTGTGAAATATTGTGCCATTCCCTTCTGGACAGAATTGGAAGCAGATTCGAGGAAGGGTTGGAGGCAGGCGGGACTGAGTTGATTTTTTTGCATAGAGCAGAGTCTGCGATTTCAGAAGTGGACTTCCGGATCAGCGGCTTGGTCCGGGGTCGGTTCGGATTTCTGTCCATCATCGGGGGTTCCCTTCGTGTCGCCGCTGCCGCCCTTGCTCGGCTTCCCCGCCGCAGGTTTTTCGGGCTTCGGGGAGGACGCAGTCCCCGCCCCTTCATCTGTGCGCATGCACATGACAACACAGAGCCATGGTTTGGAGGCCACCTTGAATAGAGCCGGCGAGAGCGGATCACTGAGGTGGATGCTGACTTCATCGTCGGTAACGGCGGCTAGTGCTTCGATCAGGTATTGAGGGTTGAAGGCGATCGAAATCGGCTGCTTAACCTTGGGGATGAGCAGGGTTTCCAGGGCTTCACCGGGCGTGTTCTTGTTGCCGCGAGCTTTGACAGTGAGCGTCTGCGATCTGAAGTCGAGCGTGCAGCAACCATCGGCGATGATGTTGATGCGCCTGAGGGCGGTGAGGAAGTCGGCACGACCGACGGGGATGCCTTTGCCATCCGCGGTCGGGATGACCTGGCGGTAATTGGGATACTGGCCTTCCAGGAGGCGCGAAGTGAGAGTGATTCCGCCGAACTGGAATTGGACTTGGGTTTCGCCGACAGCCACCGTGACCGGTTCGGCGCTTTTCTCGTCGGAATCTCCTGGGCGCAAGAGGCGGAGCAGCTCCTTTACCGTTTTATCGGCGAGAATAATGTCGGCCTTCTCCCGTTTATCGTCCGGTGGCAGGTCGGCATCTTCGACGGCTAGGCGCCGGCCATCAGTTGCTACAACTGTCAGCCTCCCATTGAGACTAAAATACGAACCGTTGAGGACATAACGGGAGTGGTCTGTGCTCTGCGCGAAAGCGGTGTCGGCAAGAGCTTTGTAGAGGATTGGTTGCGGCAGGGCAAAGGTGGCGGCCGGCTTGAGCTGAGGCAGGGGCGGGAACTCATCCGCGGCGAGTGTGCCAAGGCTATAGCGAGACGAGCCAGTGCGGATCTCCATGGTGCTCTTGTCCTTGGCATACGTGAATTCAAGCTTTGCGTCCTCGGGGAAGGAGTTGACGAGGCTGCTAAGGACAGCGGCATTGAGCGTGGTGGCCAGACCCCCTTTGGCGTCCACCGATGCAGGGGCGGACGTGCGTATATAGTTGTCGAGGTCCGTGCCTGTGACGGAAATACCGTCCTTTTGGCACTCGATGGCGACGTGATTTAGGATTGGGAGCGAACGACTACCCTTGGTGATTGGTGTTACGACAGCCAGGGCAGCAGCAAGGTCGGAACGTTTGATCGTTAACATAGTTTGAGTTGCTTGTTAGGTGTTGGAGTTAGGCGAGAAAGGAGGCGGTGCTATGGGGTGAGCGAAATGCCTAAGCGGCGGCTTGCAAACAGGTTTCGGCGTCTAGGAGGGCCTGGCGCACGCAGCCACACGACATGATGGATATATTCTTGAGGTCCTGAGGCCGGGTGAGCCAACGGCGGAGGAGGTTTTCGATTTCCTGGGGCTGCGGTGGCTCGACGTCGTAGATTTTGAAGCGGGTCTGGAAGCGCTTTTGAAAATCGTCAACCTTGCAATTGGACGTGCAGATGACGGCGCAACCCTGGGGCAGGTCATCGAGGAGCATCAAGAATCTGTTCTGAGCTGCCGCCGGGATAAGGTCGGCCTCCTCGATCCAGAGGACGCGCCAATTGCCGAAGAGGTCCTTGTAGTGCAGGTCGGCGGCGATGTCGCGGACAGTGTCAATGTTGACATCATTACCGCTATATTTCTTCACGGACCATTTATCAGAGCCGAGCAAGCCGATGAGGTAGCGGGCGAGAGCGGATTTTCCGATCCCTGGAGGGCCATTGAACAGGACGGTGAGTGGCGTTTTGCCGGCGGCAGTGGAGTCTTTGACGGCGCGCTGCAGGAGTTTGGCGATGGCACCAGCGGGGCCGATGAATTCGTCGGGGGTGGATGGGGTGAGTTTAAGGAATTGAGAGGGCAACATAATTTATGATTTATGATGTGAGATTGACCACCGCCGACGTTGCGCAGCGCGGCGGCCAGGTCGCGAGCAGCGATTCGGGCTAAGTGACGGGAGCGTTCGAGCAGAACGTTGATGGCTTGAATGCGGGCCTCGCAGTCGGGGCTGTGCTTAGCGATGAAACGGAGTTCGGGTTCGGAGGCGAATTCGAAATCGAGAGCATCAAGCTGAAAGGTGTAGCGGAGCACGAGGGAGTGGAGGAAGCGTAGGACCTTGGCGCGTGGGGCCGGTCTCAGGCCGTCGGACGGTCCAGACTCACGGCAGCATCGCGCTGTGTGCCTGCGCTTCCAAAGTGAGCTAAGCGGCGCTGGGAGCGGGGAGAGACGCGAGCCAGTCTTGGGTGGTTTTATTGTTGAGGACTTTGGAGACGTTGCCGGGTTGCCATTTACCGATGGCGAAGCGCTTCTCCGTGCCGGTGGGGGTACGGAGGGTGAGGATTTCGCCACGGCGTTTGGTGGGGACGCCCAAGGCATTGAGGCGCTTGGCGACGCTATGATAGCCGAAGCCCTGGGCACGAAGATCGCGCATGAACAGAATCCATTTTTGTTCTTCGGGATTGGGTTCGAGGCGTTTGATGATCACGGGTTTTTTGCCGGGGCGATTGATCACTTCGCCGGTGGGCACGGCGGTCCAGCCGTAAGGTTCGGTGCCGCAGAGTTCATTTTTGTCGCGCTTGACGGCGAGGCGTTTGGAGATGCGATCGCGGATGAGTTCGCGTTCAAACTCTGCCATACCGGCCAGGACGGTAAACATGAGGCGGCCAGCGGCGCCCTGGGTGGAGAGTGAATCACCGCCGAAATCTACGATGTGGAGGACGATGCCGAGCTTATCGAGTAGCTGGACGGTGTTGAGGAGGTCAATAGCTTTACGGCCGAGCCGGTCGAGTTTCGCAACTACCAGATGTTTTACGTCGCCTTCGGCCAGGCGTTCGCGGAGTTTGCGGCCATTGGGCCGGTCCCAAATGGCGACGGCGCCGGAAACGTCGTCGTCGTAGAAATCAGAGTCGAGGGTGAGACCTTTGAGGGTGAGATAGCCGCGGCAGAAATGCTCCTGGGTGGATGAGGTTTGTTCGTCGGTGGAAACGCGGCCGTAAATTATTGCAGATTTGCCGTGGCACGGCAGGCCATTGGAGATTTTAGTCATAGTGTTCACCAGGCCCAGCGATGTTTGGCCCAGGTGGGGGTTTCGGCTTTGGGATTGCGGAGCTGGATGGGGTATGGGGAATCGGCGCGTTTGGCGACAAGGCCCTCGTAGAAGTCGCAGGACCATTGTTTGTTTAGTGATTGCATTTGGGTCCATTTGTTCCACAAGACAATGCGATGGGCTTCGATGGTGTCGTCCAGGGGATATTGGATAAGGCGATAGACAGAGTTCGGGTCGGGCTTTTGGCCGATTTCGAGCGGCCAACCGGGGAGAAGGTTGTAACGGTCGTAAGCCGGTATGGAGGGTATTATGGCATCGAGGACGATGAGGGTCCCACGCCCTATGCCGTGGCGGCGTTCGAGGGCTTCGCAGTCTAGCCAGTCAGTTGGCGTGACGATGGAATACCCGCGGAGTTGATCGAGGGCGGCGGAGAATTCTTTTGCAATTGAGAGGGGTTGGCCTTCGCGATTGAAGAGGGTCCGAGTGGGGACGTGGACGAGGGCGCGCCAGCCGTTGAGTTTAGGGGACCAGAGCCGTAGGCCGGACTTTGGGATGAGGCCGAACTTACCGCCGTTGATGGGCCGAGCGGGGAAGGTCAACGGCTGGATTGTTGGATGGCTGATGGGTGAGGTCATTGGGTGTTCCAGGATTGGGCGTCTTTTTCGGCAGTCTGCCACCAGGAGGCGAGGAGCGGGGCATCCCAAATGACGTCGGGCATGTCCCAACCGGCGGAGCCAATAGTTTTGAAGGTGGGAGTTTGTTCGTCCTGGGTATCGCGGTCCACGATCAAAAGTTCGACGTCGGAATTCGACACGGCCTGAACGACGCAGCCGGATTGAATGACGATGGCGATTTTATTCTTGGAGCGGGGCATAGGTTTCGGGCGGGTCAATGTTTTGGTCGGCGTAGAAATACGTGGTTTTGCCTTCGTCTTCGGCACAGGCTTTGCGGATGAAAAATCGGGCGAGCGCGGGGGTGGGACGAGGGTCATCAATCCAGCCAACCTTGCGCCAGTGTGAGAAAGTGCCAGCGAGAACGGGCGAGGAGGCTTTTTGCCAGAGGACTTTGAAGCCCGGAATGGCAGGGACGAATTCGACGCGGCTGCGGGCGCAGGTGAAGGCGATGACGCGCCTGATTTTAAGCGGCGTTTTCATAGAAGCGATGGCTGGGAGTGGGTTTGATGCCCATGCGTTTGTAGTAGCGTGCGTACCAGAGGCGTTGGCGAAGGGCGCGGAGGTCGGCGCGTGACAAGGTATCGCAGAAGGTGCGGCGGCCTAATTGGCGGAACAGGTGGCGTTCGTCGCCGATGTGGGGATAACGGAGGTCATAGACCTGGGTGAGAAACCATTGGTAGCTTTTGGGTGTGAGGCTGACAGCGAGCAGGCCGAGGTTGCCGAGGCGGGCCTGGCGATGGTTAAAACGGAAGGCTTGGCGGGATAGCTTCATAGGCCGGAATCGGGTTTCCAGGTGTGGCCGCAGGCGGGACAGCGGTAGCGAATCCAGGCGCGCGTGCCGATAGTTTCAGAGGACTCGTAACGACAACGCAGGCAAGGAGGACCGGAATAATGCACGGCGGCGAATGGGAGAGTCGGGTCGGTACAAATAGGGCACGGAACGCCAACGGGGTGGGCGAGGTAACGAATTGAGATGCGTTTCATGCGGTTCTGTCGAGGGGAGGTGTCCCGTGGCCGTGGCACGGCTGGCCAATATTGTCAGGTGTAGTGGGAACCTGAAACGGGCGGAGCATTTCTTCGAGAATGGGTTGGTAAGATTCGATGAGTGAATCGTGATGCTGGCGCTGGAGCCGTTGCCATTGTTCGATGAGTTGGTCGTAGAGGCCCGTTTCGGGTTTGCCGGGTTCGCCCATGATGGTGCGGAGATCGGTTTCGAGGTCGTAGGTCAGCGGGACCTGGCCGGAGACGATGGCGTATTCGACCGCATCCTGGCCACATCGATGCTCGGAGCAATTTTGCAGGAGGGTGAGGAGGTAATTTTTCATCATGCCCATGGGAAGAATGGATTGATGGATTTTTGGATAGAGTGATTAGGTGGGAAATGGACGCGCTTGGCTGTCTGGCCGCGCCCTCGGAGTACTAGTTTGCGCGGTGTCACCGAGATGCACAGGCAGCTAGCGCGAGATTAGGCACGGAACACGCCAACACCCAGTTCGATACAGCAGGCGCTATCAAACGTGGAGTGCCGGTTGGCGTCGGGCTGGGTGCTCAACTGAGCGAGATAGTTGGCGTCCCGGCATGAGATGACGCGTCCACGGGGGACGGAACGCTTGTCTTTACAACGAACGCGAAACCTCCATCCGGCGTAGTAGAGCCGAAAGTGCGGCGTCTCTTTAATGATGCCGTTGCTTGGGATGGTGAGATTGAGAGAGTTCACTTGCGGACGTTTTTGGTGGAGACAGCGATTTGGGTTAGGCCCTTCTCGCCGATGGTTTCCAGGGCGAGCGATTGGTCGAGGCCCATTTGAGCGAAGCGGAGTTCCTTAAAGTTGGGAACCGGGCGGATGCATTCCTTGGCTTCGAGGGCGTCGGTACAATCGTATTCTGCAAAAAGAAGCTGGATTTTCTCGACGAGTTCGGCGGCTTTGTCTCCGGGGATTTTGTCGCCGGCGATTTTCAGTTCAAAGGATTGTCTGAAGTAGGTGGAGAGTTGATCGCCCAGGATGCCGGCGAACGGTTCTTCGTTCGGGAAGGTGGCATATTGGTCTTTGACGGTGACGCGGACATTGCCGGTGGCAGTGGGTGTGCCGGTTTGGGGGTCTTCGGGGATGGGGAAATTGACCAGGACGGACGATGGGACGTCGGTTTTGCGGTGGAAGTGGCGCAAGTACCAGGGCCGGACGAGAGTTTGGCCAAGTTCAGCTTTATCGGTTTCGAGCGCGGATTTTAATGCCTCGAATTGCTCGTTGCGCTGGACGATGCGGGCGGCGATTTCGGCGGCTTTGCCATCGGGATCGGGAAAGACCGGGTATTTGTTGGAGGTATCGTCTTTCTTTTTGGCGATGCCGGACAGGCTGACCTTTTTGAGGGTTGAGGGTCGAGGGTCGAGGGTCGAGGGTGACGGTGCGCTCGCTGGCGCGAGCGTGACGGAGGGAGCCGGGGCCGCGGGTGGCAATTCGGCGATGGTTGGGGATGATGTTGGTTTGTAACGCATAAAAACGACTAAGAAATGTGCGAACGGAGCAGGCGGGCGCGCCAGGCCGGGGTGGGAGAAATTGCCGGCTGCGGATTGCGGATCGCGGATTGGGAAGGAACATCTGGCGGCGCGCACGTGACCGAGGTGGGCGCCGTGAGAATGAAGTCAACGGGGATGACGTTGGACGCTTCCTCGCTTGCGCTCGGCGGCGCTGGCGCTGGTACTCGGCGGGAAACGGAGTCGAAGATATTTCCTTTGGTGTCGAGTGTGCGGGCGGACCACTTCTTCATCCAACGGGAAATGGAATTGGCGCTGCGATCTTTGAGGGCGAAGATGACGTACACACAATGGGCACCGGCGAGGTGGAGGGCTTCTTCGGCTAGGGCGATGCAGGATTGGCCTGTCGTGCATTCGAGGCCGAAGGCATCGCCGTCGGCGGCAACGAAGTAATCGGCGTGAGGCGAGCTGAGTGGGCAGCGATAGAAGCTGATGATTTCGCCGCCGTGCTGCCAGGTGAGGGTTTGGCGGTCTTCGGACCAGGCGGCGAAGGCGTCGGGTTCAGGCTCAGAGGCGGGTTCGGGGGTTGGGCCGGGAGAGGGCAGTGATAGGGCGGATGGAAGGGATGAGCCCGGAACCGGGGTTACTATGGCAGGCGTGGTTGGACGGATTTCAGCGGTGGTCGGCGGGAGAGGAGAGACGGGAGATGGGGAACAGAGTGCCAGGATTTCCAAAGCGAAGGCGCGAGTAGCCTCACTGCGTTTGGCGTACCAGAACTTGCCGCGGAAATGGAAGCGCCATTCGTATTCGCGCGGGCCAGATTTAGTGGCGCGGAAGCGGGCGATGATGGCGTCGGAGGGTTTGCCGGGAAAACGGAGTTCGAGGCCGTTCCTTTGCTCGTTTTCGGTGAGAACGGGAGTAAGGGATTTCTGATTTATGATTTCTGCTGATTTCGGATTTGGCGGCAGGGCTGGCACGCCAGCGGGATCAGATTTCAGGGGGTTGTAGCGCATAAAGTTATTCGAGTGGGACCCATCGGCGGTCGAAGGCGCCATGCGTGGATGTGTGGCGTTTGGCGCGAACTTCGCGGAGGGAGCAGGGGGCGAAGTGGAAATCGAGTTCGCCCCCGGCGGCTAGGATCTCGGGGATAGAGATGTAGCCCAGTTCGCCGCCGTCACCAAAGAGGTCGGCCAGTCCGAAAGCTTGGGATTGGGCCATTTCTGGAGCGCCTTTGTCTCTTTCGGTGATCCACCAATTGGCGCAGGAGCCAGCGAAATAATGAAGGTAGGCAATGGCCTGGTCGCCAAGGCCATCTTGTTCATAATTCACTGGCATAGTGGCAATGAGCTTGTCGAGCTCGACCATTTTTTCGCGGAAGTACTGGGCTTCCTCGCCGCGCATGGCTTCGCGGACAACGATGGCCTGGGAACCGCCGAGGAAATTGTTTTGTCGCAGGCGGAGGAAGGCATTTGCGCCGTCAATGACGCCGATCTTGGGCAACGTGGTTTCGACCATCGTAGGGCCGAAGAGTTCGAGGGTGCGGTCTTTCATAAAGTGTCAGGTGTGACCGGCACAAAAGAGGGATGTGCGAGGCGTTTGGCGAAACACGGCGCACAGAACATGGCAAGCGTATTGCGCTTGCGAGAGTCTGTCAGGACAGCAATTCGTTCATAAGTGCCGCCTGTGCCCAGGATGCCTGCGATCTCGGGTTCTTTGGCATCGCAATCGGCGCAATCAAAGAAGAACAGTTTGGTTTGGGCTTCATCGAAGAAGCCGGCACGCCACTTTTGGGGTGGGCAGAGTTCGAAGTATTGGAATTGAGATTTAGGCATAAAGGAAAAGCCCGGACTGCGAGCGCCGTGGTGCTTCGGTAATTAGTCGAAGGACCGTCATGCTGGCAGGACCGGGCTAAAACATTTTGTCGTCTAGTTGCGCTGCAACTTAGCGAAGAACGTCATCTTATTTCCACATGGAACCTGTTCCGTAGTGGAACATTTAACGATGTCTCACTTGAAACATTTTTTCACGGTGGCTCTATGCGAAGTAGCCAAGTTCTCTCAAACTTGAATATTCCTTGGGGCGATTGTTCGTGCGAATTCCCATGATTACGTGATCCAACAAATCGATTTTCAACAGTTGGCCAGCCCGCATGAGGTCGCGGGTAACCTTAATATCGGCTTCGGAAGGGGAAGGATCGCCGGAAGGGTGGTTGTGCATGAGGATGACAGCCGCGGCATTGGCGATGATGGCGGCGCGGAAAGTTTCGCGCGGATGGGAAAGGAGTGTGTCGAGGGTGCCGGTGGCGATCAAGGAATGCCCAATGACGCGGCGCCGGGCATTCAGATAGAGGGCGTAAAGGGATTCGACATCGCCGTTGTGGCGGGGGTCGCTGGCGATAACGGTCCGCCAGTAATCGGCAGCGGTATCGGGCGTGTCGCAGAGCTGGAGGTCCTGAGTGAGCGGGACCTCACGCAGGCAGACGATTTTGTATTCGACGCCGGGGAAAAGGCGGATCGGCTTAACTCCTTTTGGAGCTGCGGAAGGGAGGTCGAAAAGGTCGGGGGCTTTCATGCAATAAAAAAACCGGCGAGGGTTACTCGCCGGTTAAAGAGGAGAAGTGGGGGTTTTAATTCTCGTTGCGCTCCTGGAATTCGTATGACTCCAGGCGCTTATGGGTGTCGGCAATCTGGCGGTTGAGCAGGTCAATGGTTTCGAGTACGCCAGGCCGAAGATGGTCGGAGCAATCGTCTAAAGTATCGAGCGCGCGGGCTTTGTAGGCTTTGAGGACGGTGAGCCGGCGTTTCATGGCTTTGACGGCTTCCTGCGCGGAGCCATAGTGCATGGATTTGGTGCCGAAGATCTCTTCCTGGAGGATTTCGAGATCTTCGGCGGTGAGCCGGAATTTCGGGGGAAGGTCGAGAAAGCTGTCGGCCACCTCTTTGCATTCATCCGGTGTGAGGGGGCGAGTGAGGCCGGGAAGTTCGCGCGCATTGGGACTCCACTTGTCGGCATCGGCCATGAGCCGAAAATAAGCGAGGAGCCGGCGTTTCACAAAGAGAAACTGGCAGGGAGCACACAGTTGAAGCCGCGTGGGGCGCGCAGAGTCTTGGGAGGAGGGGGAACGGAAGGGAGGCAAAATTTGATGCGGCAGGTGATGAGGGCCAGGCGCTGGCGTTCGTGGGATGTGAGCCGACTGCGGCGGCGTATGGTACTCAGTTCGGCACGAATTTCGCGGCAATGGATACAGTTGGGTTTTGAAGTGCCGCCGGTTTCTTCGGGCCAGAGCCCGCCCAAGCAATGCGGGCAGGTGACGGCGATGCAGCCGCAACCGAGGATGGAGGAAGTAGCGTGTTTCATAGGTCAGTCGCAGACGTGAGTGACGGGAGTAGATTGGCCGTGGCGGGCGGAGCGGAACCACGTGAGGAGGTTGGCAGCACCAGGGTCGGGGCGGACCCATCGGGCATTTCGGAAGATTCGTTTTTGGGCGCGAGCGGGACGCGGATTGAACGGGGTTCGGATGGAAAGACTTTTGAGGAAAGCGACGGTTTCACGATTACAGGCGGAGAGCATAAAATGCCTTTCTTATCTATGAGGAAGCCTCATCAGTCCCGATATGATCGGGAAACCGGCGCCCGTGCCGGATTGCACGGGCGCGGTTTCGGCTTAGGCGAAGGCGGGTTCGCCTTCGGGTTGTGGGGCGAGCCAGGATGGGAGATCGATGCTGTGATGTTCGTGCCAATCGAAAATGGCGGCGAATTGCTTGGAGGTGAGGCGGTCGGGGGCTTTGGAACAATCGCGATTACTGCGATGGATATGCCAGCCATTAAGTTCGTCGCGGAGGTAGGCCCAGCCCGCGTTGACCAGGTGGGAATGGGGATCATCAGGCAGCGGGTCCATGTGGAGGAAGTCGGCGCAGATGATTTTGGCTTGGCGCACATGGTGCGCGAAGCCTGGATTTGGAAAAATGCGGCCGTCGGGTGACAACCATGCATTTTTGCAATCCAGCGTGTGGTGCGGGAGTGCAGATGCCATAGGGTGGTGTTTCTCAGAAGGTTCTGTGAGGGAGCCTCATCAGTCCCGACATGATCGGGAGACCCGTCCCGCTCATGCGCGCATGAGCAGGAGGGTTTCGGCTTTCAATACCATTGCTGGATGGTGCCGTCGGAGTAATAAACGAACATGAGGGTGACGGGACGAAAGTGGGTGTCCACGCCCTGCATTGCGGTGATCTTGATTATATGGTTCATGGAATCAGGAGCATTTTTCTGACACACTCGCGCACTCCGAATCGGAGTGCGCGGAGCATGGGAGGTGACAGGTTTCCGGGCGTTTTCGATCTGCGCCTTTAAGGCGGGATAGGGACACGGCGCCGCGCAGTGGCAAGCGCCGTGTCCCCGCACCTGGAAACGCGGTTTCAACCTAGGCGCCAGAAAAAAGATAAAACAAAAAAAGGCCGGACCCGTTCGTTTCGGGTCCGGCCTTTGGGGCGCGGTCGCGACTAGGCGGCCACGGCGAGTGCCGGGGCGGGCGTTTCGGTCGCGGGCGTTTCGGCGGGCTGGGTTTCGGGAGTCACGACTTCGATGGTCGGATTGACTCCGTGCTTGCGGGCCTTGTCGTACTTCGACATCCACGCATTGAGCGTTTCATCGGAGAGGCCGCTATCAGCCCAGGTGTCCATGATGAGGAAGGTGCCGCAGTACAGCTCGTAGGCATCTTTCTCGGACAACGCTTTGGCGTTTTTCACGGCGGCGATAAGAAACTGAATCGCGCGGCCGTTGGTCAGGGGCGCCACGGAAGTAGCGTCAACCGTTTCATCCCCTTCACCCTTTTTGCCCTTCTGGCGTTCGCGGATTTCCTTGATCTTTTTCAAGGCGTCACCTGGCTTGGAAAGCGCATTGATGGTGTCGAGGACGTCATCGCAGGTTTTCCAGGCGTCACCGTGGGTCTTTTGCGCCGATTTGATGATGGCGTTGGCCTTTTCAAGCCAGTCCACGGCTGCGGCGTCGAAGAATTCTTCGGAAAGCAGGGGCTTGCCGTTTACGTCCACGGTGAGAACCAGGGCGTTGAACAACGACGCGAGCGCTTCGACGCGGCCCGGGAGCGTGCCACTGGCGTTTTGTTCAAAATACTTTTTGAACGTGGTGTCCGGCGGGATCTCCTTTTTGTTCAGGCGATCCACGTAGGCGCGTTTGAGCGCGGCGACGCATTTCGCGGAGAACTGGAGGGACGCGGAGAAGGCGTCTTTTGCCTTTTCCACGGCAGCGTTGACGGACACGATCTTTTTGAGATGTGTCGCCAGGTCGCCGATGGGCATGGCAATCAATTCCGCAAACGTGAGTTTCTTGGCGTCGGCTTTCGCGGGTACCTGGGGATTAGCCGGGACATTCGCTGGAGCCGAGTTTTCAGCCGGGACGTTCGCCGGGGCTTGCGCCGGAGTGGCGTTTACCGGGGCGTTCGCGTTGGCAGGGGTGTTAGCCGCGGGATTAGCCGCGGGCTGATTTTTGGCGGGTTTCGCCATAGTGTTTCCTTTGGTGCGGACGGCTTACGCGCGTCCATTGCGTCTCAGCGATCCGCGCCCGCAACGTGCGGACGTTTCACGCGAAAACGGTCCTGGCAGGACTTGCCAAGGTGGGGAAACACACCCACAAACTCACAAAACTGATTTACGCGCCAAAGCTACTCCGAATCGGAGTGCGGCCGGCGTTTCAAATCGCGGCATTTCTGCCGTAATTCAATTCGCCGGCACGCACTCCATTTGAGGAGGGAGCCTGGCGGGTAATTTTGCACTCCGAATCGGAGCGCAAAGCGTTTCCTGTGGAAAAGCAGCATGGCCGTTTTACAGGAAAAGCTTTGGGCTCTTGCGCCTATCCTTTGCGCTTGCGCGGATTGCCGCGCCTTGCGCCCTTGCGCTCTTGCGCTTGCCCTTTCACTTATTAGCCCCCGCCAATCCAGAAACCCGCCGCGCACCAGCACGGCGGAAAGCGGGAAAGTGAGAGGGATAAACCTACCGGATAATGCGAGCGTAACCGCGCACCCTTGCCGCTTGCGCTTGCCGCCTTGCGCTTGGCCTTGCGGCCTTGCGCTTGGCTTACACCTAATAGCCCGCGCCAATCCAGAACCCCGCGCCCGATTGCGCTGGCAGCCCCAGGACGAGCCGAGACACGCCGCGCCATATTTGCCAGCCGACAGGACGAAAGGCGCTCAGGATGACACCAGGACGCCCCGCCAGGACGAGCCGAGACAACAAAAAAGGCGCGACGGAAATCCGCCGCGCCATGCTGCTAAGTCGAGAGACTAGCGCCAATTGCGGAAAATGCCATTGCGCGAACTGCCGCGCCAATAACCGTTAGTGCGCGAGGATGGGACTTGCCGCCCTGCCACCTTGCCAAGCACAGCGAACCAACCCGCCGCTTTGTCAATCCGCCGCGCGGCCCGCGCAAGTGTGCGCCTCTTGACAGCTTGCCGAGCCGACCGAGCCGACCACGCCGCCCGCTTGACCGCCAACCGCGCCCGCCGCGCCCGCCCCCGAAACAAGCGAACAATGGCCGGAATTCGTTGCTTGTCCCCGCGCCCGTTTTGTAATTTGAGTGTGGCTGAGGGATTGCAAGACCACGACGAGACAACGGCAAAGGATAAAGGCTCAAACGGCCCGCGCCGCACTGTCTCTTTGCGCTGTCTGTCACGCGCGGTGAACTGGACATGGAAACCCAAACGACGAACCGCGCGAAAAAGATAATCACCCGCGCGAGTTTGACCCGATGCCCTGAACCCCGCCGCAATTGCGGCCTTGTCCACAGACTCACCATGTAGTAACAGGACGGCGGAACGGTGAAGCTTGTCTATTAGCTCCGCCCGCTTGCCCCTGCCCCCGCGCAACTTCAGAGACTCAATCCGCCGCGCCAACAATTGCGGACGCTTTGCCCGTGTTTGCTCGAATAACAAACGCGTAAGGCGATCTTCGTGCGAGCAATCGCCGCAGAGCGGCGGAAGCGGCAAGGCCGATCCCGTGAGCTTGTCCCAACAATCGGCGCCGGAATCATCCGCGCCGCGCCAAGCCTCTATTGACTCGACAGAATCGCCAAGGCTATCAGACGCGACCGCCTTTAGAATCGCCCGCCAGCAAACACCCGCCGCGCCGCGCTCCGCCCCGTCTAATTCTGCCCCGTTGCGCCAGGCGACCACGGCAGACACGCCCGCGCTGATGGCCTCTTGCTCCGTTGTGTCAGACATACCGCCGCCATCCCCGCGCATTGATGCCTTGAGCTTGGCAGCTTGCCGCCGCGCGATTGCTAAAACCTCTTGCCCTTGCGCCTCTTGCAGCAAATAGCCCGCAGGGATGCACCGCGATTGCAATGCCGCCCCGATTGGCAGAAAGTCGAGGCAGGATTCAGAGACGCCGCGCAGATTGCCCGCGCCCCCGCCCCGGTTTAATTCACGATCTATTTTGAACGCTGGAAAGGTTTGATCATCCGCCCACACATGGACGGGTGAGCAAAACACCAGCCGACTAGGTTTGGTTTGACTCATACTGTTTTGATGTTGAGTGAGGCAGGGTGCAAGCTACCCGCTGGCACTAACGGACCCGCCCCACGGACGCGCTAGATTCACGCGCGACGGGCAGACTTGCACCTTTGCGCACGCGGTTTTTTACCCTGTCAGCAAATGCACGCGGCCCCGTGTTC
Source organism: Verrucomicrobiota bacterium (assembly GCA_003176045.1). Classification (GTDB taxonomy): domain Bacteria; phylum Verrucomicrobiota; class Verrucomicrobiia; order Limisphaerales; family UBA8199; genus PSRM01. Next base: position 8,245 of record PSRM01000011.1, on the reverse strand, counting down.
ACCGGGTTAAATGGGGATTGCCCGGAAACACCACGAAACAACCCCATAGCGCCCAAATGGGGGGTATGATTTTGGAATTCGAAAGTCGAAATTCAAAATCCCCTCTAGGTCCTCACGATACGCGCACTCCGATCGTGGAGAGTTATATGACTCCCTTGGCTGAGGGAATGTCAAGATGCAATGCGCTCAGTGAAAGGACGAAACGCCCGAACCTGGACCAGCCCCTCTCAAGTTTTGCATCGAAGTTAGACCCTGCCTGCTCACTCCCCTTCAATCAATCCATCACAATCTCTATAGTCATCGAGGTGAACTCTTCAACGAGTTCGTACGGAGGAATTCCTTAGCCTCAGGGAATCCTTGCGTTTCGGCCTTGCGAACCCAAAAAAGCCCCAAGTCCAGGTTGGTCTGGACGCCAAGCCCTCGAATGTAATCAATTCCGATATCGAACTGTTCCCAAGGTGGGCCGTTTGAAGCGCGGGCGAGGCGACGAGCGAATGCATCGTTCAGCTCAGCTTGCGAGGGCAATCGACTCGCGCTTGGAAGCCCCGATAAGAAGTCGGTCCCCTGAAGGTTTAAGGAGGAGGAGCAAACGAGCTTGCCTGAGGCATCAAATTGCAACCCTGTGCGAGGGACTGGCTTAAATGCAGCTGATGCCTCCTGACCTGCTTTGATTGACTCCTCAGTCATCATGTCTAATACCTCTGCACGATCTTTTGGGGCGTCCGGATCTCCCTCAACACAGGCGAGGTTGAACCATTTGTAAGCTTGAATAAAGTATGGTTGGAACCGCGACTTAGGCCGAGCTTCGGAAAGATACAAAGGCTCCTTGATGAACTGTTCACCAGCTCGCATCCCTCTAATTTCGAGGGCTATGCCTGCCCCCCTGTAGCTCCGGGTTGCACCTTCACTCGCAAGTTTGATTGTTAAAGCATCGGCTATGGCTTCGTTGCGCTCCACACCATGGCCGGTAAGATAGGCGTTCCCAACCCCTAGCTCTCCGTTTAGGTTGGTTTGCGCAGCTGCGCGAGAATACCAATAAAAGGCCTTTGTGAAGTCTTGAGTGCGCCTCTCTCCAAATTCATACTCTGAGGCCAGAACGGCTTGCGAATTCGAGTCTCCGGCCGCGGCTCGCGTCTCAAGTTGATCTACAGGACCACTCGGACCTGCGTGTGTGACTTTAGGCGTAATCAGAAGAGCCGAGACTTCCAGAAGCGATACAAGGCGAAGAGCGAATTTGGCCAACGTCTCTATCCAACGAATGTTGCCGCGCGATCTTGCTAGAAACGCCCCATCATTGGTTCTGAGAGTAGCCCAATACATGGAAGGCAGTATGGTTTGCTCGCATTTTGGGTGCAAGCCTATGTTGTTCGCAGCATGGGTGCGTGGATAAGACAATCTATTCCCGCCAGAGCCAACGCTTGTGTAGCCTGTTAGTGGAAATGCGAAAAGCCGCCGGTCTTACACAACGCCAATTAGCGGCCAAGGTTGGCCGTGAGCGAAACTTAATCGGGCGGTTGGAGCTCGGTGAGCGCCGCCTTGATGTCGTAGAATTCTATTCGATCTGCAGAGCATGTAGAGCCAGGCCTGATCTCGTGTCTAAGGAGCTCATGCGAGAGTTCGAGCAAATTGAATCCGCAGGGATCTGAAATCGGAACAGCCGGGACAGGCGTCGGAATTGACTTGGGCGGCAAGAATGGTCCAGCCTACAAGTTCTTGTGATGAGCGAGAACTCTGATGGAAAAAGCAACAATGATGCTCCTGTGGCGAGCTGGCTTCCACGGGCCGAGGAATGGGATTTTCGCCGTGTGCCAGAGCAGGAATGTCGTTTCGCCTGTCTCTGGGAATACCTACGGAGCGTTCCTGCAATAGCTTCGGATTCTAACGGTTGGGCGTGGGCCATGCGGGCAGGAGCAGGCACGATCAGCAAGATCACACTTCTTCCTGGAGCCGATTTGTCACTTCCCTGGCTGACCGCCAATAAAGTCTCTTACGTGCGATTTACTCAAAGCGATATCAAGGATCTCGGCTCTTTCGTCGCGGAATTGACGAATCCTAGCAGGCCGATCTGTACATATTTGTGGCATCGATTTTCAGCTGAAACTCGCACGCTTTTGATGGGCTCCGAATCTGGAGAAAACATTAGTCCTACCCAAGTTGCTAACAGCGAGCCGAAACTGGCGGTTTTGATCGAGGAGCTTAACAGGGTCCTGGAAGGCGACTGCATTTATGACCAGAAGCGATTTGCCGGCGTGCCGCTGAGTGCAGAAATTCTATCATTGGTGAAACAGAAAGTGGGAGGTGAAGATTTGATTCGACTTAATCGAATGCTTCTTGAGGACTCGTTTCTGCAAACAATATCCAGAAATGCCCAGTTGCGTCGTCTGGGTTGGGTGCGTTTCGAAGCACAGCGTGGCCGGCACATCTACATTCGGTCGGCAGCCGAGGCCAAACGCAAGATTCTCGGCGAATATGATATGGACCACGAGCCGGTAGATTTCCTGGACCGATACCTGAGAGATTCTGATTACATTCTTACTCCAAATTTTGCACGCGCTGGGGTCGAGCGGATTATCTCAGAATTGAAGTCGTGGGTCCGGCGTGAAGCGAAAAAGTGGCCTCGTGCGCCACGGGCAAACGCTGCGAACCCGGCGTATAATTGGCTGAAGTTGTTAGCCACTAACCGGCTAGACGAGGCTCGAAATCGTGCCAACATTAAATTCGAGGGAGCTATAGCTGACTTGAACTACTATGCGCAGAAAAACAGTTGTACGGGACCCGGCCTAATACCCGATTATACCTCGTTTGGCGCGTGGAGCAAAGCCAAGGGTCAGGCAAAGCGGCTTTTAAAGCAGTTGGAATGTAATCCCAAGGAATTCGAGCGGAAGCTATTTGCCTGAAAGCCGGTCGGTTTCCCGAAAACAGGTGGAGAATGCGGCCATAGCCCGCAACCGCAAAAAGGTGTCAAAATCGTTGCAATCGTATGAACGAATTGCACGAATTGAAAAGCGGCATCCACCTGGGCGAGGCCGCCCACGTGCGCACTGCGCGTAGCTCTGAGGCTCGGGCAGCGACTGTCCAAGCAACTTCTGTTTGGCGTTTTGTCGGTTGGTCCAGGAGGCGCCGATGAATACGGACCGGAGGGAATTCTTGTCCCTAGCAATCCAACCGGCGCGGCTCACGATAGCAGAAACCGGCTGGTACCTGGGTTTCAGCGATCACGATGTATCGGTGCTGGCATCACTCGGGTTACTCAAACCTTTGGGGCACCCTCCGTTGTCGGGTTCTAAGTACTTTGCCCTAGTCGAGCTCGAGAAGCTTCGTTCGGACCCCCGGTGGCTCGGCAGGGCCTGTGACACAATCGTGAAATACTGGAAGGACAAGAACGCTGGCCGATCAGCCACCGGCTCGGCCTCGAAAGAAGTAAGCCTGACCTCGGAAGCGTCCGACGGAGGCAGGATATCATCATGAAGGTTATCAAGGACAGTGCAGTGCTAATTGTGAGAGAGCTGTTCTGGAGCCCACTGTGGACTGTAAGCGGTCGCAACGGCTTTCACGATGGGGCAGCGTGGGTTGATTTAATTGGCTTGGCGAATGATTTCGAGTCTGAGTTGGATGTGCGCGGGATTCGGATCCCGATTCACCGTGGGCAAGTCGGTTGGAGTCAACTAAAGCTCGCGGAACGATGGGGCTGGAGCCGCACCAAGGTGAAGGCATTCCTCAAACGGCTGGAAAAACACGGGCGAATCACTACGGAGGTAGATAACGACACCACGATCATCACGATCACGAATTATTGCGATTACCAAGACGCGTGCCTGGAGAGATTGCAGGAAATTGCGCGCACCAGAGTTGAGCTTGATCCAGAGGAAAACAGGGAGAATGCAGCAGAAATGCAGCAAATGAGCAGTAGAAATGCACTAAACAAGGAAACCAATGAACAAGGAATAAAAAAAGAAGAGATCTGCGCCTTCCCAACTTACGAGCAGGCTAGGGCTGCCCTAACGGACGCTGCCGAAGGCTATACCGCCGATGAGGTAAAGGAAGCTTGGAATCACTTCGAGGCGACCAAAGATCCCCAAGGTTTCTGGATTAAAGACCACGCCACAGTACGGGACTGGAGGGCGGCTATGCGTAGCAGGATGCTAGTTGGTCGGCGGCTGAGACCCGCAAAAAATGTCGCCGGCGAGCCGACTCGCGAGCGATTCTGGCCTCCAGAGTGGGACAGCCTCGATCTTGAGAGTATTAAAGGCATCGCGACCGGCGCGGCAGAAACCGGCGACGGCGAAACATTAAAAAAATGCCAGGCGTGGCTTGCGGCGCACGGACAGTAAACGATCGGAGCCACGCAATCTAAACTTAGAATCAAAAACCAGGAGGAACAAAGATGCACTGGATGGATATTGAAATAAAGCTCCGGGAGCGTGTGCTCGAAATTTGCCAACATCTCCTGCCGAACGGCAAGCGCGAAGGTAATGAATGGGTCTGCGGCAGGATAGATGGCAAGCCAGGTAGAAGTCTCAAAGTATGTTTGGCTAAACCTGGGGTGTGGAAAGACTTTGCAGACGGACGCGGTGGTAAAAACTTGATGGGGATGTGGTGCGAAGCCCGGAACATCCAGTTCAAAGTTGCAATTGTGGAGGCAAAAAACTTTCTCGGAATCCCGGACGATTTCGACAAACGCGTGAAGAACGCCACGGCCTATGTTGACCGGCGCCCGGAAGTTGTTATGTGGGAGGAGGTGGCGAGGACCTGGGCGAAATGCGAGCCCATTACTCAGAGCGGTCCAGTCTGGAACTTCCTGGTGGGGCAGCGAAAAATCGCGCCAGCCGCGCTAGAGTGGTTCGATGTGCGACAAGTTGTAAGCAAAGGCCAATGGGTCATCGTCTATCCCTACTTTGCACCGGCGGACGAGAATGAGCGGACCGCAATTCTAGGCACTGGAACGGCCCCGGACTGGCTCAAGTTTGAGGCGCTGGAACGAATTGATGGGAAGAAACGCGAGTGGACATCGAAAGGGCCAGAAAAATCGTTGTGGGGGATGCACTTGGCAATGCGGGCCGAATTCAGGAACGCACGGAGCGTGCTTATTTGTGAGGGCGAGAAGGACGCACTGACTTGGTTGACTTACGGCTGCGAGGAATGGGGTGTGGTCCCAGTAAGCGTGCCGTTCGGGGCCAAGTGGAAGGGAATGCAAAAGACGCAGCCGAGCCCTAACCGGGAGTGGATTGACCGCTGTTGGGATTTCTTGGAGGGTTTTGAGACGATCTACGTGGGGATGGATGCGGACGATGCGGGACGGCGGGCGGCGGCGGACATCATAACGGAGATTGGACCACGGCGTTGCCGGCTGGTTGAAATGCCACTGGCGCCAGTGGGAGAGAGGAGGGCATGAGCTTGAAGGATATCAATGATTGTTTGATGGCGGGAGTCCCCGCGGAGAATGTACTGACCTGCCTGGAGTCCGCGCGAGATTTTGCACCGGAAAAAATTAAATCTGCTGCGTCGTTCTACGACCAGTTCATCGCGGAATGGTTTGAAGGGGAGCTGGAGCCTGGCCTAGAGCTTCCATTCGGTTTTCCTTGGAAAATCCGCCCAGGCGAGCTGACAGTGTGGACCGGCATCGAAAAATCTGGAAAGACGACGCTATTGAACTTTGTCTTAGTCCATTTGATGAGCCTCGGGGAGAAGGTTCTGGTTGCTTCGATGGAAGTGAAGCCTAAAAAAACGCTCAAGAAAATCTCCAGGCAGTCTTGGGGTGCCTTACTAAGGGATGAAAAGGAGCTCAACAAATGTGCTACAGATGAGGACAGGGCCAGTTATGACGAAGCCTGCCGTCGGCATGCTGACCAGTGCTTCAGGTGGTTCGCGCCCAAGCTCTGGTTGTACGATCATGTAGGCATTGCCCGCTGGCGTGATCTGGGCGACGACATACGGTGGGCGCGTCACCGGCACGGAATCACACAAATCGTCATAGACAATTTTATGCGATTGGGGATACCCAAAGACGACTACGCGCAACAGGCGGACGCGATCACATTCTTTGCTGGATTGGCGATGGAACTGGACGTCCACATTCATGTGGTGGTCCACCAGAACAAAGGTGAGAATAAGAAGGAGCCGGGCGGCAAACGCAGCGTGGCAGGGGCGTTCGAGATCATCGCCAACGCTCACAATATTGTTGAGGTTCAGCGCGACGAACGCAAGGCACAGAAAATGGCTGAGCTATGGGAATCAAAGAAAAACGGCTTGCTCGAATCTGCTCAATTCGAGTCCAAGCTCGCGGATTTGCAAAAGGTCCCGGATGGGAAGTTTATACTCCGGGCACAGCGCGATGGAGAGGTTCAGGACGGGAGTAAGTATCTGTGGTTCCTACGACCGTCACAGCAGTACGTGTCTGTCCCACCCGGCCATCGCAACCATCTTTCCCGCTGTTACGCGGTGGCATCCGCGCCTCCTGATGGCCTTATCGAAAAAGAAGGCCTTGATCTCCCCACGAACGAGGAGCTAGGGATTATTGGACCGGATTGATTGGTTTCTGCTCATGAGGCTCACGAGGCCTCGCCTATCGAGACTGACTGGGGTTCTACCCTTGGTCTGCGGCAAGCGCTTGGACCTTGAAGGCCGCGTACTTTGACGCTAAGTCATCGCCGATCGATCCGCTCCTCGGCCCGTTACAGATGAATGGTGGCTTCACGCAAACTCATCTACTCTTAACCGGAAGTCCGGCGATCGACCAGGGCAAATGTTTCGGCGTCCACACCGACCAACGCGGGCACCCCCGACCCAAGCGCAGGCTCGTTTCACGTGCTCCGGGCGGGGATGGGAGCGATATTGGGGCTGTCGAGACGGATGGTGCGGCGCCTTGATCAAAAGCAAGAATGCTTTGTCAACTCGGGGTCGTGTGAGGGCTGCCGGTTTGAGCACGAGCACCTGCACCTTCTTGCACGGGCCATTACCCAGTGCAGCGATGATAGTCATTCCCTACTAGGGTGCACCCCGTTTGCAAACCCAGTGGGATGATGTTCTGTTGTGCCAAGTTTCGCTCGTATTGCTCCAAAGATGGTAGGGTCACCTGCGCACGCTTAGCGTAAGCCCGGTGCACTGCCTTGCTATTGTGCCCGAGCGCTTCCTGCGCAAAGCGTTCAGGGTACCCAGCTTTGCGGGCTCGTTCTGCCCACGCGTAACGATATGAATGCAGGGTCACACCTTTGATTCCCAATCCTTCGCAGCGCTGTCTGAACTCTGTTGCGCGGTCGCCGGCACGAACTCTCTCCAAGTATGGGAACAAAGGCCCATTGGCGGGACGCTTCCTCAGAACCGTTTCAATCTCCGAGCCAAAATGGATGAAGGCCAGGCTGCCGGTTTTCCTGCGGGCGTAACCAATGACATAATTCTGCCAGTCGATGTCTTCGGCTTTGAGACTGGCTATGTCTCCCTGGGCTCCACCTAGATGCCAGCAGAGTTCATAAAAACCCCGACGCTCTGGATTCTTCTCTCGGTCAATTATCAACAAATGCTCTTGGTGCGTGATGGCGCGCTTAGGACGGAACCGGATTTCCGGCCATAGCCTTTTCGGGATTAGGGGCCAGGGCAGCCAGTTCATGGATAGGCAGAAATTATGCAGCTTACGCAGATGGACGTTTGTACTCACCGTCCCGGCCTTGAGCGCCTGCAAGAGATTCTCTGCCTGAGTTTCGATAATGGTTTTCCTCCGTATCCCATCCAGCGCCTTGTCCTTCGCTGCGCGAACCCAGCGCTCCTTGGTTGAGCCGTGCTTGGTTTCGATCAGAGCGTCCAGTGCATTCTGCCAAGTGCGCGCTGAAACTTCCGGATCCGTTCCGGCCAGGTAAGCTTTGGCGATTTGAAGATTCAGGGTTGGCTGGCGGAGGGATTGGTTCTTAGCCAGAACGATTTGCTCGGCTGCATCGCGATCCTTGGTCATGAGGCTCCAGCGCTTTCCCGTCTCAGAGTCCACACAATAAAAAGTCCGACACCGGTCAGCCCGGTAGATCAAACGGAAACGTTTCTTCATAGCCATTCGTGCAGGCTACAAGAGAAAGTCTCCCAACTGTTACGGTGTTACGGACGTGTTGGCCTAGTGTTGGCACGATTACGCGTCCGTAGAGAATTTGGTGCCCGTTTTGGTGCCCGTTTTGGGCTTCTGCCGAAGATAAGCCTTTGGTGCACAAGCACTTAGGCTTGGAGGCGAGGGTCGGAATCGAACCGACGCATAAGGGTTTTGCAG
>PSRM01000066.1 GCA_003176045.1 Verrucomicrobiota bacterium | reverse complement strand
CAGTGTGGTCGGACCGCTAAAATCCCTTCGACGCCAGTTCGGCCACTTTTATGACCAGAAAAAAATTCGTAACACTTATGATTCTGAGCGTCCACGGTGCCGATGAGGTTGCCGGTTGTGTCATTGTAAATGTTAGTCATGCCGTGGCCCCGGGCGTCCACCGTCGTGAGCACTTTTCCATAGCCATCGTAAGTGAGCACGTTGCTGTAGCCGAGAGGATTGATTGAGGTCAGCAAGAGGTGATTCGTGTAAGTCGAGCTGCTTACCGCGTAGGCCACCCCGTTTAAGTAATTTGTTTCGCCGATTTTGTCGTTGTCGTCATTGTAAGTGCTCTGCTTCAAGTGGTTCAGGGCATCCACCGTGCTGATGACGTTGCCGCGCTTATCGTAGCCGAGGGTTGTCGTATTTCCGTTGCGGTCGGTCACGGTTTGGGTGCTGGAACCAAAGTTGTTGGTGAACCAGGTGGTCTGGCCTTGCGGATCAGTGATGCCGATGAGCTTGCCGGAATCGTCGTAAAGATTGCGGGCAACCTGGATGCCGCGCCCGTCAATGATCCCGGTGATGTAGTGCGGAAACGCGGAGTTGGTGTAAGTGAAGAAGACGCCGACGTACCGGCCGCTGGCGCGGTCAACGAGGTTTGAAACGCTCATCAGATTTGTGTTCGAGTCGTAGAGGTAGAGGGTCGAGGGTCGGGGGTCGGGGGCGGAAAGCGAGTTCGGGTCGAAGATGGCGGAGATGAGGCCTTGGTCATTGCGTTGGAAGACGATCATTCGATTTGTGTTGCCGCTTGCGTCCGTGTGGATGATCGAGTTGGGATAAATGAACGTGGTATCTCCGGGGAGGGATTTGATTTTCGAGAGGTGTAGGTTGCCGTAGGCATGAACCTCGTAAGAATGGGGGATGGAGCTTCCATCAAAGTCATGCACGCCAAGGTCGTCGCGCGTGAGCGTGTACTGCGTTTGATCCTGGGTCGTGAACACGAAGCCGGAGAAATCGAAGTTTTCGAGTGGCAGAAGCGGGTCGCCGGCGTACTAGTACATATTGCCGGAGAGGATTTGGCCCAGGCCGATCAGGCTGGCGTTATCGAGCGGGTAGAGCGTGGCGGTTACGCCGGGCGCGGCGCTCCACTGGGCCTGATACTCGCTCAGTCCGCCCTGTTGATACGAGAATGTGAAGGTTGTGCGGCGGCCATCGGGCAGAGTGAGCGTGACATCGCGCCCTTGCCGAAGGATCGTCACCGCAGCTTCTTGTTTTTCCGATAGACCTGACAATTCTCCTTCGGAAAGAAGGTTGCTTTACGGCATAGCCCCTCCGTGTACTCACCGAGCTTCTCGCCCTCAATAGCCTGTGTCGCCTCCTCCTTGGAACGGAAGGTCGCTTTGTATGCGGTCAAGATGAAATGGACCTCGTGCCAACCTTCCGGGCGTGTCGAATCGTGGAAGTGGATTTCCTCGACAAACTCCGAGCCATTGATGTTTACGGGCGCTAAGCGATCTACTAAGACCACCGACTCAACCAAGAAAACTCCCCACGCCTGGTCAGCCGCCTTTTTGATAATGTAATCTCCAGCAAGACAGGGCGTCACACCCGGTGGAATTCTGTATGTGTTCCCGGACTCCCCCTCTCTTCCTTTGCAGCCTGTTAGGAACATTGTAACCACGAGCAGCAATGCGGATTTCCTGGTTCTTTTGGCCATAGAATTATGCGCTGACCTTTGATCCTTAATGTATATCGGGGATATAATCCCGTGGCAATAAGTAAATAGTTTCTGTCATGTTCTCGCGGACCTTGAACGCGTTCGTAACAGTGGCCTCCCCTGCATTATCGTAGGTCGCCGGTTCCCTAGGCGACGGCTTGAAAGCAGGGCCTGTCCCCGGACCATGCACGGGACGGTGACCATTTTTCGTAAAGACATTCGTGGGATCCGTTCCCCCCTTTCCGATCCTTCCACCTACAATGTGGAAATCCGGATAGTCTGGGGTAAGACGGTGACCCGAGGCGTCCTCTCCGTGTATCGTGTACTCCCATAACCAGAGCTTTACCTGCCCCTCTTGTGCTGGTAACGATGGGTCCCTGACTTGGCCGTGCTTTGACCAGATATATTGTTTCACCGTCTGTGCTGGATCGATATTACTGTACGTTCGGAGGGCAAGCCCCGCGCAATTGTAGCGCGAGATATCTTTGGACTGGTCGTATCCTGCATAAGGGTCATTAATTCCACAACAACCGGTTACGAAAATCGCCACTGCTACGAGGACGGCGGCTACGAAAGCAACGACAAGAAGGCTTAGGAGTGTGTCATCCTCCCCACTGGGATCTGTTGCCAGGACTGGATCTAAGCTGGCGTATGCATATTTATGCAGCGAGCGGGGATCCTCATTGTATCCCGCGAATGAATCTCTTGCGTTGAATCTTCCGGTGTTTGGATGATAGAACCTAGCTCGCAGGTTGTACATCTGGAGTAACGGCTCAAATTGTTCACCACAGTAGAGTTTGGTTGTCTGGGCCGGTGACGTGGAAGAGTCGAGCGTGCCGCCGTAAGCATCGTAGTTGTAGTGACTAGAAATCAGGCCGTTTGTCTTCGACAGTTGGCGCGTGCTGCCGTGGCCATCGTGAAGGAAGTAGGAGGGCTTTTCGGCAATTTCAGCGCCCTGGGCGAGGACATCGTCTCCTATAACGTAGCTCGTTCTTGGCGAGGCACCCCGAGCGATGAGTTCCTCCAAGACCTGGACATAGCCAGTGCGGTTGTTAGCATCAACAAGGTAGAGCGTGGTGTCGCTGCCAGATGAGGACCAGGATTGCACGCGGATTCCTGAATCGTTGTAGAGGAAGAAGTTGGTGAGGCTGCTGCCCGCCAGCGACACGCTGCTCAGCTTGTTCTTGAGGTCAAATCCGTACAGCATGGTCGAGCTGCTGCTGGAGATGTTTGTCTTGGCGATCAGGGAGCCGTTCGAGTCGTAAGCGTACGAATTCGTTTCGATTGGTGTGTTGCCGGATAGTGTGACTTCCACCAACAACTGGTCGTTGCCGTTGAATAGGTTGGTGACGGTGGTGGTTGCGCCATTCTGCAAATGCGCCTTGCTGAACCGGTTGCCGACCTGGTCATACTGGAAGACGTTCGTGTAGGTTGAGACATTGTTGGACGAAACGCAGACCTCGTTCGTGAGTCGATACATTCCGTCGAACTGCCAAATTAGCGTATTCGTGAGCCAAAACGGGGTGCTGTCCTCGGTTCTCAGGATTTCCAAGGCGTTTGTACGCCTGCCTGTGGGATGAAGCTGGTAAGTGTAGCTGGATAGGAGGTTCGTTCCGCCGAGCATGTTGGTTAACCCGGTGAGCCTGTTTAGAGTGTCATAGCCGTAAGAAGTCACTACGCCGTTCGGCAGAGTCACTGTCGAGCGGTTCCCCACTTTGTCATAGGTGTAGGTTGTGGTTTCGTTGATGGCGGCGCCGTTGCGTTTGAGCGCGTTGACGTGTTTTAAGCGCCCCAGTTCGTCATAATCGTACGCGGTGTAGGAATTGGCGGTGCAGGTGCTGGTGAGGCGGCCAGTGGCGAGGTCGTAGCCGTAATTTATGACGCCTTCGGGCGAGTTGACTTGCGTGAGGTGGCCGTCGAAATCGTATGCGAAATAGGTGACGCGGACGGAATCGGTGCTCGGGTTTGTTGGGAGGGCGCAGGACTGGGCGTGGAGGGTCCAGAAGTCGAGGCGAGGGTCGGTGCCGAGCAGGGAGAGGATGAGCCAGTAGGTGGCGAAGCGCCAGAAGCGGAGTTTAACCACGGATGAACGCGGATGCACACGGATTTTTTGAACAGGAGGGAACGGAGGGAACAAAGAGAGAACCGCTAATAACCGCTGATAGACGCTGATTGTCAGGGCGTTCCCCTCACCCCGGCCGGGAGCGGACGTGGAGCGTGAGAGCGTGAGAGCGTGAGAGCGTGAGAGAGCGGGGCGGGGGAATAGCAAATGGCAAACTCCGATAAATCGCGAGCAGGTAGGCAATAGCAAACCAGGACGGCGGCGCTTCATGTCGCGGGCGAGTAATACCATTGCGAGCGCGGACATCGCAAGGGCGGTGGTGGCTCCGGCGGTTTCGGGTGCCACTTTGGGCAGGGCGGCGAAGAAGTGGTAGTTGGGGCGATCAACGCAAGCGGTGTACGTGCTGCTGGCGGCGGTGCCCGCGCGTTCAATGGTGTTGGTGAGATGGCCGAGTGTGTTATTGGAGCACGTTATTGGATTCGTGACATCTTTGCCACGATTCTCCCGATGATTCCGGGGATTATGAATGGGGCCACGAGAAAACAGATGATAAGTAGATAGACAGATGAATGTACGCGGTAGACTACGACTACAAGAGAAATGTCTAAGGCCGCGCTGGCTGCGCCAGTGATAAGCTGTATGCGTAGCATGCGCCGCCGCGGTAGCTCTTGAGCTGGCTCGAAAACCGAGAATGTTCCGACAGCTTCGCCCGCCAGAGCGGTGTGAACGAGCCCAGCTAGGACTACGAACCGCAAGATGCCCCATTTGTTGTCAGAGCCGGCGGAAAGGGTGCCTAATAGTCCGATAAGGATGAAGGTCGTAGAGAACGCAAGTATGAACCAACGCTTACTGGTCGTCATGTTCGTCAATAGCCCCGAGATCAAGGAGCCTTAAGTGTTACTGTGAAGGAAGAGTACTTCAAATATCTTCCCATAAGCTCTCGAATCCTGTTGAGCGCGTCGAGCGGCTGGCCGGCCTTATACGATTCGACCGCCCCACGGAATGTCGCCACGTCGCCTGCAGGGTCAAGATTCCAAAACGCAAGGTCTTTAACAAACTGAATTTCATCGATTGTGAATTTCAAGTCCACGCCCAAAAGCGCAGCGGCCTCACCAACCATTTGCTCCGCTTCTATTATGCTATAATGTAGCTCGGTCAGTTGCATCCCGAGGTGTGTCAGATTGATTATAGGCCCCAATTGCGCTGTAAATATCGGACGCAATAGTGCGCCTTCTTCTATTCGCTTATTCAGATCCGCTACCTTGGCGGCAAGCCTGTCGATACTTTGCGCCACGGTGTGTGACACGGGATCGAGCGAGGAGGCGAGGGACTGGAGTTCGCGAATGAGCGGTGGCAGGTAGTGCTCTTTGTAAATCAGTGTGACGGAGCCAAGCAGCGCTCCTGTAAGAACGCGGTTAACGAATTTTTGGGCCACATTCTTGGCAATAAAAGTCGGCCCAAGGCTTCGTGCTAAGTTCGCCGCTCTAATCGCGATGTTGATCAATAGCGAAATCAGTTCGCCATCGTGGCCGCTAGGATCGGTTGCAACGACCGGATTACACTCGCAGTAATCATATTTGTGCAGCGACAAAGGATCTTCGTTATTGCCTTCAAAGGTGTCTCTTGCATGAAATCTACCATTGCGCGGATCGTAAAATCTCGCGCGGAGATTATACATTTGCAGGGTTGCATCGTATTGCTCCCCGCAATAAAGTTTGGTCGTCGGTGCGGC
>PSRM01000283.1 GCA_003176045.1 Verrucomicrobiota bacterium | reverse complement strand
CCGCTCTCCGGCTCGCCATTCCAGCTCGGCACGACTCCCGTGACCGCCACCGCTCATGACGGATTCGGCAACACCGCCTCCTGCACCTTCAACGTGATGGTGGTGCCAGGGAGCTGCCCCTGCGTGCCGCCGCCGACGAACATGGTCCTCTGGCTGCCCTTCGACGAGACCACCGGCAAGACCTCGGGCAACCTTGCTTCGCCCAAAAACCCGGGAACTCAGGTCAATAATCCGGTGCCGCTGCAGAACGCCTACGTGGCCAACAGCCTCTCTTTCAATGGCGCTTCCCCCAACGCCAGCCATGTCGAAGTGCCCGATTATCCAGCGCTGGAGATCGGCAATAATGACCTGACAATTGACGCCTGGGTCTATCTAACAGCGGCACAGCGGACAAACTATGTCATCCTCGATAAGAGTCCTTACAGCGGCAACTTCCCTCGTCCCGGCTACACGCTGTGGCTGAATCCCGACCTGGGCCTTTTCCTCAACCTGTCGGGTCAGCTTTTCGTGCAGCATGTCCCTATCTCGACAAACCAGTGGCATTTCATCGCGGTGAGCGTGACTCAAAACGGCTCCACGCCCCAGGGCTTCTTCTATCTGGACGGTTCTCTGGCTGGCACGTTCACCCCGACGCCCGTGAACCTGGCCAACACGAAAACACTCTGGGTCGGCGCCTCGCCATCCGGCGTGTGGGATAATGGTTCGCCCACGGATCGAATCACTAACTTCCCCTGGAAAGGCGCACTCGACGAGATCGAAGTTTTCAATCGCGCGCTGGCTGTCAATGAACTCCAGTCCATTTACAGCGCCGGCGCCTCGGGCAAATGCAAGCCCTGCTGTTACTTGAAGAACCTTAGCATCAAGCTTGTCCATCTCTCGCCGAACACCGTTGAGGTCATCTGGGACGGCTGCGGCACCCTCGAGCAGGCCCCCAGCCCCACAGGCCCCTGGACGGCGATTCCGGGTGCCCCTTCACCCTACATCGCCAATGTCACCGGCGCCCAAATGCACTTCCGGGTCGTGTGCCAGTAGTTCAAACGCTTGACTGGCAGCTTCACGAAGCGCTCCCGAGGAATCGGGAGCGCTTTTCGTTCTGCTTAGAACCAGGATCCGAAGCGTCACGGGCATCACTTCAACGGCGCACTTCCATCCAAAAAAATCCTCTGTTAACTCTGTTTCCTCCTGTTAACTTAGTCAGGAAAGAATTCTCCGTGTCGAAGCAACTTGCTCTTTCCCTCCTCGCCGCTTCAATCGCTCTCGAAGGTTTTGGCGAGCCAGCCGCACCCGTGGGGCTTCTCGTCAATGGCGTAACGCAGCCGTTGGCGATTGACCGCGACGTTACGCGGTTCACTTGGAGATCGGCCGATAGCCAGCGGGGAGCCAGGCAGACGGCGTATGAAATTCTTGTGGCCTCAAGCGCTGAGAGTTTGGCTGCGGGGAAGGCCGATTGGTGGGACAGCGGAAAAGTGGCTTCGGACAGGTCGGCTTCGATTGAATATGCCGGAAGGGCATTGCCGCCGGCCGCCCGGTGTTGGTGGCAAGTGCGGACCTGGGACAAGGATGGCCAGCCCGGGCCATACAGTGGGCCTGCTTTTTTTGACACCGGCCTGGCTCAAAATGAATGGACGGCACGCTACGTGTGGGATGGAACTACCAACTTGAACAACTTCGCCTATTTCCGGAAGACCTTTTTGCTGAAAGGCAAACCGAAGCTCGCCAAGGTGTATGTCACCGCCCACAACGACTACCTGCTTTATTGCAACGGGCAACTGCTGGGTCGCGGGCCTGCCCGGTGCGATCCGTATTTTCGTGGGCAATATAATGCCTTTGACGTAACCGAGCTTGTAAGGACCGGGACGAACGTGTTCGCGGCCATTGGACATTGGCATGGCATATACATCAACTCTGCGGTAACTGCCAAACCCGCTTTCCTGTTGGAAGCGCGGTTTGATTATCCCGATGGCTCGTCCTCCACCATGGGAACCGATGGATCGTGGAAGGTTCTTGCCCACACCGCATTTATCGAAACCAACACCGTCCTTTTTCACCTGCCCGCTCCTAATAAAAAACGACCGTCCGCCCCGGTTGATCCGCGCCTCGAATCGGGGGGCGCGCAACCATCGGATTTAGACGATCCACAGTGGGCATCCAGAACAGTGGTGGTGCGAACCGATTATCACACGACCTTTACGCCTTTCGGCGGGGCGGGCGGAGCGGGCAATCGCGCGGCCATCCAATTTGATTCCCGGCTTGAGCCCGCGGGTTGGCAGGGCGTCGGTTTCGACGATTCAGGGTGGGCCTCCGCGACCGTCGTGGACCGGTCCGATTATCATTGGTTTGCGCAAATGGCCCCGGCGGAAAACGAGCAGGCTGAGCTGAAGCCAATTGATATCGCCTCAACCAACGGGACGTGGGAGGTGAATTTCGGGCGCTGCATTGATGGCTGGCCCAAACTCACGATGCGCGCCAATTACCCGGGCGACGCCGTCCGGGTGCAATACTTTCAAACGCCGGACGAACGAAAGCCCGCCGGTTGGGACCAATATATCTGCCACGGTGGAACCGAGACCTGGAAACCGGACATCGGACGCCATACCTCGTTCCAGCTAATTAAAATCACGGGTTACGCGGGGGAGTTGAAAGCTTCGGACGTGAGCGGCGTCTGGGCTTATTGCGACGCCGAGGTCGCCGGACGATTTCACTGTTCGAGCGAGTTGCTCAATTCCGTTTATGAAATGTGCGAACGATCGGCCCGGCAAAACGTGCAGCAAGGTTTTATCAGCGTGGATGCCAACCGGGAACAATCGGAGTGGACGGCCGACTGTTGGAACATTGGCAATGTTCTAATTTACAATCATGCCCACACGATGATGCTGGACCAGGTGGTGTGGAACTACGCGGTCGAACAGCTTCCCAACGGAAATTTTCCGGCCTGCTGCCCGGCGCAACGCTCGCGCTGCATTCCGGAGTGGTCCATGTACTGGCCGATGCTGCTCTGGCAGCAATACTTGTTCTCGGGCGACAGCACTCTGCTGCGAGCGATGTCGCCGCGTCTGGAAGCTTTCCTGAATTGGGTTAAGAGGTTTCAGGACCCGGCCACCAAACTGATTGACCCTCCGGGGTGGCGCATTTCCGAATATGCCGGCGGCAACACTCCCAACGGCGGCTATAACACCGCTACCGCCTGCCAGTACTACGAGAACCTGCGTATCGCATCCCGTGTATTTTCCGTCCTGGGTGAAGCGAACCGAAGCGCCCTGTATTTGCGGCAAGCCGAGGAAGTCAAAGCCGGCATCAATTCCAATCTGTTCAACGGGGAGTTTTATCTGGCCCGGACCGATCGGCAGGAAATGTTTCCCCTGGCTTCGGCGTGGGCCCTGCGCTTTGATCTGGTGCCGGCGGAGGCAAAAGCCAAAGTTCTTGCCGCTATTCTGCGCGCGGGAAAACCGAATCTCGGCGGTTACGGAGGCGATGCATTTTACAGTGGACTCTTGAATGCCGGCGGAGGCGATTATGTCGTGCGCGACCTGGCCCGCTACCGCCCCATGCTCCAGGCAAACAAAGCGAATTGGGAAGGTTTTGGTCAGGGTGAAGCGAACCACGCCTGGACTGCCTATCCGGGATATCTCTTCCAGAAATACATATTGGGGATTCAGCCCACCAGCGGCGGCTTTGCCACGTTCGATGTCCGGCCGGAAATCGGCGGCCTGACGTTTGCCGAAGGGGCGGTCCCCACCGTGAAGGGCCTGATTACAACGCGTTGGGAGAAAGGCGCCAACGAACGGTTTTCCCTTTCAGTCGTCGTTCCACCAAACACACGCGCCTCCATTTACATTCCCCGGTTCTCGAAGGCCGGTTTCGCTCTCATGGAATCCGGGAAACGCCTGTGGCCGCCAGCGCCCCAGAGCGAAGACCCCGGCGTGCTCACCGTCTCTGAGGAGGATTCTGCCATCAAATGCGTGGTCGGCTCCGGAGCTTATCAGTTCAGTGAAGTTCCGCTTTAGCGTATTTCGCGGGTTATGAAGAATGGCGAACAAACAAACCTCCCTCAGCAAAGCCGTCTCACTCCGGTCCTTTCCGTCCTTTGCGTGCTTCGCATGAGGTTTCCTCTGAATCGCAGGCGCGACCGGCTCTTGCCATTAACCCGGCCATGGGCCATGATTTATTAGTAATGAGTGCTCCAGTGCTTGAGAAAGAATCCCCGCGACCGTTATCCGCGGCGGACCTGTTTGCGTTTTGGCTTCGTCATTCGAACGAGTTCATGGCTTGGCAGCAACGGAATTTCATTTTGCGCGCCCCTACCCCAGAGGAATTAGCTGAACACAGCAAAGAGCTTGATCTAATGCTCGGACTGACGCTTCACGTGTATTCCGTGGCTGCCCATGCCATGCCCGACAAGTTGAGCACGATACGCGGGCGCTTGTGGCAGCTTGAGGACTCACGGGAGTTGATTCACAATCCAATGTCTCAGAAGGAGGCGGATGCAGTCCTGAACCAAATATTCCCTGATGAACCCGGAACTCCAAGCCCTGCTTAGAGCTTACAGAGAGTTCCATGAGTCGCCAGCCGACCGATCCGAACAGTTGGGTTTTATCTTACAGGCTTTGCTTAGGGAACACAGCAAGCGGTCAGGTTTTCCGGTCGAAGTCATTGAGCGAGCGTTGAAGGCCCGGTACGAGCGCGTGGCGCGAGCAGAAGCTAAGCGTCCGAGCACACGTCCGCCCAGCGCTTAGTCAGTTTGACACTCATAATTTATCATTTAGTGTACTGAAGATATTGGAGAACGGCTGGCACACCCCGCAGGGAAAAAGGCAAGGAGCAGTGGATGGTTGCGAAGGCGAAAATCCTCTTTGATTAGCTCTATCGCGCCAGCGATTTGGTTTATGGGGCGGCATTTGGAAATTGAGAGAAAGTTTCTGGTGAAACGACTGCCGGCGGGGTGGAAACGCCGGCCTTGTTCGCAAATCGTTCAGGGCTATTTCCCGGTTGCCCGCAAAGATTTGGAAATTCGGCTGAGGCATAAAGATTCTGAGCACTTCATCACGCTCAAAGGCGGACGCGGGCGGCGGCGACTGGAGGAGGAAATCCAAATTTCAAAACCAAAGTTTCGCGCCTTGTGGCCGTTCACTGGCATGGCACACGTTTCCAAGCGGCGCTACGAGATTCCTTGTGGCAGCAAAACGATTGAGGTGGACGTTTACGGCGGGCCGCATCGCGGACTGATTACGGCTGATGTCGAGTTTGGTTCGACGCGTGAGAGCAGTCAGTTTCAGCCGCCAGACTGGCTTGGGCGTGAGATTACAGGCAAAAGGAAATATGCGAACGAACAACTCGCTCGCCGCGGTGGCTTGCACCGGATACGGAGGTAAATCATGGCCTTTTGTTTCAAGAAAAAAGAATCGGTAGCCAAGGCGACCCGCCGCCTCGGGCGTAACCGAATCGAGCACGCGCTGGAATGTCTGAAGAGTTGCGACCGCGCTGAAGCAATTCATTGCGCTCGCAAGGACATCAAGAAGATGCGCGCTGTGCTCCGGCTGGTCAGAGGAGAAATTCCGAAGAGGCGCTGCCGCCGCATCACCACCCGGTTGCAGGAAGCGGCAGGACACCTCGCTCCGCCACGCGATGCTTACGTGAAGGCCAGAACACTGAAGAATCTGGCGCAGCATTTCAAAGGACAACTCGCGCCAGGAGCGTTGCGCCACGTCCGGTCGGACCTCCACAATGATCTGGATAAAGAAATGCGGCGCTTCGCAAATAAGAAGAGCATAGGGCGCGTCGTTCGGATCCTGCGAGATGTCGAGAAAAAGTCCGATCGTTTGAAGGTCGGCGGAAACGGCTGGAGCACCCTGGCCCCGGGCGTGAAGCGCGCCTATGCCGAGGGCCAGCATGCTTTTCGAGTTGCGCAGAGAGATGCCGCGCCGGAAAATTTCCATCAGTGGCGCAAAAGGGCAAAGGACCTTTGGTATCAGGTGACGTTGCTGCGACGGCTTTGGCCGGAGCAAATGGAGGCGCTGGCGCACGAGTTGGAGGAACTGGGCGAATGTCTCGGCGACGATCATGATCTGGCCGTGATGCAGCAAGCGCTCGGTGACAAGCAACCCACGAGCGATGCGAGCGCGAGGGAGTTGGAAACTCTCAAAGGCTTAATCGATGAACGCCAACACGAATTGCGCGTCGCGGCACTGGCGCTGGGTTCGCGTTTTTATGCCGAGAAGCCTTCGGCTTTCTGTAATCGGCTGGCGGCTTATTGGCGCATTTGGCGCCGCGAAAAAAAGCCCGGTATCGAGGCAGTCAGTAGTCAGTAGTCAGTGGTCAGTGGTCTGCGATCAATCAGGCGGCCTTCAGGAATTTTTCCCAGTCGGCTGCGTGATACGATCCGGGGGTGTTCCGCAAAGCGATGCTGAGCCGGTTCCAACCGTTTATGGCCACCACTGCAAGCGTAAGGTCCGCCAATTCCTTCTCGTTGAAATGCTGGTGCGCTTCCTCGAAGATGCCACAATTCGGGACATTGCTCGTCCCGGCCTGCCTCGCTGCGGGGTGTGCGGTATCTCTTTGTCTCCAGACCTCTCCGTGCCAGCAGCTTGCACAAGAAACCGTATCAGGGCGCAAAGAACGCAAAGGAGCAGACTGAGGCGAGTTTGCTCAGAGGGACAATGACCGTTTCCCCACGGATGCTGGAACGCTACCTGCTGTTCTTGTCACCCGGCCACAAGAATGACCCGCCAAGTTGTTTCATTAAGGCTTTGTGGCTGAAGCAACAAATGAAAGGAAATTCAATGAAGTACCGTAACGTGAGATTGCTGTTAATCGTAGCGACGATCGCCACCAGCATGGCACTATCGCCCACTGCCCATGCCCAAGGCACGGCATTCATTTATGCCGGGCAATTGAGCGATGGCAATGGCCCTGCCAATGGCACTTACGATCTGATGTTCACACTGTATGGCACCAGTACGGGCGGCTCCGCCATCGCCGGCCCCGAAACACAGGCAGCCACCGTAGTGCATAACGGCGCCTACACTGTGGTTCTGGACCTTGGCGGGACGTTCGACGGAAGTGCGCGCTGGCTTGAAATCGCCGCTCAAACCAATGGCGGCACGGGTTTCGTGACGCTGTCACCGCGCCAGCCCGTCTTTACGGTTCCTTACGCCATCATGGCCAACAGCGCCAGCAATCTGCTGGGCAGTCTGCCCGCCGCACAATTGTCCGGCACGGTGCCGCTGGCACAATTGCCCGCCGGTATTCTGACCAACAACGCCGCGGGCGTCTCGTTGCAAGGCTACTTCAACGGCTTCTATTCCGGCGACGGCCAATATCTGATCAACCTCGATCCACTGTCGTTGAGATCAGGAACTGTTGGAGCGTCGCTGTATTTTACCAACGAGTACAATTTCTTCCACGGCAGTTTTAACGGCTATCATTCCGGCGACGGCCAATATCTGACCAACCTGGATCCACTGGCGTTGAGATCAGGAACTGTTGGAGCATCGCTGTATTTTACCAACGAGTACAATTTCTTCCGCGGCAGTTTTAGTGGTTATCATTCCGGCGACGGCCAATATCTAATCAACCTCGATCCACTGGCGTTGAGATCAGGAACTGTTGGAGCGTC
>PSRM01000264.1 GCA_003176045.1 Verrucomicrobiota bacterium | reverse complement strand
TCCAGCCGCCCGATGGACGCCGGGCTGAAAAGCCCGGCTCACCGGCAGCCTGGAAAGGCTGCCCTACGTCACAGCATTTATCCCCACGCCCACTAACTTAACTAAGTTAATTGAGGCAGGATCACCCCGGATAACCAGTTATATACGTCTGCAACTGGTGGATCGTGGAGTTCTGGGCGGAAATGATCCAGTTTACGAGGTCGCCGATGGAAATGATGCCGAGAATCTTGCCGGCCTCGACCACAGGCAAATGCCGGACGCGATGCTCCGTCATTAAGCGCATGCAGTCTTCGACGCTGTGCGTGGGAGGGACGTGAATGACCACGTCTGAAAGGATCGCTTTGACGGGAGTGTCCTTGGAGGCCAGCCCTTTGAGAACAACTTTTCGCGCGTAATCGCGCTCAGTGAGAATGCCAACCAGCTTCTCGCCTTCAATGACCACAAGCGCCCCGACATTTTTCTCCGCCATCAGCTTGAGCGCCGAAAGCACTGTGGCGTTCGGGGCGATGGACCAGACGGCCGAGCCCTTGAAATTCAGGATCTCGTCAATGGTAGCATTGGGATTCATGGCTGCTTCTGGCGCATAACACAACTACCTTGAGAAAAGTGTATCAGGCCGAGCAGCAAATGACAGAGGAATTTTTCGGAACGCGAACGAGGTTGAGACTTTAACGCGCAAAGGCACAGGAACGGCCTGGCGGATGATCGAGGACAGACAGAAGACGAAGGAAAATCAGAGCCTGGTTACCTCGGCCGCTTACAGCTCATTACCAACCCTAACTAAAAGTCCAAAAAGGCAAAATGATGAAGGGCAAAATGATTTACCGGGAACGGCCAAAGCGCAAACGAATGGGGACAAGCGAATGTCTCGGAGGCCATTAACCGGCCTTGGCGCGTTACGCCGCCTTGCGTGCTCTTCGGGGCAGCATCTTGATGCGCACAATGTGTTCGTAGGGCACCAGGTTGACGTCGCCTGGAACGCCCCCAGGCAATTCATTCGCAACCACAAGGTAACTGGCAGTCATTAGCGCGAAATCCGGATGCGGAACGTGGAGATCCTTGCCGTCGGCCAGGTGAAGGCGAAAAGGTTTGAACGGGCTGAGGTTGACTAAACCTCGAATATCCTCGCGCTTAACGCTCATACCCTAAAATCTACAGGAAACCTAAATAGAAAACAACACTTGATGTCCCCCTGGTAAGCAGATCAAGTTTTGTTCCACGGCGCTGAAAAGCGCCGTGAACCGGCAGGCTGGAAAGCCCTGCCCTACAGGTCTGAGGCCAGGCATCGTTAGCACCACTGACTCTTATCACTGGCTCCTCCGCCCTTCCCCATCTACCAGCTTCCATCTCCACCTCTAGCCGGCTACTTTCGGCGGCGTAGAAAGAGCGAGGCAGCGCCCAGGAACAGCCGAGTGACTGAAGCGGGTTTGTCGGGGACGGCGTAGTAGTGATGGAGTTCAATTGGAAGACCCGATTGCATGGGGCCTCCTACAAACGCAGCGGGAGAGTCGAAATTGCCGTACCAAATCAGCCCAGGAGAGCACTGAACACAATTTGCGTGGCCTTGACTCAGAAGCGTGGCTGGAGCATTTTGAATTTGCATGAGCGCTGAGCAAATCATTGAGGAGCTTAAGGCTTTACCGCCTCATCAACGGGCGCAAGTGTTCAAGGAAACCTTCCCAGGTCTTTGTCCGCAAGCGGGAAAAACGGTTGAGCGACTCCTGCGCCGACTGGAGAACCCTGATGTCCCCGAAGACGTATGGCGCGGGATCGAGGACGCTGAGGACGGCCGGTTGGTGGACATGGAAACTGCGCTCAATGAAGCTCCGCCATCCCGCTCGTGAACTACCAGTTCAGAAAGAAAGGCAGCCTGACAGAAAAATTAAAGACAGAAAAATCTTCCCATGACACGCGAATCGGGACAGGCGAATAAGAGGAAATCTGTTCTTTAAAATCATTCGCTTGTCCCCATTCGCTTGCCTATCTGAGTTTGCCACACAGGTGGCGCTTGCTTGGAGCTTGGCAAAGGATTATTTTGCTTCGCATGAGCACGGTTGCAGAAATTGAGTCAGCCATCGAACGTCTTCAGCCCCGGGAAGTGACACAACTTACGGCCTGGCTGATCGAATACCAGCAGATGATTCAGGCCTCGGCAGAGATATTCGCGATGTACGACCAGGAGGAAGCCTCATGCAAAAAGCCGCCCGCGGGGAGCTGTGGGTAATTGACTCGGGAATGGCCCAGAAGTCCCGTCCCTGTCTCATCCTGAGCATCAACTTTCTCGAGCACGAGCGGGCGGTTGTTACTTACATCCCGCGCACATTGAGCCTTCGCAGCACAAGATTCGAGATCGCACACCAAATGAAAGGCCTTGAGACCGGGGCGTTCGACGTTCAAGGCATTGGCAGCGTACCAACGGCGAAACTCGAGCGGCGCCTCGGAACCGTGGAGGCAGTGCCACAATTGCCAAAGTGGAAGCCGCCCTCAAGCTCTGGCTTGCGTTGGGCTGATTGTCGCAAAATAGAGGCCGCCTCGAAGGGCGGCCTCAGTGCTACGAAATAATAAGTAAGTTGGTCTGAACCCGACACGCCATTCCAACTCCCATCTACCAACTCCCATCTCCCATCTCCACCTCTGGCCGGCTACTTTCGGCGGTGCAGGAGGAGGAGCGAGGCGGTGCCCCAAGCCCAGCAGAGCGAGTGAAGCGGGTTCGGGGACGGCATGCTGTAACGAACTGCAGTAAATTAAACCCTTGCCTGATGCTTCGGGGCACGGCATGTTTTGCTGCGTGAAAAGTGCCAGCGTCCTGCAAGTACCTAAACAATGGCCCGAAATCCTGCGCTGGCTGGCGGCAGGGGAAGAGGTGGAATTGACCGAGGAAAGCAAGGTCATCGCCAAGGTTGTTCCGTCCAAGCAGGCCAGCCCCGACTTTCTGCGCCGCGCCGAAAATATCTGGGGCAAAGACCCGCAGGGTAAGCCGTTAAGCGAGTTGGTGGCCGAGGGCCGCGGAAGCAAGCCGTGACCTACCTGGACACGAGCTGCCTGGTTAAGCTTTACTACCCGGAGCCTGACAGCGCGAGAGTGGCAGGCCTTGTTGCGGGAAAAACGATTTGCTACACACAGTTGCATGAACTCGAATTTCAGAACGCTCTTCAACTCAAAGTTTTCCTCAAAGGCGCTACTCCGTCGCAGATCGCCGCGGCGAATGGCCTGATTCAAACCGATCTGTTATCCGGCGTGCTGGTCGCCCCGGCAGAAAACTGGGAGGAGATTTTGGCTGAAGCGGTTAAACTTTCACAGAACCACACTAGCCGACTCGGCTGCCGGTCAATCGATATTCTGCATTGCGCTGCGGCTGCGGTTGTGGGTGCGGCCGAGTTCATGACTGGCGACACGCGGCAAAGGCAACTCGCTCAGGCGATCGGATTGAACCTCATATCATTTTGAGGTGAACGCAGCTCTCGATGGCTGGGCGTGCGCAGCGACAGGGACCAGCTTGCGCTGCCCACTGCCAGAGGATTCCAGTGTGTGTGTCGTTTATCTGAAACCACTGCCCCTGATCACTGGGTTCTCCGCCTTTCCATCCCCCCTCTACCAGCTTCCATCTCTAACTAACCCTGGGCGACTACTTTCGGTGGCGCGTGATGAGGAGCGTAGTAGTTCATGCTGAGCCCCGTGATGGATTCTCCTGGGATTCCCCAGCAAGGCGATTTCGGGTAAACCAGACTAACCTGTAAACCAGACTAATCTTGCTTTTCGGAACGGCCCGGCGGATGCTCAGAGGCATGGTGACGAAAGAGAAATCCGGCGTCTGTGCCAAAAGATAGCCCGCGAGTTTCGGCCGGACAAAATTATTTTGTTCGGCTCCTACGCCTACGGCCGTCCTACCGGCGATTCGGACGTTGACCTCTTGATCATCATGCCGGTTACAGGCAGAGCCATTGACCAGGCCATCAAAATCTCAGGCAGCATCGAGCCGCGGTTCCCGGTTGATGTTCTGGTTAGAACTCCGGATGAAGTGAGCCAGCGCCTGGCCTTGAATGACTTTTTTATCAAGGAGGCTACAGAGAAAGGAGAAACCCTTCATGAGTCCAGTGACGCAAGAGTGGGTGGTGGACAAAGCCGAAGAGGACTTCCACGTCGCCCAGCGCGAATACCGCGCCCGAAAGCATCCGAGCTATAACGCCGCATGCTTCCATGCTCAACAGTGCGCTGAAAAGTACTTGAAAGCCCGTTTGCAGGAAGCGGGAATCCCCTTCAGCAAAACCCATAGCCTGCCGCTGTTGCTCAATCTTGCCCTCGGTGCAGAGCCACTCTGGGCCGCCATGGCCCCACAATTGAACCGACTCAACACGTATGCGGTAGCTGTCCGCTACCCTGGCACAAGCGCCACCAAATCGGATGCCAAGCAAGCAGTCGCAGATTGCCGCCTCGCAAGAAAAGAAGTGCGCACAAGCCTCGGATTGCCGACCTGATCAAGTGGTAAGGGCGCTTTCTCTAGAACCAATGTCCCGTGATCACTTGCTCCTGCGCCCTTGCAGATACCATCTCCACCTTTGGCCGGCTACTTGCGGCGGCGCGGGAGGAGAAGCGAGGCAGCGCCCAGGCCCAGCAAAGCAAGTGAAGCGGGTTCGGGGACGGCGTAGTAGTTCATGCTGAGGCCTGAGAGACCGCCGTTCTCTGTGCCGAATACGAAGTTGTATGGACCGCCGTTTGGGGCCAGGGCAAGCGTCGCGACCGCAGAAATCCCATACCAGGCACCCGGGCCGGCGTTAAACGCGTCGAGCTTTGAAGCATAGTTCGGATCCCATCCCGCAGGAGCTGGAGCCGTCGTATTCCCCCACGAAGCATGACCGTATGTTCCAACTCCACTCACAAGGCTAGTGGGTCTGCCTGCGAAAACTGAATTCCAGTCTGAGCCGAGGTTGGATGACCACGCCACCACAGCAAAATTCGCGGTAGCGGTAGAGGTGTAGCCAGGAACAAGGGCAGCCTGCCCATCAGGACTGTCCGTGCCGAACATACGACCTGCTATGGATATATTGGTGCCTTCGCAAATGGCTGCCCAACCCGACAAACTTGAGTCAATCGTCGTCTGACTTGTAGGAGCGACCAACAGCTCGTAGTACCAGGATACACCGGGCCCTGGAGCTGTACTGATAGGAGAGCCGTTATAGGCCGCCGCATACCCAGCGGTTAACAGAGCGTTTGTTTTTATTACTTGGGTTGTGGCCGCAAAAAGGACATAGCCGCTCTGAGCAAAGCCCGGCGAGGTTAGCCCAGCCAAGAGGCAAATCGACAGTAAGAGTTTTTTCATATTGGTTTTGATTTCAGATAGGCGTGGATCTTAGCAGAGGCCTCCATGCGGAGTTGCCCAAAGCAAATGAGCGCGGCGGCGCAGGATGAGGAGTGAGGCTGCGCCGAGGCCCAGCAGAACGACTGAAGCAGGTTCGGGGACCGCGTAGTAGTTCAAGTTTAAACTCGTGATTGCATTATTTTCGAAGACCTGGTTGTATGGGCCTGCGCTCGCTGCAAGCGGAATGGTTGCAATACTCGAAATGCCGTACCAACCGCCAGGTCCAAGGTTAAACACATCAAGTTTTGAAGCGTAAGTTGCGTCCCAGCCCGACGGGGCAGGGGCGCTGGTATTGGACCAGGAGGCTTGGCCATGCGTACCGATGCTACTGACAAGGCTGAGGGGCCTGCCGGCGAAGACGGAATTCCAGTCTGATCCCAAGTTAGATGACCACCCTACCACTGCAAAATTTGCGGTGGCCGTAGAGTTGTACCCAGGGACCAGGACGCCTTGGCCATCAGGGCTATTGGCGCCAAACATACGACCTGCTACCGGGGTGTTGGTTCCTTCAAATACGGCAGTCCAGCCAGAAAGGGTCCCGTTAATGGTCGTTTGGTTTGTTGGAGCTACAAGAAGTTCGTAGTACCACGAAACACCGGGTACGGAACTTCCGGGGGCGCCGTTGTATGCCGCCGCATAGCCCGCGGCTGACACAGAATTTGTTCTTATGACCTGTGTGGTTGCGAAGAAACCCACATAGCCATTCTGGGCGGAGGCTAATGTTGCTGCTGCGAGCAGCAGGGTAGGGAAAGCGACTGTTTTTTTCATAATTCTTTCGTAGAACGCTGCAATGTATTTGCTCGGCGGAAAATCCAGAAAGTTGACACGCCAAGAGCAAGAACGGCGAATGAAGCGGGCTCGGGAACTTGATAGTAGTTCATGTTCAGGCCGGAAACCCATACGACATTCCATATGTCGGTGTAAGGTCCTCCAACCGGCGCGGTCGGAACAGCTTCTCCGACGTTCGAAATGCCGTACCAGCCTCCAGAGCCAACGCTAAAGACATCAAGCTTGGACGCATAAGTTGGATCCCATCCGGCGGGAGCCGGAGCGGACGTGTTAGGCCACGATGCCAGGCCGTGCGTCCCGACACCGGTCGCAAGATTCAGCGGTCTTCCAGCGAAAACTGAGTTCCAATCCGATCCGAGATTCGCGGACCAGCCTACCACAGCGAAGTTCGCAAATGTATTCGGAGCGTAACCTGGAACCAGTACGGCTTGCCCATCGGGGCTGTTGGCGCCCAACATCCGGCCAGCGATGCTGATGTTGGTGCCCTCAGCAACGGCCGTCCAGCCTGCGAGGGACGCGTCAATGGTAGTCTGATTCGTGGGTGCCACGAGTAGTTCGAAATACCAGGAGACGCCAGGGCCTGGCGTGGTGCTGAATGGCGAGCCGTTGTATGCTGCCACATTGCCAGTCGCCGAAATCGAATTGGTTTTAATGACTTGTGTGGTGGCGGCAAAGGTAACGTAACTGTCCGCCAAGGCAGGGAGAAGGGTTCCGAAGAGAGAAAGGCCAGCAAGAATAATAGTCTTTTTCATGATAATTCCAGAGGGTTCGAAATCTCCATTAACCAAAAAGAGGCCGCCCTTGCGGGCGGCCTCTGTGCAAACCACTTAAAGTACTATGAACTGATTACTTCCGGCGACGGAAGATCAACATGGCGGCAGCGCCCAAACCAGCCAGCGCGAAGGTGGCAGGCTCAGGAACCGGCGTGTAAAAGTTCATCTGGAAACCACTGCTAACGTAGGCAACGTTCCAGACGTCGTTGTAAGGCCCACCAGCAGGAGCCAGCGGCACGTTGATCATCGGACTGGAGATACCGTACCAGCCACCAGTACCACTGAAGCTAGACTGCGTCCATCCAGCCGGCGCAGGCGCAGATAGCTGTGCCCACGAGGCGGTGCCCGTGTTACCGTTGGCTCCGTTGGCGACAAGATTGGCCGGCTTGCCTGCAGCAACAGCGTTATAGTCTGATCCGAGGTTAGCTGACCAGCCAACGACGGCGAAGTTCAGCGTCGAGGTTCCGGACGCCCCAAGGACGTTAACGGTCACGGCGTTGCCGTCCGGGCTGTTAGCACCAAACATACGACCAGCGGTCGCAGTATTCGTGGCTGTGAAGACCGGAGTCCAACCGCTCAGCGTGGCATCAATCGTTGTCTGCGTTGTAGGAGCTGCAAGCAACTCATAGTACCAGGAAGCGCCAGGCCCCGGGGTCGTGCTCAACGGCGCTCCGTTGTAAGCCGCTGCGTTACCAAGAGCGGTGGCGTTGTTGTTGGTTTTGAGGTTAAACGTCGTTGCCGTCACGGAGAAGACAACGTACCCCTGCCCGAAGGACAGGGACGCTGCCCCGAGCAAGGCGACTAGTGTGAGGAGTTTTTTCATAGTTATATGTGTGTGGTTTGTTTTGTTGTGATTGCTAAGTATTTTGGTTTGGTTGCTGGTCGTGTGTGTTTACGGATTGAGGGTCTGGGTCCATGTGTATGGCGAGGACAGGCCACCCATCAGGAAGCCGCCTGCCAAGGGAATCTGCGGGGCAGCCACTTGGGCTCCGGCCAGAGTCGTAAAGCCGGTGGTGGTATCAGTCGTCACGCTGTCAAACACGTAAACGTTGTATCCAAGCGCCGCACCGTTGGGGGCGACCTTCAACATTTGGACCTGAGCGCCATCCAACGGACCGCTGTAGTCCTGAGTCGGATCAGGGTTCGCGAAACCCAAGTTGGCAATCAGATCACCGCTAACGGGGATCATAGAGCCGATGGACACCAAAGGAGCTGGCGCAGCGAGAACCATCGTGCTGGTGCCTGTTCGAACCTGACCGACGAACGTAATTGTCGTGAGGCCAGATGAGTTCAGTACCAGGAAGCCCTTGCCACCAGGCAAATTCGGGCACGCGGTTTGCGCCCCGCCCAATGTGGTGAAACCGGTTGTAGAATCGGTTGTGACGCTGTCGAAAACGGAGACTTTGAATCCAGCCCCGGTCCATTCCTGGAGTTGGGAGCCGTCATAAGGTCCCGAATAGTCCTGCGTAGGATCAGGATTGGGGAACACGTTGGTGGCCGCGTTGTTGGGGCTGGCATCGAGCGGGTTGGACAGATAGTTGTACCCGCCGCTTGCGCCTTGAGCAACATTGACGTAGCCGACAATGTTTTGTGAATACACTTGCGCCATCGAGGTGAGGGCGCCGGCTGCTAGTGAGGCAGCACAGAGGATTGCTTTTGTTCTCATATATATGTAGTTTGTGTTACCGTGTGT
>PSRM01000091.1 GCA_003176045.1 Verrucomicrobiota bacterium | reverse complement strand
TGGGGTGGCCGACGGGATTTGAACCCGCGACAGCCAGATCCACAATCTGGGGCTCTAACCGGGCTGAGCTACGACCACCACAACTGGACGGACAAGGTAGTTTTGTGCGCGCAGCCAGTCAAGCCTCGCGCGTAGCGTGGAACTCCGAATCGCCGACTCTTGTTGCGCGCCCTGGTTGGATATGTATTATGCGGCAACGCGTGCCGAGTGGGTGCGCCCGACAAAAGTACCTTGACCAACTGTATGAGATCGTTGCTATACCACCGAGCCTTTGGTGTCGTTTCATTTCTGGCGATAGTCAGCGGCTGCGGCTATGCTGCCGATAATTCCGAGTCTTCGGCCGAGCCAGGCCAATACCTCCCGTGGGAGAAGGGGGACGTCAGGGTCGGTGGCTTCGTCGCCATCTTCAACAGCACCCTTTCGTTTGGCATGAACAACGCCCCCGGCGTGAAAATTAACGGAGAAGATGTCTTCGGCCTCGAGTCAACTCTGACGGTGTTCCGTGCTGATGCCATGATCCGCCCCGGCAGCAGCCTCCGGCACGAAATTGATGTCTCTTACGCAGGATATCATCGCGACGGGGACGTGACCCTTTCGCGGGAACTTACGATTGACGGGACCACGTACCCGGTGGGGGCGCGGGTGCAAACAGTTTTCAACTTCGACATCATCAAGGCCAGTTATTCGTACGCATTTATTCAAAGCGACCGCCTCCGCATTGCGGGCGGGTTGGGCATTTATGCCGTGCCACTGAAGTACGGGCTGAACATCACCACCATGAACGGCCGGTCAAACGTGGAAGGAGCCAACTCAACCTTCCCGCTGCCCGCCTTGGAGTTGCACACAGAGTTCCAGGTGATCCCCAGGCTGTTTGTGAACGCCGGCATCGACGCGATGTATCTTGAGGTGAGCGATTTTCGGGGCTCATTGGTCGATTTGAACCTGGGCGTGGAGTATCGGCCCTGGAAACACTTCGGCCTGGGGTTGGGCTACGGATACACCGGCGTCAACGTGGAGGGGGAAAGCACCAAATCCGACTATCCAGGAGTGAACTTCGTTGGGAGCGCAGACGTGCATTTCAGTGGCCTGCTGTTTTACGGGAAGTTTTCGTTTTAGGCCTATTCTTCAATTTCGAAGCACTTGGAGGATCAGCGGCTTGCTCTGGGAGCGATTCTTCGGCTGGTAATATTCATACACCGCGCTGGGGGTAGTCTGAACGCGCAGCGGGTATTTGGCTCGCAGTGAATACTCGAACTGAAAGGGAGCCAGGTTGGCAATCTCGCGTAAATACAAGATCACCTGATTGCCGGTCAGCTCGAACTTCGCGATCCGCTCCTGTTGCCGCAGAATTTCAAAGGCCGTGGTATCCACATCGAACCCGGGAGGAATACCGAGATCGACAATCGCCATGTTAATCACTTGATCGGTGTGGTTGCTCACCGTGACCGCGCAGTTGAGTTGGTCATTCACGGGCAATGTCGTGCGGTCGTAATGGATGGAAATCTGCAGTGGCTCGGATGATGCCGGTTCGGCGACCGGATTGTGATTGGCGGGCACCCAGTATGCGCCGGTGAGCTGGAAGGGCAGTTCTCCGGCGGGATTCTGACGGAATTCGATGCGATTCGCTCCGGTGCGAAGATAGCGGGTCAAGTTGAGCTGCTTCATCACATCGCTGTTTTGTTTGTTCAAATGAAAAGTCTCTACTGTCTGGCCATTCAAGATGAGCGTCAGAGCCGAATCGAAATCCTGGCCGAGTGACGCGGTGCTGGCGGCCAGGAGCGCGCGCATGGCGAGAATGGTCGCCTGGGTCGAGCCCCAGTTGCCCGAGGAGGATTTCTCGTTTGAAAGCCAGGTGAGCGCCTGCTTCACGGATTGGGGCCAGATGCCTGCCTTGATCAAAGCCATGGCGGACAACGCAGTGGTTTCCACGTCCATGCCCTCTCCACGCGACCAGGTCACACTAAAGCCGGCCGAGGTCCAATGCAGGCACTGTTCGCGGTCTGCGACAGCCGCATCTTTCAACTGGCTCGCCAACTGGCGACCATCGGCGTCGCGCGAATCGCGCGCGAGGAACGCGTTTGCAGCGAGGGCTTTCGCATAGGTGCTGGACAGTTCCTCGGGATGCGCGCGCAAATAGCTCAGCGCCCGATCAAGGTTAGCAGATTGATCACCGGATTCAGCCAGTGCCCAGGCGACAAAGGCGGTCATCGAGCCCCGTCCCGCCCAGGTCCAACCGCGGTGGATTTCATCCCAGGAGCCATCGCGGTTTTGCCGGGCAAAGAGCCATTTGCGCGCCCGCTCGGTCACCGCTTCATCCACCGGATGGCCCCTGGCCATGTCGGTGAATTCCAGGATGCCATAGGCCGTCAGGCAGATGTTCGCTGGAGGCCGGCCAAACCACTCGAATCCGCCGCCGACAACCTCGAAGGTGAGCAGCCGCTGGTAACCGGCATTGATGAATTTGCGCGCCCTGACTTCGATTTCGGGTGTAAGCCGTCCCATGCGTTTCATGTAATCCAAAACCAGCACGTTCGGATACGTGGTTGAAGAGGTTTGCTCGAAGCAGCCGTAAGGAGCCTGGAAAATGGAATCGAGCCCTTCGACAATCTCAGTGAACCGCGATGGGTAAAATTTCACCCAGAGATTCTGCGAGTCGGGAATTCTTTCGGGGGCAATAGCGAAGGTATCGGTCCAGTTTTCTTTGAGCACGCCGTTTTGCGTATGTTCGATGCATTGGCCGGTCGGCAGCACGCGGATCTCTCGCTCGATGGCATCGGCGACGTTCGCCCCTTGAGCGGTGACCCGCAGCGAATGGTTGCCGATGCGCAGGACTTTGATGGGAAGACTGACGCTTTTGACCTCGTCGGGCTGAAGGTGCAGACTCAGGTTCTGAGTAGGTGACTCAAACCAGTTCGCAGACGCCACCGTGATGCGAACGTCCTGGGAAGCTTTCAGATAATTGTAGCAGGTCAGTGGAACGGACACCTGGTCCTGCAGTGTCATCGAAACCGGCAGGTCCAGGTCCACGAAAAAATCCTGGAACACGGGGATGGGCACCTGAACGCTGCCCATTTTGCCGGCCGCGCTTATGCCGTCAACAGAAGCGCGCCAGGTGGTGATGGAATCGGCTAGAGGAATCTCAAGACTCGCCCGGCCCTGGTCGTCCGTGATCAGTTCAGGCCGCCACAGCAAAGTCTCAGGAAAATCGCGGCGGACTCGTGGTGTTCCAGAAAGCTGCGTATTCGGCTTTGACTCCTGCTCGGCCGTCCGGTTGGCCATCTCCAATTGCTTCAAATCGTTGAGCAACGAAACGCTCTGTGCTCGGGCCTTTGCCTTCGCGAGGGCTGGCAGTAGCATTGCAGCCAGAATGGCCATGATGGAGAGGACAACCAGGACTTCAATCACTCTGGAGCCGACGGGTTGAGGCAGGATGTCTTTGGCCATTAATTGGCGCCGCACATGAGATCCCAACGCTCCCAGGACCACGAGCGCCGAGATGGCGCTTCCGAGAAACCAGAGCGCGGCAAAACCTTCGTCCCTGGGATGGCTGCACAGCCATGCAATGCCCGCCCGCGAAATGAGAAACTGGAACAGGAAGGCTCCTGTGAACGCACGTAACGAGGCTATCTCGGGCTGAAGATTCTCCCCCTGAACCCTGGTTAGGCGCAGCAACTGCATAATCAGCGTGCTCACCACGACGACGGCCTCAAAGCCGATCAATATCAAGCCCGTCATTTCTCCCGCCCTATGTCCCAAAACCAGAAATCCGAACGGATACACCAGAGGCAGGAAGACGAGCAGGCTGAGCAAGTTGTAAGTGGAGGCGGCTGCTTGGACGTAGCGCTCCGTTTGGGTTTGCGCCAGCGCATCTGGATGAATACCCGCCCCCGGACGCGCATTATAGAACAGCAGAAATATCGGCGACAGGAACAACGCTGCCACTGCTCCGATTCCCAAATATTCCTTCAGGCTTGTGAAATAGGCTTTGCGATGGTTTTCCGCCGACAGGAGCTTGGCCGGTCCAGTGGCCTCGCGGAGGCTGTAGGTCCCCCGCTCGTCTTCCAGGAGGCGCATCGCGTCGGCGTATTGTGGGTCTTTGCGATATTTCTCGTAGGCAGGCGTTCCGCGCATCTCGCGCGCGTGTTCGATCAAACGCTTTGGGATGTCTCCATTGCTCACCAGATCATCCAGACTCGGTCCGACCGGCTGCTGGTCGAAGGAGGCGAGATAGGCCTGCGCTAAACGCTGGTTCTTTTCATCCCAGGTCAGGAACTGGCCCGGACATTCGAATGACTTGATCTGATAGCGCGGCTTGAGCAACTCGCCTTCGGCATCCAGGAACTGTTGCAGCAGTCCCGGCCGGTTTTCACTCAGGCCGAAAACGCTCTCGTCCACCGCGGCAATCCCCAGCGCGGCAGGAGCAGGCCGGCCTTCGGCGTCGGTGACGGCAAATTCGATTTTGGCGACTTCCCCGGGCCGAAAAACTGGTTTCGATAATGTGCCGGCAACCCGCAGACCCGAAGCTGGATTGATGTAAATGAGGCGCGAACAACCGCGGTCTTCGCCATTTTGCGTAATCAGATACGCGTTTAGCCTGAGGGCGCCGACCAGGGAAGCAGGCAGTGCGAGCGAATACGTGCCCTTGTGATCTTCGAGCGGGACGGACCTGGTCAGCATAGTCTGGCCGTCTTTGATGACATCAATAAAAACCGTGTTTTGCTTTTCGGGCGAGAGGATCGTGATCTGCGCGTTCTGGCCAGCCTGATATACGGCTTTATCCGTGCGGAGCAGGAATGTAGGCGCTGGCCGCTCAGTATCGGGGCTGTAGGTCACGGTCGCGTTCCGGCCCGCGGGATCAATCGCCTGGATGTAGAGTTGCTGGTGGGTTTCGGAAGGTCCGAGCGTGATTTCGCTCACCCCCTGCTCGTCGCTTTGAACGGCATTGCCATGGAGAGAAACCCGGCAGGGAGCGGGGCGACCGTCCGGATAGGCCGTGAGCACATAAAACATGTTCTCGATTCCCTGCACGATCGCGCCTGCCTCCGGGATGACGGTGATCTCCAGGTCCCTCCGCGCAACGGACAAAGACATAGTAGCTTCCTCGACGTGTCCCGCGGTGTCTCGCAGTTCGGCCTTCAAATCCAGGAAGGCTTGTTCGTTTTTTTGCGGCATTCCGACGAACATCTCAGGGAGGCGAAACTGAAAGGCGTATTTCCCGGACTCATCGGTTCGGCCCTCCAGTTCAATAATGGTGACCGGCTTTTCCTGGAGGGTGGCTGCGCTCAGCTTGACGGTGCTAGCACCCACGGGCCGGCCAAAAAAGTAATTGGCTTGGACCGAGCCGGAAACTGTTTGGCCGGGCTGGTAGTAGGAACGATCGGTGGCAATATTGATTTTGAATTTCGGCAGCACGTAGCGCTTCACTTCCACGGTGCGCTCGGCGGCAAGGGGCGGGGACAGCCTTGTCCCCGCTTCCACCGACTGAAAGGGGACAAGGCTGTCCCCGCCCCGAGCGGTCGCAGAAATCTCGTAGCGGCCCAGATTGAGTTCGGAGGCCAAGACAAAATCGGCTGAGGCAATCCCGAACTTTGACGTCGCGCAAGTTTCCTTGAAGACTTTGTTCCCCTTCGGATCTTTGACTTCAAACGTGACTGCTTCGCCGGCAAAGGGTTTTTGGGTGCGTCCATTCAAGGTCAGACTGCGCAAGTGAATCGTCTGGCCCGGTTGATAGATAGGTTTGTCGGACGACAGCAGCACGCGGGCCGGATGCTGGATTTCCACATTCCTTGTGATGTGATCCTTGCCGAGCCAGGACCGGGATTTTATGACCAATTCATATTGGCCTGGTGGAATGTCCGGGATCGCCAGCGACTCCCCCAAAGTCCCCGTTGCGTCCGTATGAAAAGTGCCAAGATTAAGGGTGGTTGCCTTGCTGCGCAGGCTCAGAACAACCTCCGCACCTTTGACCGGTTTTCCAGAAAACCGATTTCGCACCAGGATGCGCAAGCTCGCCGGGCTGCCAGCAGCCAGTTTGGTTTGTCCCAGCAGAATGGTTTCCTGTGCGTCAGGTTTATGGACCGCGACATGGATGGAATAGGCGCCCACCGCCAGCACCAGAGCACCGATCACCCCAGCAACTAATCGGGCGGTGGATATCCGAGAGCGAGATGCTGATAAGCCGCAGGTCGTGTTTCGAGTTTCCGAGCGATTAGTAGAGAGGTTTTCATCCATAAGAACGTCCTCCGATTCCGTGGCGAGTTAAAGATAATTGCTGTCATTTACTATCATTTACTCCTATATTATGGTATATGCAACAAAAAAGTTGCAAAAGATAGCGAATGTGCCTTAATACGTAAAACTGACTGGTTCTGATTTATGGAAACGAATGATTCAACGGCTCAAAAGCCAAAGTGGTTTTCGATTCGGGAGGCGGCTGAATACCTGGATGTTGGCGAACCGACGCTCTATCGTTGGATGCGCGAGGGAAAGATAACGTATCGCAAAGTGGGCGATTCCACACGGTTCTGGCAGGAGGACCTTGATTCAGTGATGCAGGTGTTCCACTGCGAAAAGGACCTGGACAAGGCGCGCGAGGTCTGCCCAGTTTGCCGGCATACTGAGCTCGTCGAAGGCAAGGTG
>PSRM01000145.1 GCA_003176045.1 Verrucomicrobiota bacterium | reverse complement strand
CCTTTTAAGCTGCTGCCTTGCAAATCAATGACTTACGTACTCCACCCCCCTCCAACCATGAAATTTCGGTTAGTTGAAACAGCATCTCTCCCGCTTTGGGTACTAGCAAAACCCCTTCGTCCTCGCGACTGGCGAAATCCTCGATGCGGATGCTATTTGGGTCTCGGTAGCCGAGATTGAGGCTTCGGCAACGGTCCGCTGGAATCTGAGACGCCAGTGTGACCTGCGCGCGGCATTTCTCGACACCGTTTTCAAAGGTGCCGACACCGCGGACGTGGGTCGAATGCGCCAGAACACCCCAGGGAACGTCTTTGAAGGTATCCCATTGCTTGAGGAAATAGTCCCGGCAATGATAACCGATGGTTTCGAGGTGGCGGCCATGGCTCACGCAAACCTCTTTTAGATGCGGGGCGTAGATGATCAATTCGCCGCTGTCTGCCAGCACCGGCTCGAGTTTGTACATGCACTTGCCGGCGGTCCAAAGTTCGTCGTACATGGGCGGCGAACAGGATAGGATCGTATGAAATGGTTTCTCTTTGTAAGTGATGTGGACTTGGCGAGACAACTCGCTCGCCTGGTCCCACGCAATCTCCGGTGTGCCCGCAAACAGGCCGACCAGGTTCTTGTCGCTATCCACGACCAAGCAGAAGCAGAGTTTGTCCACCTTCACCATTGCCCCTGCCGTGTCCACCACCTTCCGAACCGGCGTCCACTTGCGCCCGATGACGAGCGGATTGGTAATGACCGCGCCCAGCCAGTGAAAGAAATTCAGGATCTGTGGGCCTCCGACGCCAGGGAAAAGATATTTATTCCCGCCTGAGAATCCAACCACCTCGTGTGGGAACACAGGGCCAACAATGATAACCTGATCGTAATCGAAGACCGTGCGATTGATCTCGACTGGCACGTCCATTGAAAAGAGGCCATTAGTTAGCTCGCTAACCGTCGCCGCCGAAAGCGTACCGATCTGCTTCAGCGCGGCCGGGTTGTCCCATTCGTGATTAAGGAAGCGAACGCTCGGATAGACGTCTTTTCGTTCGGATTCAGAAATCTCAAGGCGCTGACAAATGGCTGCCTCATTCATCGGCTGATGCGTCCCGAGCGCGACCAGCACATCGAACGCGGCGCTTAACCGACCCACCTGCTCATAGAGAGTTTTAAACATCAGCCCGATAGGCGCAGTGCGTGTGCCATCCGGGACGATCAAGAGGACGCGTTTTGCGCGGTACGAAGACTCCGGGCAAGCGCGGGCGATGATCGAAGCAACTTCAGATTCGGCTATCGGCGGCATGAGAACTTTAGTCTGCGGCAATCTCAGCGAGTACGGCGAACATTCAGGCCTAAGGGAACGGTCGCTCAAGCCAAAGCGCCAGAGGACTGGCGCACTCCAAGACGCTATCGCGAGACCCAAAGCCGTGGAAATTCCGCAAGGTCTTGGAGTGCGGCAGTCCTCTGCCGCTTTTCCTCGCCAGCACCAACGTGGGCTGACGTTCCTGGGCGATGTAATGAAGATTTCTCACAGGTCAAACGCTCTTCGCCAGATACCCTCCATCCACCACCAATTCCGCGCCGGTCACGAAACCGCTTGCCGCCGAGCTGGCCAGGAAAACAGCGGCGCCGATCAACTCGCGAGGTTCGCCGAACCGGCCCATAGGTGTACGGGTCAGAATGGCTTCGCCTCGCGCGGTGGGTGAGCCGTCCTCATTGAAAAGCAGCCTGCGGTTCTGTTCGCCTGGAAAAAAACCCGGGGTAATCGCGTTCACGCGAACACCTTTGGATGCAAATTCGCGAGCGAGAAAAAGAGTCAGGTTAAGGACCGCGGCTTTGGCGGCGGAATACGCCGCAACCCTTGTAAGCGGAACATGCGCCGAAACACTCCCGATATTAATGATGCTGCCTTTGCCGCGCGCGGCCATCGCCGGCGCGAATTCCTGGCACGGCAACAAAACCCCGCCCGCGAGATTAAGATCGAAATTTGCCTGCCAATCCTGCAGAGCGATCTCTTCAAGGGGATTGTCCGCGGTCACGGTCACTTTCGGGTCATTGCCACCCGCCGCATTCACGAGCACGGTTGCCGGGCCGAAAGTTTTTTCCACCGCTTCCCGGGCAGCACGCAGACTGCCCCGCTCGATGGCATCTGCGCCAAAAAAGGCAGCCTTGCCTCCCTTACTCTGGATCGCCTTCACACGCGCCTCCCCGCGCTCAGCATTTCGTCCCAGAATGGCCACCTTTGCGCCGGCCTCGGCCAATCCTTCGCCCAAAGCTCCCCCAAGCACACCCGTCCCTCCAATTACTACCGCAACTTCATTCGAGAGATCGAAAAGATTCATAAGCGATGTAGGGCAGTGTGGATTAACTCCTTCAGTCTGACACTTCGGACGGGCGGCTTCGCGGAACCTATTTAACTTATTTAACTAAATTAACTTATTTAACTATTCCTCATCCTCCAACTCCTCCTCTTCCTCACCGCGCATGTCCAGCAAATCAGCGCGCTCGACACATGTGGCCGATATCTTATCAACCATCAGCCAGGCGCCTTCCTCGTCAGCCTGCGGGTAACAGACGGGCAAGTAGATACCCTGCGCACGGAACACTTCGTCAGTGAACTCGTCATCCACCGTCTCAAGATCAGGTTGCTTGCGGACTTTGGATTTAAACGTGAAGAACTCGCCGCCGTCTTCCCACTCGGCCTCCTCAACGATCTTGCCACCCTCGAACAGCTTATAAGCCACCGCGCCCGATGTGTCCTCACCGACGAACGAGATCGCTCTCGTGTCCAATTTCGAGGAGAGCGCCTCGGCCTCCTCTGTTACCACTTTCAGCCCGGCCTCGCTCACGGTGCAGAGTTCGTGATAAACAACCGTCCAGGGATTATCTTTCACCTGGACGATCGCGATTAGCGGAAAGCCCATGGTGTCCTCATCCCCGGCCTCGCGCCGAGGCACCTCGTGCAACCACGATGCCGCATCGTGCATCTCGGCCAGTTCGGCCGCTACGGACTCAATGGGCGCTTGCACCGCCAGCACTGACCATTCAGCCTGGGTATCATATACAAAATCAAGAAAGTCTTTTACCCCAAGTTTGGGGGATTCCTGGTGTTTGGATTGCGCAGCCATCTTTTGTGAACCTATTATACTGATGCGAAATTAAATTTCCAATACAACCGCGAACGAAAACTCGGCGCGCTGACTTTCCGCGCCAGCCATAGCGCACGTTTCCAACCTGCTGTATCGCCGATTTCCAATCGGCAGACCGCACGACCGCCTCGCAGGCTGGAAGCACTGCGCTACAGCAGATTAGAAATCTGCGCTACAAGCCAAGCCAGCTTGAAAATCTGAGATGCGCTCCGCATCACCGTTTAACGTTCTAACGTTTTAACTTTTTAACGATTTTATAAAAGCATCTATTTTATTGCTGATCGCCTCATCCATCCTGATCAAAGGCGGCCAGTCGCGCACCTGTCCTTCGCCGGGCAGCTTGTGTGTGGCATCAATCCCCATCTTGGTCCCCGCCGCCAGCGCAGGCGTGGCATGGTCCAGCACATCGGCTGGGCCCCTGGTGAAAATAATATCACGCTGCGGATCGGTGTTAGCGCACAAACGAAACAGCACTTCGCTGGTGTTGTGGACATCCACATCCTCGTCCACTACGACCACGTACTTGGTGAACATCATTTGGCCCATTCCCCAAAGCCCGTGCATTAACTTGAACGCCTGCATCGGGTAAGTCTTTTTGATGCTCGCAAAAACCAGGTTATGAAACACCCCTTCCGCAGGCAGAGCGAGATCCACCAACTCGGGAAAGTTCATTTTTAAAATCGGCAGAAATAGCTTCACCGAAGCGCTGCCGATATAGAAGTCTTCCATCGGTGGCGGCCCAACAATCGTGGCCGGATAAACTGCATCCTTCCGATGCGTAATGGCCGTGAGATGGAACACCGGATAAGGCTCGGGCAACGAATAGTAACCCGTATGATCGCCGAACGGGCCTTCCTCACGCAATGGTTCCTTGGGATCCACATAACCCTCCAGCACGAAGTCCGCATCCGCCGGGACTTCCAGATCGTTTGTTTCGCACTTCACCAATTCAACTGAACGCTTCCGCAAATAGCCCGCCAAAAGAAATTCATCAACCCCGTCAGGCAATGGTGCTGTGGCGCAAAACGTGAACACCGGGTCCCCGCCAAGAAAAACCGCAACGGGCATGCGCGTGCCCGATTCATAATACCGCCGACCATGCCGCGCGCCGACTTTCTGCAACTGCCAATGCATCCCGGTGGTCCGCTCATCATAGATCTGCATCCTGTAGAGACCGACGTTGCGTTCGCCGGTATCGGGATCTTTGGTGACCACGCAGGGCAAGGTGAGAAAGCGGCCAGCGTCGAGAGGCCAGCATTTTTGGATGGGAAGAGCGGAGATGGTCGGGGGTCGGGGGTCGAGGGTCGAGGGCTCGCGCCAGTTGGGCGCCGGGGGCCAAGTCTCGGTGCGTGTGGGAGGAGGGTCGAATTTATGGATCACTTCCCTGCACGGGCCAGTGCGCACGAGTTTGGGCTTGGCGTGGCGCAGCTCGAGGGCGGTGCCTAGCAGCTTGATCGCTTGGCCAAACGTGGCAGGCGGTTTGGCTTTCATGAGCGAAGCCAACTCGGCCGCTGGTTCGTCAATCGAGTTCACTCCCAGACTCATCGCCATGCGCCGGAACGAACCCAAAGTGTTAATCGCGAGCGGGAACGAAGAGATCTGTCCGTTCACCGTCGGTTTTTCGATCAGCAGCGCTTTGCCACCACCGGGCTTTTTCATCTCCCGGTTGGCAATTTCCGTGATTTCCAACTCGGTGGCGATCGGCTGCGAAAGGCGAGTCAACTCACCAGCCGCTTCAAGCCGGGACAGAAAATCACCAAAGGAATCGAATGCCATGACGGAGGAAGCTAACCGGAGGCTTGGTGAATGTGAAGTGCATACAAACCAGTTACATTCCGGCAGTCGAACGGCAGAAGCACCCATCGATCTCTGCCCGAAATCGCGCCGCGAGCCGATCAGAAATCTCCCGACTGAGACTCGAAGCGTTTGATGTCTCTTGGAAAATCGGGATGGTACGAGACTCTCATCTGAGAGCATCCCGAAACTCGGACTCGCTTAAGCCTCGCACTTTGCCCGTCACGACGTCCTCTATCCCAGCTACAGCCTTTTCGATTTCTTCAGAGACTTCACGCTCGGCAACAATACTGGCGATTATGCGCCGCGCCAATTGCAGCCGTTCCTTTTCGGGGAGTTCCATCACTGCATTTGAGATTTCCTGCGTACTCATAGCCGAGCATAATGATAATTAAAGAGGAGCGGAAATTCAACTCACGGAGCGCCGAATTCCATTTCTGCGAGTTGGAAGAGGTTGCACGCCTCCGCCCGGAAAGGACTTCGGCGTTATCGTCCGGGGTCCGAGATTGACCATTTCACTCGACACTTGTCCCTCGACACCCGACACTCGCTCGGATGAAAGAAATCGTTCCGTCGCCTCCGCCGATTGTGCGCAACGACATTGGCGCAGTTCAGGCGCTGTTCCAGAGGCATGTGGTGCCCAGTTACGGACGCTTCGATCTCGTGCTGAGCCACGGCTCCGGGAGCTACGTGTATGACGTTGTCGGCAGACGGTATTTGGATTTCGGCGGTGGCATCGCGGTAAGTTCGCTTGGGCATGCACACCCGGCGATGATCGAGGCATTGGTGGAACAGGCGGCCAAGCTGATTCACACTTCGAATTTCTACTATCACGAGCCGCAGGGCAGGCTGGCAAAGGCGCTGGTAGAACTTATCGGACCGGGAAAATGTTTCTTCTGCAACAGCGGCGTCGAAGCGAATGAAGGCTTGTTCAAGCTGGCCAGAAGGTTCGGGCATGACGAGGGCCGATTCGAGATCATTACGACTATTAACTCATTCCATGGTCGCACCCTGGCAGGCATCGCGGCAACGGGGCAGGAAAAGGTCAAAAAGGGATTCGAACCGATGGTTGCGGGATTCCGCCAGGTTCCCTACAATGACCTGTCCGCAATGCGCGAGGCGCTCTCGCCTGCCACTGTGGCCATTATGATCGAAGGCGTGCAGGGTGAGGGCGGCGTGACGCCGGCAACCCCAGAATACCTACTCGGTCTCCGCCAGTTTTGTGATGAAAAGAAGCTGTTGCTGTTCATGGACGAAGTTCAGTGTGGGCACTTCAGAACAGGGAGATTCCAGAGCTATCAGCGGATTCTTGAGGATTCAAATTTTTCTCCAGATGGCATCTCCATGGCGAAGTCCCTGGGCGGAGGATTTCCAATTGGCGCGTTCTGGGTGCGGGCACCGTATGCCGATCTGTTGAGCGCAGGGTCGCATGGAACGACGTACGGCGGCTCGCCTCTGGCCTGCGCAGTGGCGCTGAAGATTCTTGAGGTGATCGAGCGTGAAGATCTGGCCGACAATGCCCAACGAGTAGGCAGCTATCTTGAGGCCGGACTGCGCCACCTCGCCCAGGAATACCCTTCCCTGGTAAGCATCGTCCGTGGGTTGGGCCTGATGCTCGGAATAGAATTGGCCCCGAACATTCCCAACTTGCCAGGCGATCCGACCAAAACCCAGGCCGCGCGTTTGATTAACTTGCTGCACAGCGCCGGGCTGCTCGCAATCCCCGCCGGAACACAGATCATACGTTTTCTGCCGCCGCTCAATCTTCGCCAAAACGAAGCCGATGAAGGACTTGCCATTTTGGAGCAGGTGCTGGCAAGACTTGCAGAGGCAATCTGACGGGAACAGAGGTTGATCATGAGACATTTTTTAAGCATTGAACAATTGTCGGCAGCAGACTTTAAGACTCTCCTGAAGGATACCCCGAAAATCAAAAAGCAGCGGGGCTCACGCTCGAAGCGGCCATTGGCCGGCCAAATCTGGGCGATGGTTTTCTCGAAAGCTTCGACGCGCACCCGGGTTTCTTTTGAAGTCGGCATTCGTGAATTGGGCGGGCAAGTGGTTTTCTTGCCTGCGACCGAGATCCAACTGGGACGCGGAGAACCGATCAAAGATACAGCGCGGGTGCTTGGCCGAATGGTTCACGGCGCCGTGTTCCGGACCTTTCAGCAGAGCGATGTCGAGGAATTCGCGCGCTACGCAGGCATTCCTACGGTAAATGCGCTGACCGATGGGGAACATCCATGCCAGATCCTGGCGGACATCTTTACGTTCCAGGAAAAGCGCGGGCCGATTCAGGGGAAAGTGGTCACGTTTATTGGCGACGGCGCGTGCAATGTCGTAACGTCGTGGATCTTTGCTGCGGCGAAGTTGGGTTTCGAGTTACGCATCGCCGCGCCGAAAGCTTTTCAGCCTGCGCCTGAGTTGCTTGGACGCTCCGGGGGAAAAGTGGTTTGCACAGAGGACATAAAAGCCGCCGCCAGCGGAGCCGACGTCCTGTACACTGATGTGTGGGTTTCGATGGGCAAGGAAGCAGAGTCGTCT
Source organism: Verrucomicrobiota bacterium (assembly GCA_003176045.1). Lineage (GTDB taxonomy): Bacteria > Verrucomicrobiota > Verrucomicrobiia > Limisphaerales > UBA8199 > PSRM01. The sequence goes on along the minus strand of PSRM01000145.1, from coordinate 14,126 downwards.
GATCGCATCAAACAACTCACGGGTTATCAGATCAATGCCAGGACTGTTAAGCTGGCGAAATCAAATGCATTGGTCATGCATTGCTTGCCGGCGTATCGGGGCAAGGAAATTGATGAAGAGACTTTCGAAGCCAATGCCCAGACGATTTTTGACCAGGCGGAAAACCGGCTTCACGCGCAGAAGGCGATTTTGAGCTGGTTGGTAAGCTAAAGGGCGCTCTCATTAACACCGTGGCTTTAGCCCGGTGGAGACATACGCGAGGCTCCACAAACCGTTTTCAACGATTTGTCGTCGCCCACGAGAAGCCGTTAAAACGGCTCACTCTCCCTTGCAGCCGCCCCACCGGGCTAAAGCCACGGTGTTAATGAGATGTCAGGGACAGGCTACCGCACAAACACGGCGCACACCGGCTGCCCAACACTGATTTGCTGTTCAGTGCATTTGAGCCGGCCAGTCTTTGGGTCTATCCGGAACACCACGATGTCGTTTGAGTCCTGATTCTCGATTAACATCCATTGGCCAGTTGGATCAATGCCGAAGTAACGAGGGATTTTCCCCCGACTCTCCTGATGTTCGATGAACGTTAGTTTGCCCTTTTCCGCGTCGAATCCAAAAATGGCGATGCTGTCGTGCCCTCGGTTTGAGGCATAAACGAAACGGCCATTGGGATGAAAATGAATCTCGGATGCGCTCTTAGGTACTTTGGGGTCGTTCGGCAACGTCGAGAGGGTCTGCAATTCCTTCAGGACTCCTTTTTGCGGATCGTAGGACAGAAGCGTTAACGTGGAACTGAGTTCGTTGATCAGGCAGACGAAACGACCGTCCGGATGGAAGGCGATATGACGTGGCCCCGAGCCGGGCGTGATGGAAACCGAAGGCGGGTCGTTCGGAGAAAGCATGGCTTTGGCCGGATCGAGGTGATAGACCAGGACCTTGTCCAGGCCAAGGTCGCAGCAAAGCGCGAATCGGTTGTCAGGGCTGACGGTTGTAAAATGCGCATGCGGTCCCTCCTGCCGTTCCGGGTTGACGCTGGAGCCTTGGTCCTGAATGAGGGCACTCGGGATTCCGAGTTTACCGTCTGGTTGAATCGGCAAGGCAGCCAATGTGCCACTGCCGTAATTTGCCACCAGCAGACACTGGCCAGTTTGGTCCACGGCCACGTGGCATGGGCCCTTGCCGCCGGATGATCTCCGGTTCAGCAGCGTGAGCTTGCCGGTTTTTCGATCAATCCGGTATGCAACGACCGCGCCGGCCTTTGGTTTGTCGTCTTCGATTAGCTCGCCGACTGCGTAGAGGAAATCTCCCTTCGGACGAACTGCCAGAAAGCTGGGGTTTGTGGTCTTGGCCGCGAGCTCGGGCGGCGTGAGCTTGCCCGTGGCTGGTTCGAACCGCGACACATAGATTCCCTGACTTCTTTCACCCGTGTAGGTGCCGATATAAACCAGAATCTGATCTTCTGAAGCGATGGCCCTGGCGCTCATAAATAAACAATACATCAAAACGATGGCAAGAATAGTGGAGCGAAGAAGCTGGAGGACAGGTAAAGTCCTTCGGAGATTGGCCGCCTCATCGCGGAGCGATGAAATGACAGTAGCCGTGGGCTTCAGCCCACGGTAACCATGCGTGGGTTTCTGCGTCGCGTAGCGACGCTTGAACGGCGCTTTATCCGCGCGCTTGCATTTATTCAGGAGTCCCTTCGGGACTTCCCCCAACCAGGCGCCTAACCCAACACTGAAGTGTTGGGCTATTCTCGGGATGTCCCTCCGGGACAAGGAAAGGCTACGATGCCATGCTCTCATTTGGTGGCTTCCCCCAGATACGGAATCGTGAGCGGCCCCTGCGGCAGAACCGCAATACGCGCTCCGTTTGATTGCGCATCGAGGAAATCGTTCACGGCCCTGCCGATGTCGTTGCACGGAGTGAGATGCGTACGCCTAACAGCTTCCTGCGGAAGAGAGCTGTACAGAAGCACTTTCGCACGACGCTGAACGAGGGCCTGAAGTTGAACCTGCCATTGCTCGGGAAAGCGAAAGCCGGGCGTCGCAAGCCTGGCAAGAATTTCTTCCGGACTGGAAGCGCTGCGCAGGAGCTGATCAAAACTGCTGTCGGCAGGGACCCCATCGCTGCACTCACAAGCCAGGATGAGTGTGCCGCCGTTCTTTACGACCAGCGCCCCTGCCCTCATGCCTTTGACGCCCTGGTAAAGATTCTGATCGAGCGGATAGCCGCTGTTCGTGGTCACGACGAGATCGAAGGGCGCATCGAACTTCTGCATCGCAGATTTGCGCACAAATTCGCAGCCAACTTCGTGGGCTGCTATCAGGTCGCCGGCGAACACGCCCGTAATTTGCCGTTTTTCGTTCAGCGAGACATTCAGCAGGAAACTCGGCCCGGGTCGCAGCGCGATATCCCGCATCTCCTCCCAGATCGGATTGCCCTTGGTAATGCCAAACGTCGCATTAGGATCGTTCAGGTTGGCATGGCCATGATTGCTAATCACGGTCTCGAGACCCGCGATGCCTGGCATGATGCCTTTTGGTCCCCCGCTGAAGCCGGCGAACAAGTGCGGTTCGATGAAGCCAGTAACGATTCGGACGTCCGCCTGGACGAACCGCTTGTTCAGCAGAGCGGGGACACCTGTTCGAGTCACGCCAAACTGCACCAATTCCTTCGGATTTTCAGGTTCATGGTTCACCACCTCGTAGTTCTTCACCACTTCCGGGGTGAGCATCCGCGCTAACTCGTCTGGAGTGTTGGGCCGATGTGTGCCCAGCGAGTTCAGCAACGTGACGTTCTCGCGTGGTACACCGGCGAGGTAATCCAATAACCACGGAATTAGCCGCTCGTTGGGGGTCGCACGAGTGATGTCCGTAAAGACGATGCAGACTCGGTCGGCGGGCTTGATCCATTCACGCAATGGCCGTGTGCCGACCGGCTTTGCCAGAGCCGTCATGACCGCTGCTCGCTCGTCGCGAAGGCCCGGAATGTGAGATGGCGCGATCACCGTGGTCCGCTCGTCCGGCAGATCGAGCGGCAGATAGCCTTGGCCGTAGGCAAGTTTGACGTTCATTGCGGTGCAGGAGATTGTCTTGTCAATTTTAGCCTTCCGGCGACACTGATACCCGGGGCCATTATCAATTCGTGCGCATCCACGTAAATGATAGGATACCAGTCCCACTCGTTGACCAACCATCCCGCCGCGAGGGCAGAAGCATAATTGCCAGTCGAGCGGGTCACTTTCAGCATACTACCCTGGCATTCCCAAGCACCCCAGTTTTCCTGGCGTCCATCAGGACGAGCCACAGCGCATTCTCCGTTTTCTCCAAGAATGATCTTGAGAAAGAAACCGTCACTCGACTCGGAAAGTGTCCACTGGCCTGCAATATACTGGCGAATCTGCGCCTCTGTAGAGCGCTTCTCAGGCTCCAAATGACGGCACGCTGCAAGCATGAAAACGAGGGCAAAGAATGAGCTAATCCTTTTCAAGGTGAAGAAACCGCAAAGTCAGGGCTTGTCACAGCACTGCCGTTGTTGAGCAGTAAAGGAACCGTAATCTCGCGAGGGCGTAACGAACTCATAAGGTGCAGGACCAATGACAGTGAATTTGATTCCGTTCTCGGCCAGAAAACCCAGAGCTTGAGCTGGTACCGCTGTTTCTCCCGAGGCTCGGCTTTTTCCCGAGCAGCGTGGGATCAGCTTTCCCAACGCCCGCTGCTCGGCTTCTCTATTCGGGAACCGGATGAGGATTTGCACATCGTCAAATTAGCCTCGCAGCAAGCGCACGGCAATACCCTAAAGCCTATCGAGCCTATCGAAAGCCGCCGACAATAGTCCCGCCAGGGACGAAAGATAATAGCCCACCGATTTATCGGTGGGGAAACGATGCGCGCGCTTATAAGTCCCGTCAGGGACGGCAGAAAATTTCTGTCGTCCCTTGCGGGACTCATACTCATAAGCGGCTCTATCCCACCGATGAATCGGTGGGCTATTTTCTTTCGTCCCTAACGGGACTAATAAATTAGTGTGCATAATTCTTGGCGCGGTCGTGGCCGTCCGCTCTCCGTTCGGGTGGAGGTTCACTTGGTTTTGAGCGCGCGGGTAAGGGCGCGTTTGAGATCGCTGGGGACGGCGTCCAGGCCGGCGTTGTCAATGCGAGACTGAACCAAAGCCGCGACTGCCTTTTGTAGATCCGGGTTTTTGCTGAAAAATTTCAGGTAAACCACGGCACAGGCGGCAAATGATTGCGGTGGCAAAATGGCCAGCCGCTGCGCGAGCATTTCATTTACGACGGACCATTCCACGCCGGCGCCGACATCGGCGGTTACTTTGCGCTCGACCTGTTCAGGCTTTGCCTCCAGGCGATCTATGAGCGGCGGCACGATCGCAGGCCCAAAGGCGCGCAGGGCCTCTGCCACGAGCGTCGGTTTGTAGCCCTCCTCGAAGGCGTCCAGCAGCGGGGCGATGCAGCGGTTGTCGCCGATGTGCGCCAATGCGTGCAGCGCCTCCCGACCGGCATCGTCGTTTGCCGCTCGATTCTTCAGGGCCGCAATCCAGAGCGGGACAGTGTCCACATCCAGAAGTGTGGCTTGTGCGTACCACGCTCGAAACCGCACCTGAGTGCTGGGATCGGTGGCCACGATTCGGCGCACGTGGGGCAGGGCCGCGAGGCAACCCTGCTCGATCACGCGAGCCAACGCTTCATTGCGAGCCTCCCAATTTCCAGCTCTCAACCCGTCGAGGATTGCGTCGGGCACTTTCTCAATTTGGCCCGGCTGCAAGGCGCGGTGGATGAGGCTCTGCAAGGCGGGATCACGTGAAACGGTTCTCGAGGCCGATTTGAGCGCGTGCCGGGCTTCCGGGGAACTCATTCGCTGCAACATCTGAACAGCCGTGTAGCGGGCGACGCGGGCAGGGGCCGACCATCCTTTCATGGTGAAGCGGGCCTTGCCCTGGTCCAGAAAGTTGGCGGCTAATTCCAGCGCTATGCCGGGATGCGCTGCAAACCGCTCGGCGACCAGGCCCGAGACGCTGCCATCACCGAAGAGTGTGGGTGCGAGCCGAGCCAGAGTGGGTTCGTCGAAGGACTGAAGGGCGCGGTCAATGGCAATTGCGCGGCAATGGCCGACAAGCCGCTTGGCGTGGAGTTCCTGGAGCAGGCCTTCCGGGTTGAGAATCTCCTCGGGTGGAAAGACCATGATCGCGGGATGCAGCGGGGAGCGGACGAGGCGGGTGCGGTCAATGTTTCGGCTGGCGGCCAGGCGGTTCAAGCCAATCCCCAACACCTGCAGGAGACGCACGATATCATCAATTTTCTCGGCAGGATCGGCGCGTTGGGCGGTTTCGGCGAGGAGGGCGGCTGGTTTGACCAGATTGAGTTGGCGAAGGCGTTCGACAAGACCATCAGCGCGCCGACTCGTGAGCGCGCTCAGGCCTTCGCTCAGGATATCTGCCAGTTCTTCCCGCACTTCCCCGAGGGCGATAGCGGCGGAAGCGATCCCGAGTTGGCGGGCGGTGTCAATCCAACGGGGGCGTCGGCCGGGCGTGGGTTGTTTGCGCTTGCGCGCGCCGAGCAGGACTTCTGCGCTCACGGCGGGGAGGGCTTCCAAGGTGGCTGTTCCATTCCGCTCGACAAGGAGCGCCAGCGGCTGGAGCGCGGGAATCGCGCCAAGCAGCAGTAGATCACCGAGAATGACGAGCAGGCGCGCTCCGGCCAGCGCGCTGGTGAGCGCGATCTGCGCTGAAGGATCACCCGCAATTAGCAGGCTGTCGCCGGATTCGTCCAGGGCCAGCAGGCGATCGCCTTCGGCCATGAGTGAATCAACGCGCACGGCTACGGGGACGGTGTCCGGCGCAAAGACGTCCTTTCGGTGCTCGGTCAATCGTGCTAATGCGCCGGCTACTCCGGGCAGGGCCTGGTCGCGGATTCGCGCGGACAAGGCTGTCCGCGCTCCGATGTCCGCCAAAGACTGCAACGCGCCAGGCTCGCTTAGATCGAGCCGATGCGGGGCGAAGCCAGGATAACGGCCACCACCTGCGCCAGCGAGCAGGAAGCCTTCATAGCTGCGCTTCGGGGCAGTTCGTTTGGCGAGGAACGCCGGGAGAATTTGTTTCTCGCTGTAATGAGTCCCGGTGGCTAGATCGAGAAATCTGCTTTCACGTATTACGAAATCGTCCGGTGTTACTTCCTGCACAAACGCGTACTCAACCAATTCCAGGCCTTGCACGGGTGCGCGGTCCTTTTTGGTCCAGGAGCGGCCGATCAAGGTTTCCACGTGCTCCGGGGGGAGTGCTTCTCCGTCCAGGTGTTTCTGCACCCGGCGCGCGGCCAGCCACAGATCGGCCAGCGCGGCGCCGTAATCCTCGGTGTCGAGGGCGGCATAGTCGCGGACGGCGACGCCGAGCGTGGCGGCGAGTTCGACCAACCGGGCGCTCATGCGGCGCAGGCGCTCGGCCCGCAAAGTCTCGGCCAGAGCGCGCACCTGGGCGACGCGCTCTTCGCTCATGGTGGTGATTCCAGAGAGGGCCAACTCGCGAACGAGGGTCAAAGTCTGTTCAACGCCCTGGCGCATGAGAGCATCGGCATCAACCTTGCCCGTTTTCGCTTTCGCGCGGCGGGCCGAAGTGCTGGGCTCACCGGCCGGCTCGGGGGCGGCCTCGGCTACGGCAAATGCATTCGTGTCGCGCGCCCAGAGCACCAGCAACGCCGCGGCGTGCTTGCAGAAAGGCCGGGTGCGCGCCGCCATGCACGAGCAGCGGCCGCGGTATCCTTTTTCGGGGTCGTGAACGATCTGGACCTTGTAGGGCGCACTGCCGCTGCCTTCGGCTTCAGCGAAGAGCTTGGCGCCGTGCCGCGCGAGGTGTTTCAGGCCGCCCTTGTCGGCGATGGCCAGTCCCTTGGAAAGTTCCTGGGGATCGGTGATGACCAGTTTGAGCTGTGCCGTGGGCAATGGAGGCAATTCGTTCACGGAAAGTGGCGTAGCATCCGCAGCGATGACCCATGTAGGGCAGGCTTTCCAGCCTGCCGGTTAGCGGCGCTTTTCAGCGCCGCGGCCCTTTTTTCGAACGGCTTCAGCGGGCTGGAAAGCCCCCTGAACCGGCAGGCTGGAAAGCCTGCCCTACTTTCCCGCGGCGGGCGCCGTTGCAATGGCCCAGACGATGGCAAACAACAGTTCATTGGGTGGAATTGCGGGCGAGGTGATCGTAGGGCTGATGCTTCAAAATGCGCTCGACGATTTCGATCAGCAGCCTGGGCGTCGAACCGAAACAATGACCGCCGAGGCTGGTCACTTGCTGCGCGAGGTCGCGATTGTAACTCGGCTGCCCCGCGTCGGAGAGCTTCAGCAGCACCAGGAATTTCACGTGCGACTCGACCAGCTCCTGCACTTGCTGGAGGAAACGTGCGTTGTCCCCGGCGGTATGGAAAAGGTCAGTGATGAAGAGCAGCAGGGTCTTCTCGGGGCGCGTAATAAAATGCTCCTTGGCATAATCAAGCGCCAGGTTGTAGTTCTCCGCGCCGCCGAGCTGCGCGCTGAACAGAATTTCAACCGGGTCAACCAGGTGCGGAGTCATGTCGGCAACGGTGTCCTGGTTGAAGAACGCCAGCCGCGTCTTCAGGACATCGAGCGAGGCAAAAATGGCGGCCATGACCGAGCTGTAAACCACGCTCACCGCCATGGAACCGGATTGGTCCACCAGAATGACGACGTCCCATTCGCCCTGGCGTCGCTGGTTGGCCAGGAAATGGAACGATTCGGGCACCAGCCGGCGTTTGCGCGGGTCGTAGGTGTGCAGATTGCGCTGGACGGTGCGGCGCCAGTCCAGGTTGCGGGCGACCTTGAACGGGCTTCGCGAATGTCGTTTCACCGCGCCTAGAATGGCCGTCCGGGTCTGAGTTTGTAACTTCCGGCGTAATTCCTCCACCACCTCGCGCACAATGCCGCGGGCCATTTCCTTCGCTTCATCAGGCACGAGCGAACGCGCCGCCAACAGCGTGGCGACCAGGTCCGGACTCTTCTCGAGGTACGGCAGCGTCTCGGGCTCGAAAAGCAGCCGGGTAAGGCCCTTCTTCTCGATGGCATCTTTCTGCACCAGGGCCACCACGTCCGAGGTAAAAAAGTGCCGCACACGCTCGAGCCATTTCGGAATGTAGGTCGTCAGGCCGGTCGTCCGCGATTGGCCGTACACGAATTCGAGCGTCTCATCCAATTCCTCAACTTCGCCTTGCGCCATGCCGCCCAGCGATTCCTGGTCGAGCATAGGGTCACCCAGCAGCCCCGAAAGGCCCATCATCGGCGCAGCGCGTTCGGCTTCGGAGCCGAGGACCAGGCGCCAGCGCAGAAGGGTGGTGGCAGATTCGCGGGTTAGGCTCATGGCTCAGGGTTCAGGGTTCAGGGTTCAGGGCAGCAACGGAGCGCGGACATTCCTGTCCGCAGCAACGTCCGAATGGTCCAGCGCTCTCAATCTTTGCCAAGACCTCAAGAATTCACGCCTTGTGTACGGATAAGACATTGCATTTGGCTACTTTGTTAACTTCCAGCAACCCGCGGCCAGGCTCCCTTTACGCTGCCGAAGTGGCGAGTCAGTTTGGCGAATTCCGGCGCCTCCGGACTGGGGGATACGGGTTGGCCCGAGGTGTTTAGATAAAAGCAGCCCACTTCCGCAACCGGTAGTTTGGCAATCAATTGCAGAGCCGAATCCGACGCTTCCAGCCAGCGGTCTTTTAGTTCAGGCAGTGTGATCGGGATCGAGAGCTGCAAATCCTCCAGCTCTTCCGGACGATAGATCGCATTGCGTCGGCCCCATTGTATGATGGCTTCGGGCGTCATGCCCGGATCTTTGCCGCTCGCCGCCCAGGCCAGCGCGCCAAGGTGAAGGTGCTTTTCGTGCAGGTAAACGATGTCCAGCAAATCCCGGATTTTCGAGCGTCCGGCGAATGCCAGCACTTTGTTGGTGGCGGCGTCCCAAAAATTGAGCCGCCATCCGAGATCCAGGTCCTGCTCGACGGGAAAGAAGCGGAAAGCGCTGTCGAATACCCATTCGATTTTGGTCTGCCGCCCCGCACGGGTCACCACCGCCCGCTGGAAGGTGTCCTGCGCATGTGCCAATTCGACTTCGTACCCAGCCTCGCGCAGAGAGGCGACATCTCGCTGCACTGACGCCCCGAGGCTCTCCACGGTGTCGTGGAAATAATCCACGTCCTTCGATGCCCGCGGTGAATCTGAGGATTGGTGCAGCACGGTGCCGCCTCCTGTGAAACTGTCTGGATTCCGGTTGGCAGCCAGAAGCCGTAACACCTCCCGCTCGAAATCTCCTATCGGCATAACTCGGCCGCGACGCGGTATCCCGCTAGCCCTCCCTCCTCGCGCAATCCGCGGATGACAAAAGGGATCTTCTCTTCAGTGATTTCCAGATCTTCACGATAGGACCAGAAACATTGGGCATAAAACTCCTTGAACGCCTTTCGCGCCAGTTCCAGCCGCCGCTCTCTATCCGTCTGTCCTGCCGTTTCCATGTGCGCAATATAGACCATGCGCCTTGTTGGACACAATCTCTGCTCTTCTTCATGAACAGAAGCAAACGAAGAGAACGAAGATTGGCCTGTGTCTTCGGTTGTGAACCTTGAACGTTGAAAATTGAACCTTGAATGTTGAAGTCTGCACGGGGGCGGGGTGCCGTGCTTGGTCGTCTGCTGTACGCTGCTCTGGACTGCTGTGGGCTGCTATTGGATGTCGCTGGGATGTCTTGAAACTGCATGTTAAGTGCCTTTCAGGGTTCAAAGTTCAATGTTCAAAGTTCAATATTGGGGATTTGGGATTCGACGAAGTTCGCGACAAGTTCGTGACGAAGTTTTGGCACCCCTCCCCACCCGGGGCGGGTTTTGTGCTTGAGGCTCGAGATTTCGGTTGCTTTCGGTTGTGTTCAATTGTGTTCGATTGTTTTCGATTGTGTTTGCTTGTTTTGAATTGTCATCGTTGGTTAAAGCGACGAGGGGCGGATTGAAGATTAGTGCCCACGAACTGGCGGCTAGCAAGGGAACCCGCTCATATCGCCCATGCGCGGGGCCAGCACCAAGCCCCGAAAGTTCGGGGCTGCAGAAAATCGCGCAGGGTTAGAGTTTTGTCAAATGATTGAACGAAAAAAAATTACGAGAGCCGCCGCTCGATGATGTGGACGGCGCTTCTGGAAAACCTTTCTTCTAACCACTAACCGCTCGTGTTTTGGCCCCTAACCGCTCGTTGAAAAAGCCCTGACGCCCATCCTTTCTTGCGCCTGTGAAACTGTCTGAATAACGTGTTCTATCGGCAGTGGATCATCTGACCACACGAGGGTAGAGCATGGCTGATAGAAACTCGGCGTTGCCACATCGATGCCAAGAGCGCTGCAATAAAGTTTTAGCATCTCGATCGTGAAGCGATCAATGATGCGACGCTGACTGTACTTCGCCGTTTGCTCAAAGGGCTGCACCGCTCCGTTTGCCTCAAACAGCCATTTCCCGCTGTCGTAAGCAACGCTGATTGTACGTTCATAATTGAGAAAAGCTGTCCTATGCGGCGAAAACAGTTCAAATTGCGTCGCCCCATACAATCCAGGTTTCCTGCCCGTGTCAGTAGAAAGAGTGTGCGGGATGGAAGTTGCGATCGCGCCTCGGCTTCCCAGGCGTCCAGCAAGAAATCCAATGACAGAAACAGGATCTGCACCTCGGATTCCATTATCAAAATATGCAGTCCAGCCGCTTTCCGTCTGCACAAACAGCCACCGTCGCGGTGGGACGCTCAACGGCTGCAACTCTAACAAGGCTTTCTCCAAGGGCAGGCTCATATCTCTGGACGCGATTGACCGCAGATGCTGCGGTTTCCATTCCAGGAAAGCTTCCCTTACTTTCGGCAATGAACAGTTTAAAAATCCAATGCGAAACGTCAATGGCGCTAAGCTGGGGTAGAGCAAGGTATTCATACCTTCGTCTCAGAGGGCTCGGGAGATGATTTCAATTCTCAAGGAATAAATGCCATTTTTTCTCGGATGCTGTGGTTCCATAAATTGTTCCTAAGTCACGCTCACAGCTGATCGTTCAAATCGTCTAGTGCTTGCCCCAGAGCTTTGCCGAGGTCGGAGAGGGCGGCTTTGTCTAGGGCGGTGAGGACCTGGGCGGTTTCGGCTTTGGCGGAAGAGCCGCGGAGGGCGATGAGGTGTTCAAACGGCAAGTCAAAAGGTTAAAAGGGTTAAAACGTTAAAATGTCAAAAGTTCAGCGTGGATGGGTACGCCAATGTACGGAGCGGAACTGGCTTCCCCGACCCATCGTTTGTCCATCAAGCAGTGGCCGGCTGGCGGCGGGGCGGCCTGACCACCTTACGCTTGGAAGCCGTCTGGCGTTTTTGGAGCTGTTTCACGAGCGCGGCCAGATCATTGCCCGCCTTGGCGAACAATTCCGCTCGCGCTTTGCGCACTTCCTGAACAATCGCGTCTTTCATGTCTTCACTTTCCCATGAGTTCTTCGGGTGCGCAAATTTTTGGGCAACGATAGCCTTTCGCCGTCAGCGCGGCTTCCAAGCGCCCAATCATTTCTGCGTTATTGATGTGAGTGTGATGGGCTGCCATGACCAGGTCGCGAGTGGGCCGGGCTGTCGGGTAGCTTGGGAAGGTGGTTTCCAAATATAATGACGGCTTCATAGCAAATCATTCAAATCCTCCAGGGCATCGCTAAGCGTCTTGCCGAGATCAGAGAGGGTGGCTTTGTCGGGGGCGGTGAGGACCTGGGCGGTTTCGGCTTTGGCGGTGGAACCGTGGAGGGCGAGGAGATGTTCGAGGAGGAAGCGACGCTCGCTGGAGCCGAGGACGGAGAAGGCGCGGCGCAGAGCCGGAAGCGTGTCGCGGAAGGCGTCGGCGCCGAGGCCGGACAGAAAGGCGCTGAGGGCGGCGACGATGTCGCGGTTCTTGAGGAGGACGAGGGCGTTGACGGAGAAGAAGCCGGCCAGGAAATCGGCGCTGCGGGCGGGAGTGACGGTATCGCACAAGCGGCGGTCGAGCAGGGCGCGCAATTGTTCGTCGGTGGATTCACGCGCCATGTAAAGGAGAGCGGCGGCGGTGCCGGCGGCGGTGGGCTCGATGGATTCATCGCCGGCTATGTCGCGCAGGCTGGCGAACCAGGCGGCGCGATCGAGGCCGGGCTGGACCAGGGCGAGTTCCTGGAGAATCACCATGGCTTGGCGGGCGGGCGCGGTGGCTTCGGAATCGCCGAGAAGCGAGAGAGGCAGGCGCAGCGTGGCGCGGGTGAACGTGCCGACCAGAAGGCGATCAACGGTGCCGGCGAGCTGGGTCAGTTGGGGGCGCGAAGTGCCGAAGCTTTTCAGGCCAGCCAGCGTGCGGGCGGCCTGGCTGAGGCTGCCGACATCCTCGTCGGTGCTGCTGAGCCGTTCCGCGGCGTCGAGAGAGCGGGCGGTGGCTTTCATGGCCTCGGTGAGGACAGCATCGACGAGCAAGCGCGTGGCCTGGGCGGCATGCTTAGCTTCCTGGATGGCCTCGTTCAGCTTTCGCTCGCAGACTTCGGCGAAGCTTTCGCCATAGATCACTCTTTCGGCAAGCGCGACCTCGGTGGCCGGCGTCCATTGCACTTCCCAATGCTCGCGGACCCGGGTCAACGCGCCGTAACCGCCGGCTTCGTCCTCGGCTTGCTTGCCTTTGCTAACGACTGACTGGGAACCTGCGTAACCGGCGTAAGGCACCTCCGCGACGCGCAACCGGTGAAGGAAGAGGCTCGCTGCGGATTGCGTGCTGTCGGCCAGCCGCAAAGTGACCGTTTCCATCTCGTCCCGTTGGGGAAAACCGAATTTTCGCAGGCCCTCGGCGAATTCGCGCTGGAGCGAATTGCGGCCGGCGGCGCTGCCGAGGCGACCGACCCGACGGCCTATCATTAGCGGCGCGAGGAACTCGCGGATGGGCGTCTGCTCACCGCGGGTGATCGCGGCGCAGGCCGCCTCTGCCAGCTCGTCGGCGCCAGGCGCGGATTTGCCGCGCAGGCCGGCCAGGGTGACGCCGAGGCGGTAGGCTTCGATGACGTCGGCCAAAGAAACCGCGAAACCGCGCAGGTGCATGCTCGAAGCGAATTCGATGAGCACGACGAGCGAGGCCTGGTTGAAATCGAGGGCATTCTGATAGACGCGTTCGTAGTACCAGGGCGCACGGTTGCCGGCGCCATAGCCGCTGGACTCGCTCAAACGCGGATAAGAGTACGGCACGACAGCAAGCGCGGAAGGCACGGGCGGCGGCAACGGAGAGTCCACCCGAGGATCGCCGCGAACAATGGCGGCCACGTGAGCGGCTCCGAGCACGGCCACGATGCGGTCGGGCGCGGTGCCGGCCTGGATCGCCGCTTCGATGGCTTCGGCCATAACGCGGTCACGCAGGGCACTCTCGGGATCGCGGTCGGTAGCGGGGGCGATGTAGTCGGCAAACGCGTTCATGGCCTCGCGAAAGCGCGCGGGGTTGTAGGATGGAGTTTCGAACCACGCGTCCCAGAATTCGTTGAAATGGCGCAGGCCGAAGCGGTCGGCCAGGGCTTGGTGGCGGTTTTCGGAATCGGCGGGAGGCGGGTCGGGGATCGGGGGTCGAGCGGGGTCGGAGCCGCGGACGGCCTCGTCCGCGGGCGGTTCGGGAGGGGCCTCAGGACCGTGCGCGGACAAGGCTGTCCGCGCTCCGGCGCTGGCTTGGCGTGCCGCGCCGAGGGCGGTGCGGGAGGGCCAGTCAACGAAGGCCGCTTTCACGCGATATTCGCGGGCCCAGCGCAACGCTTCGTACTCGGGCGAGTAGCGAACGAATGGCCACATGCAACTCTGTGGCTGGCTGTCGGTGCTGTAGGCGAGAATCGCGATCGGCGGCTCGGATTCGGGATCAGTCAGGACCGGGATGAGGGATTCGGCGTCGCTCGGCCCCTCGATCAAGATCAGCTCGGGACGGATAGCATCCAGCCAGGCGCGCACACAGTTCGCCGAACGTGGTGAGTGGTGGCGCACGGGGAAGAGGTGGACGCTAGTAAGATTTGAGATTTGAGATTTCAAATCAGTAGCTTCCCACAGAGTGGAATTTATTGGTACACGACACAAGTTTTCCTGCGTAAACAGCAGTTTCCATC
>PSRM01000023.1 GCA_003176045.1 Verrucomicrobiota bacterium | reverse complement strand
GCATGCCAAAATAACTACTGGGACGAACTCTGGTTTGCGGCATGAAATGGTGGTACTGCCGAGATGCGCCCCATATCAGGCACGGCATGAATTTACACTTCTCCCAGTCGACTCTCAAGGCTACCTTTAAACTGTATGGATTCGAGGTTCCCGCCAGCCAGAACATTCAACTCGCTCCTGGTGCTACCAGTCTGCCTCATCGCCTGGACTTCCGTGGCATCCGGCGCTCAGCCCGATTACCGGGTTCAAGGCGAAGCCAAACTCGAATCTTACGACAAGGTCTATCTGGGGCAAATTAGGAAAGACGTGGGCAAAGTGTACCCCAGGCTCCTCGCCCGACTACAAAAATGCGGCTTCGATGTCGTCGAACTCAAACCCGAAAACCTGCCATTTACCTCCCAGGGGAGTGGCTTTTTGATAGATGCAGATGGCGACGTGCTTACCTGCGCTCACGTCGTGGGCAAAGAGGCCAAGGCGACCCTCTGGATAGATGGTACCCGGTACTTGGGCAGGGTGACGGCGATTGATACCAACCTGGACGTTGCTGTGGTGCGAATGGAGGGCACGCATCCGCCTTTCCGCCCTTTACCCTTTGCCTCCGATCCAGCCTGCCGGCTGGGGCAGGAGGTCTATGGCATGGGTTTTCCGCTGGCTAATCTCCTGGGCACCAGCGCCCACATCAGCAAGGGCCTGGTTAGCGCCGAGTCAGGAATGGAGGGAGAAACCAACCACGTGCAAATATCGGCTGAAGTGCAACCTGGCAACAGTGGCGGGCCGTTGCTCAATCCTCAGGCACAAGTGGTGGGCATGATCGCCGCCACCATCAACCCGCTTCGAGTGCTCGCGGAAACGGGCGGCAGCCTCCCGCAAAATGTCAACTTTGCCATCAAAGGCCCGCTGCTTCTTCAATTCCTGACCAAAGCCGGCTTAACTCTGCCAGGAACCAACAGCACGCCTCAAGCTACTTTCGATCAAGCTACCAAATCCCTCGCTCTCATCCGGGGTGGGATCGTTGATGAGCAGCGCCTCCGGCTTAAGCCCCTGGTCTGTATTTGCAGCTACGTTGAGGGGCGGGCGCACCAATTTCTCGCCCTGCGAATAGTGTTCACCGACGTACGGGCCTTCCGCCACGTCCTGCGGGCGGACCTGGTCAAAGTCACCGGGCGTTCCATGGACTCAGACCTGGACCATATTTTCAAAGAAATCTGCGCCAAAACCCTGACCGACCGCGACAACCCATTCGGCCCGAAGAAAAGCAAATAATTACCATTCGCCCGCCGTTCATTCGGCGTGGTAGTTGCGCATTCCCACCCCAAACATGTGATTCGGTGGGGTAGCCTTGATTTCACGATAGTGACCCTTTTGCCATACGATTAGAACCATCTCGGGCGTCGAGCTAAGCGCGCGCTCCAGATTATATTGCGGCGTATTATGGATGCGGATCCCGTTGAGGGCTACCACCACGTCATTTGTTCCCAACCCAACTTGGCGCATCAGTTCGCTTTGCGCCTCGAACACGATCCCTTCCGTCGGCACAGCCGTGAACTGATCAAGCGTGACTTTCTGCCTTCCTCCCGGAAATATACTCTCCGTTCTCTTCCGTATCTCATTATCGAAACGATTATCACCCGTCCTGGTTTTGTATAAGTTGCAGAAGTTCAGGAGCGGCGCGGGGTTGTCATAGCGCTCCTCAATCTTCGAATACCACTCGAAGGCGTTCGTGTAGGAACCGATTGCCTCGAGAAAATATGCTTTCGCCTCCAGGCCAACGGCCGAATAGACCTCTCCCGCGTCATCCGCAATCCTCTGGGCTTCATTGGTATTTCCCTTAGACAGGTAATACTTCACGCGCCAGCAAGCGTGGTAGGAATTACCAACCGTGTCGGGGCAGTTTTGCTCTTCTTTGCGGTAGTATTCTGCAGCTTCATCCGATTCATTACGCGCGGCACAATAATCGCCCAGTACGGAGTAACAGAACCCATCGAGCTGGGCAGCTTCGGTCATAATCTTTTTAAAGCGGACCGGCTGGTCCTTCACGGTTTCCGCCGCCCTGATCATGGCGTAAGACGCGTAAGGCAAAACCGGGCCGTACAATTCCTGGATTTGTTCGAAGGTTGGTTTCTCGTGATATTTCTCCACGAAGATCGAATGGGATATCGTGCGATCGTAAGGCGCCAGTTGATGTAGTGCCTCGAGAGTTGCCAGTCCGCCTCCCGGCTTACCGGTGTGATTTTGGCGTAGCGGCAGGCCGCCCTCGAAGGCCGTCCCATATGGCACGCCGTGCCTGAGCCAGACGGTCAGCTCAAGGGGCGAAATGCGTTCAGACGGCGCAAACTCTTCGGGGCTTAACAGATCATTCCAACATGAGACCGGCACCAGGTGCGGCGATTCCTCCGTCACCCGGCCGCCCCCGCTCAACGCCTTTCGATACCCAACAGCTTCCTCGCAATTGTATCGACGCACGAAAGGGTAAAGCCGCAAGGCGCCAAAAGTGCTTTCGCACTTGGAGTCAAAGGCGCGCGCATCCTCGGGAACCCCCAACTTGTGCAGCAGGAAACGGTGGCCCTCCACCATCGCCTGGCACAAATGCCGTTGAAAAAAACCAGCCCATTGCCCCCACCCAATGACCCGAACCTTGGCTGCAGTCCCGCCCGATGCCGCGAAACATCGCTCTGGTTCCTGATTCAGCGCTTTCGTCAGTTCACCAGACGTAAGCTTTTTGTTCTGGGAGAGATTATAGACGCTGGCGATCTCGTTTATCTCAAGGGGCAGCGATAATTCCTGGATTTCGTTACCCGTTTCAACAGAAAAATTCGCCTCCTCGACTATCCGGACATAGTCGAGCACACGCTTGTCTGCCGGGCTCAGCCGCCCCCACGCCACGTCGGTATCAACCGAACGCACATAGGCTTGAAACCAGGCTTGCCGCTCAAGCCGGGACGCCCCCGGCAGTTTTTCCAGTGGTCTGTAATCTCCTGTATTGAATGCGCGCAATACTTTGGACCAGCTCGCTACGTTTGGTTCCTTTTGGTCAAGGCCATTGAGTTCTTCCAAAGCCGCTCGTTCATTGTTCATCAAGCTTGTCAGCATCGCCTTGGCGATCCGTCCGTCGTTTCCCTGCGTTTTCCCGTCCGACAGCACTTTCGCCATGCACAAATGCGCTGTCATTCGACAAAGCGGCAAGCGAACATCCGAGAAACAGCCGGCGTGGTCCCGCAACGCGAACGCCCCGATCAACAGCGCCGCCTTTTCGTGAAGGCCAGCATTGCAAAAGTCTTCTTCAAGCGCTGCCGAAAGCGCACTGTTCTGCTTTTCGAGCGTACCGGCTGCACCGTCGGTCAGTGTCGCCAATAGATCCAGTTGGCTGCTTTTCTGGGTCTCTCGCGCCTCCAAACCGATTCTCTTTGCCAGGGCTTTAGCCACTTCCCAAAAAACGTCCGGTGCCCAGATGGGCCCATTTATTGCCAGATCGCTTTCGACGGCAGGCCCGTTCGTTCCCAAACTTAAGCTCAAATGGAAGTAGAGTCCCTCTGCAAATGGCTGCATCTTCTCAGTCGTTCGCAGCGAAAACTCGCCCGGCGAAGCCAAACGATGGTTTTTCCCGAAATAGACCTGCTCGGCCAGGTCCGTCGTTATCGTTTCAACAATAAATTGGGCCTCACTGTTGAAAGGCGTCTTGAAGAGCTTATCTGCGGTTTCAACTTGTGTGGGCGGCGCGGCGGTCGCACACAATTGAAAACAAAGCGGAACACCCACGATCATTAGAATCGCGATGATCGTTTTAAAATTCGAGAGGAAGCTTTTCAATCAATTGTAAGGCTGGGCCGTGCCGAAGAGTCGCACAAGCACATTTCTGTCAAAGTAGAAAACGGCTTCACGGCAGTGACAAACGGTAATACCGCGCCTTTAGGGAAGTGGTATTCGTATCAGAGAACACGCTAAAGCCGTTGCTATCCGTGAGGATTGTGGCGATGACTTCCCATTGCGGCATCGGCACGGCTAGATTCGTTGTAGCCCAAAGCCGATTGGTGCTGCCAGGCGCACTGGCCAGGCGGAGCGTGAGATTGCCGGTGCCGTTGTTGCTGATCGTGATAGAGGGTGTGTACCCGAACGGAGGAGGCAAATTCAGCCGATAGATTACCCCAATACCGCTCGCGCCGCCCCCGGGAGTAGTGCCATACAGGTTGCCATCTGGCCGAAGCGTCAATCCCGCTTGCGGCATGGCCCCATTTGTACCGGCGAAACTGGCAAGTGTCGTCAATGCGCCACTGGGCGTGACCTGAAAAACCGTTCCGTTACCGCTGCTTCCCCCACCGGAAGCTGTGCCGTAAAAATTGCCGTCCGGTCCTAGAGTCAAACCTCCCCGGGATTCACGCCGTTCGTGTAGGCGAAGTTCGCGAGGGTCTCAAGCGCGCCGTTGGTCGTCAACCGGAACACCGTCCCATACCCATTGCTGCCGCCATAAGCAGTTGTGCCGTAAATACTTCCATCAGGCCCTACCGTGAGTCCGCCATTTGGATTGGCACCATTAGTTGAAGCGAAATTAATTAGCGACCGAAGGGCACCGTTCGTGGTGGCCTGAAACAATGTACCCGCCCCGCTTGCGCCGCCATTGAACGTTATGCCGTAGAAATTGCCATCAGGCCCTGGCGTCAATCCGGAGGGAAAGGCTCCATTCGTGCCGTTAAAGCTCACCAGCATTGTCAGAGTGCCGTTACTGGTTACTTGGAAGATTGTTCCACTATCGGTGCCGCCGCCGTAAGCCGTCGTGCCGTAAAAATTGCCGTCTGGCGCAAGCACCAAAGTTGCATCCGGATTGGCGCCGTTTGTGGCGGCGAAGTTGGCCAGGATAGTAATTAAGCCGCCGGTTGTTACCTTGAAAATCGTCCCATTCCCGGTATTCCCGCCATCATAGCTTGCCCCGTAGAAAGCGCTGTCCGGGCCAAGAATTAAGGTTGCAAACGGGTCCGCAGGACCACCGACGTCGAAGCTCCCAAGGGTGGTCAGCGCGCCGTTCGTAGTCACTTCAAAGACCGTCCCCCACCCGTTGCTGCCCCCGTTGCACGTCGTGCCATAAAAATTACCGTTCGGTCCCAGCGTCAAGCTGGCGTATGGATTGACCCCATTCGGAGACAGACTGGCCAGCGTGGTCAGCGCCCCGTTAGTCGCCATCTTAAAAAATGTGCCGGAGGTCGTACCATAGAGATTGCCGTCCGAGCCAAATGTCACACCCGCTTCCGGATCGAGCCCATTAGTCGAGGCGAAATTAACCAGCGTGGTCAGCAGGCCATTTGTGGTCACTCGAAACACCGTTCCCCAATCATCGCTGCCGCCTCCAGAAGTTGTTCCGTAAAAACTGCCGTCCGGCCCAAGAGTGAGGCCAGCGTATGGAACAGCTCCGTTTGTACTCTCAAAAGTCACAAGTGGTGTCACAGTCCCGTTGGTTGTTGCTTGGAAAACCGTTCCGTAGCCTTTGCCGCCGATTCCAAGCACTGACGTCGTCCCATACAAGGTGCCATCCGCCCCAAAGGTCAGAGCGGCCAGCGGGTATCCGCCGGTATCGCTGCTGAAGGAGGCCAGGGTGGTCAGGTCCCCATTGGTTGTTACTCTGAAAATCGTGCCCAAGTCCCAAGGGTACAGCGCGTAGCTGCCGCACGTTGTACCATAAAAACTACCATCCGGCCCAAGAGTCAGTCCCGCCGAGGGATATGCATTGGAGTAGTCGAAGTTAACCAGCGTAGTCAGTTCGCCGTTGATGCTCACCCGAAACACGGTGCCATACGTCCCACTCCCACCCTCCAAGCACGTGCCGTAGAAATTACCGTCCCGCCCCAGAGTCAAAC
Source organism: Verrucomicrobiota bacterium (assembly GCA_003176045.1). Lineage (GTDB taxonomy): Bacteria > Verrucomicrobiota > Verrucomicrobiia > Limisphaerales > UBA8199 > PSRM01. The sequence continues at coordinate 5,169 of PSRM01000023.1, read as the reverse complement.
CTGCCCAAGGATATGCTCCGTTCGTACCGCCGAAGTTCACGAGTGTAGTGAAGTCGCCATTCGTCGTGACCCGAAATACGGTCCCATACCCGCCGGTCGGGCCGTCCCAGGTCGAGTCCGATGTCGTGCCGTACAGATTCCCGTCAGGTCCAAACGCCAAACTTCCAACCGGCCCAACCCCATTAGTGTTGTTGAAGTTTACTAGCGTGGTCACGACCCCATTGGTCGTCGCCTTGAAAACGGTGCCGTATCCACCTCCTGTGCCGCCGGTGTAACTGGTCCCGTAGAACGCGCCGTCCGGTCCCTGCACCAGGTTGCCCCGTGGGTCAGTGGGCCCGCTTATAAAGGAATAAATCGGCTCAATTGATTGCGCCAACCCGGACAGAGAAAGTGCCACCGCCGCCAGGATTGGCAGAAGCTTTTTCATTTTCGAGCACAGCTAATCCCTGCTAACAATTGTGGCTGCCTTCTGAACCATGAGCGCATTTTGTCGAAAACTGCGCGAAAAGTCAAATGATTTAGCCGTCGTATGTCCCAGTTTCCGAACGTTTCGCCCAACTCCTGCGTTGCGTTTGCGCTGCTCCCCGCTAAAGCTTAACATGGCTTGGTGAATTTTGAATGGGACCCCGAGAAAGCAGCCGCAAATAAAAGAAAACATGGAATTTCATTCGAGGAAGCTGCGACTGTTTTTGCGGATCCGCTCTCGGCAACGTATTACGATCCGGCCCATTCTGTGGGCGAAAGCCGTTACATCACCGTTGGCATGTCTCGTTCAGGGCGGCTCCTTTTTGTCGCTCACACCGACCGAGGCGAAATTATTCGAATCATAAGCGCACGATTAGCAACCAGGCGCGAAAGAAAACAACATGAAGAAGGCACGTAGAAATAATTTAAAAGACGACCTTAAAGCCGAGTACGACCTAACCAAGCTCAAGCTGGTAGGGCGGGGGAAGTATGCCGAAAAGTACAAGGCCGGAACGAATTTGATTCTTCTAGCTCCTGACGTAGTGAAATACTTCCCGGATCCAGACTCGGTCAACTCAGCTCTCCGCGCCCTTATCGGCATCGCACAAGCCCACGGCCGAACTGCGCATTGAGTCTCAAGAGTCTCAAAAATTCGTGCCAATTCGTGAAATTCGTGTCTCCGGGTTGATTCCAAGCCCTTTTTTCGACTGAGTTTACGACAAAGTTCTCGACAAAGTTTTTGTAAAAAACCCCTTGCACCGGCCTTTGCCTTTGCTATATTTCGCCTTCCGTTTGACCCGGGGAGCCGGGCGCGGACAGCATAACCTGCGGAGCCGATAACTGACCACCGTCTGGTGACAGGAATAATGGTTTCGCTCTCCAAGTTGCTGACTTGGGAAAAAGTGAAGTTTTGTTGAAGTGCGCCCAAAAGGCGATGATTTATGCCTGTTAAGACATTTAGACCGCTGACGCCCTCGACGCGATATATCGCGTATGCGGATTACAGCGATATAACGAAGGCCAGACCCGAAAAGGGGCTGGTCGAGACCCGGAAACGTACCGGTGGCCGCAATGCTTATGGCCGCGTTACGGCTCGGGGTATTGGCGGCGGCAATAAGCAGAAGATTCGCCTGGTTGATTTTCAACGCAAAAAGCACGGGGTCGAGGCCACCGTTGCGGCTATCGAGTACGATCCGCGGCGCACGGCCCGGCTGGCTTTGCTGGAATACAAGGACGGCGAAAAGACCTACATTATCGCTCCCAGCGGCCTCCAGGTCGGCGCCAAACTTATGAGCGGTCCAACAGCCCCGCCCGAACTAGGCAATAGTCTGCCGTTGAGGACGGTCCCGGTGGGTCTCCCCATCCATAATATCGAGATGGTCCCTGGCCGGGGCGCTCAAATGGTCCGCACTGCCGGCGGCGCGGCTACTCTCATGTCCCGCGACGAAGGCTATGCCCAGATCCGGTTGCCTTCGGGCGAAATCCGGCTGGTGAACGAGAATTGCTACGCAACGATCGGCCAGGTCGGAAATACCGAGCACGAGAACGTGATCCTGGGTAAAGCTGGCCGTTCCCGGCACATCGGCATCCGGCCTATCAACCGCGGTGTTTCCCGCAACCCTGTTGACCATCCGAACGGCGGCGGGGCAGGGAAGTCCAAGTCCGGCGGTGGTTGGCAACAGCTAACATCGCCTTGGGGTCTGCTGGCCAAAGGCTACCGCACCCGCCACCGAAAGAAATTCTCAAACCGCTTCATCCTCGTCCGCCGCGACGGCCGACCCATGAAAAACAAATGAACCGAAAAACTGGAATGTTGGAAAACGGGAATAATGGAATAATGGAATTCTGGAATAGTGGAATGATGCGCTCGCGTGCAGCCGCCCTTTGTCCCTCTGTGCGATCATCCCAACATTCCACTATTCCAACATTCCATTTTTCCATTATTCCATCATTCCATCATTCCAAATTTCCAAATTTCCAAATTTCCATTTTTTAGTTATGGGACGCTCAATTAAGAAAGGCCCGTTTGTTGACGGGCACCTGCTCGAAAAGATCCAAAAGGCCAAGGACTCGAAGTCCAAGACGCCGATTAAGACCTGGTCGCGACGCTCGATGATCACCCCCGATTTCGTCGGCCTGACATTCAGCGTGCACAACGGCAAGATCTTCAACCCCGTGTTCGTGACTGAAAACATGGTTGGACATCGCCTCGGCGAGTTCTCGCCAACCCGCATTTTCAAAAAGCACGGCGCTCACACGGCCAAGGCCGAAGCCAAGTAACCGCGAGTATATGGAGGTCCAAGCTATTACGAAGAACGTGCGGATGTCCGCGCAGAAAATGCGCGAGGTCGTGCGCCAAATTCAGGGCCTGCCCGCGGCTCATGCCGAGGCGGTCCTGAAGGTGGTCCCCCGCAAAGGCGCCCGGCTGGTTGCGAAGACCCTCAAGTCCGCCATTGCCAACGCCGAAGACCTCAAAACCCACAAAGCTGAATATCGCGGCCTGAACACCGACCTATTATACGTAAAGGAAGCCTTCGCCCAAACCGCCTCGACCTTGAAGCGCTTTACTCCCAAAGCCCGCGGCTCCGCCGGCCCCATCCTCAAACGCAATTGCCACATTAAAATCGTACTTTCCGATGATGAGCGATAAACCAGACCGGAGCGCCGAATTCCATTTCGGCGCGAAGGAGCATAGTCGCGGATCCGCGCCGAAACGGAGTTCGGCGCTCCTGTCGTGCCATCATTCCATCATTCCATCATTCCGTTTTTCCATCTTTTCCCATGGGCCAAAAAACTAATCCAGTCGGTCTGCGTATCGCCGTCAATCGCGATTGGCGCTCGAAGTGGTATGCCGAAAAGAAAGAATTCGGCAAGCTGCTCACCGAGGACCGTGACATCCGCGAGCTTCTCAAAAAGAAGCTCGAGTCCGCTTCTGTTCCTCAGATTCGCATCGAGCGCGCCGCCAACCGCTGTCGCATCACCATCCATACCGCCCGGCCGGGTATAGTGATCGGACGCAAAGGGGCGGAAATTGACAAGCTCAAGGAAGAATTGAGCAAGATGACCGGCAAGGAGATTTACGTGGACATCGTCGAGATCAAGCAGCCCGAAATTGACGCCCAACTGGTAGCCGAGAACGTCGCGCTCCAACTTGAGCGCCGCGTTTCGTTCCGCCGCGCGATGAAGAAGGCCCTGCAAACCGCCAAGGATTTCGGGGCCGAAGGTATCAAAATCCGGTGCGCCGGCCGCCTCGGTGGGGCTGAGCTTGCCCGCGTCGAGCAATACCATTGGGGCCGGGTACCGCTCCACACCTTGCGCGCCGACATTGATTACGGCTTCGCCGAAGCCAACACCGTCTATGGCAAGCTGGGAATCAAATGTTGGGTCTGCAAAGGCGAAACCAAACCCCAGAAAGCCCAGCCGCAGACGGAGACAGTCACAGCCTAGCTCCTCCACGTTTTAACGTTTTAACCTTTTTAACGATTTAACTTTCGCCGCATATGCCCTTAATGCCCGAACGAGTCAAGTACCGCAAGATGCACCGCGGCAGCCGTGCCGGCATGGCCAGTCGCGGCCACATGGTGGCGTTCGGCGAATACGGTCTTATGGCCATGGAGCGCTGCTGGCTCGATACCAAGCAACTCGAAGCGGCCCGCGTGGCCATCGCTCGCAACATGAAGCGACACGGCAAAATGTGGATTCGCATTTTCCCGCAAAAATCATTTACCAAAAAGCCGCTCGAAACCCGCATGGGCAAAGGCAAAGGGCCGCTCGAATCCTGGGTCGCCGTCATCCGCCCCGCGAATGTTCTCTTCGAGGTAGATGGCGTCAACGAAGCCGTCGCCCGCGAGTCCCTTCGCCTCGCAGCCACCAAGCTACCCATCAAAACGAAGTTTATCTCGCGCCACCGAATGGGTTAGCCCGCCACGGCTACTGACTACCGACTACGAACTACTGACTAACTAATGAAAAAATCCCAGCGCAAAGAGATCAAAGAAAAGACCTTCGAGGAATTGCAGGCCGACGGCCGCAACTTGCGCCAGGAGCTTCTCCACCTTCGTCTGCAACAAGCCAGCGCTCAGCTCGAAAAATCCGCGCGCCTGAACACCCTGCGCCGCGACATCGCGCGAATCGAAACCCGCCTGTCCCAAATACGCATCAGCAAGGCAGCCGCTCCTGCCCAGACCGCCGGATAACCTATTCCATCATTCCAATTTTCCATTATTCCAATTTTCCAATCCGTTATGACTGACGCCACGATAGAATCTCAGACGCCGGCCACGCAGTCCGCCCCCACGGCGATCAAGCGCGCCGAGCGCAAGGAACGCGTCGGCGAGGTCATTTCCAACAAAATGGCCAAGACGATCATTGTGCGTGTCGAGCGTCGCTTTCCTCATCCCAAGTTCAAGAAAGTGGTCACCGGCTACAAAAAATTCTATGCCCACGACGAGAAAGCCGAGGCCAAAGTGGGCGACCGTGTCCGTATCGAAGAAACCCGTCCTCTCTCCAAGACAAAACGCTGGCGATTAGTCGCCATTGTCGAGAAAAGCTCCGGCGTAGCGCACGTCGCCGTATGAACCTGCTGGAGCTTTCCATTCACGCTCAACCCGCAACCCGCAACACGTAGCCTATGCTCCAGGTCCGCTCCATCCTCGACGTTGCCGACAACACCGGCGCCAAGCGCGCGGCGGCTATCGGTGTGCT
>PSRM01000287.1 GCA_003176045.1 Verrucomicrobiota bacterium | reverse complement strand
TGTCTAGTAACTAGACATTTTCAAGTAAAAAAGAACCGGAAATCAAGGGAGGGTAACTGTTTTGTCCTACACCCGTAGACTGCGTGAGGAGCGTGGGAGCGTAGACCAGCTCCTCCCAATGGAGATATTCGAGGACCGTGACTCTGCGAAAGAGCGTGGTCAGTGGTCAGTAGTCAGTGGTCTCGTGGTCAGTGGTCTTGTAGTCTTGTTGTCTCACTTATTACTGCGGCGTCACCGAGACGCTCCCGCTCTGGTCGGTGCCGAGGAAGAAACCGAATATCTCATTCAGGTCCTGCAGCAGCGCGCCGTGAATCGGCACTGCGTTGGTCGAGCCGGGGAACGTGACGTTGCCGTCGAACTTGCCCAGCGGCCTGGCGATATTCAGTTGCAGGTGGTTGGTCGCCATGATTTTGTCGTTCCCGCTGAACGTGACAAAGTTTGTCACCGGTCCAGGCAGATTACCGCCGCTGAACACTACCATGGCAGCCATGCCGGTGGGCAGCATGATGGACGGCCGGTAGCTGGAGCCTTGCGCGGCAAACAAGTTCGTGAAACCGCCTGGGTAGTATTGATCGCTCGCCGTAGCGGGCTTGTTCCAGCTTACGTCCCCTATGAGATTTGTCCCCGCCTGGTTTGTGATCCAGCTCCACACCGACCCGCTGCCGCCATAAGCCGGCGCATAAAATGGCCAGCGCCCGTCTTTGGAGAGCGTGGTGCTCTGGCTGAAGATGCCGCCGTGGCCATCGGCCAGCACGCCTTGCTTGAGGTTCACATTTCCGCCCGCGTCAATACTGATGGAATAGGCGTAACTGTCCCCTGCCGGCAACGCCTCTACGTCATCAGCCCCAAAGATGATGAGCGTATAGGTGCCTTGATAGGTTGTGGCCTTATTGGTGCGTGAGCTCCAAACCAGCCGGTCAGCCCACAGCGCCGACTGCCAGTCAGTGGTGCTCACCGTCCCGGTTAAATTGTCACCACCAGTTAGATCCAGGTACATCGTCGCGCTCAGCGCTCCTGCGGAGCTGCTGGAGAAACCGCTCAGGTCGAACGAGCCCGAAAGCGAGGTCTTATTCGAGCCGATTAGCAGATACGCCGAGTAGGCGCCGTTGTTTTGGAGTTTGAGCGAGAAGTAACCGGAGCTGGGCTGCTGCACTCCGTTAGTCGTGTCATAGAACAGTCCATTATAGATTCCGGCCTGGGCCAGGAACGCGTCATAATAGAAGGTAACACTAGCGGTGGCCGAAGCGTCTCCACCCGTGTCCAGAGCGTAGGCGCGCAGTACGTTTGTTCCTGAAGCCAGCCCCGTCAGATTCGCCCTCCATGCGGTCGTGCCGCTGGCCTGGGTCCATGGTCCGTTGTTGAGCTGGTACCAAACGCTGCCGACGCCGACATTGTTCTTTGCCGTGCCGGTGGCCAGCACGAAATTGGTAAAGAAGGTTTGGCCAGCCTTGGGCGTCAGGATGGCAATGCTCGGTTGCACATAGACCGTTAAGCGGGCGACGCGGCTGGTGACGGCATTGGGCAGGGGAAGTTGGTTTGTCACCACTACGAAGTAGCCACCGGTCAGCCTGGTCGTTGCCGGCCCGAGGGTGAGGGTGGCATTGGTTTGGCCGGTCAGTTTGTGGCTATGACCCGCGAGGACCGAATACCATTGATAACGCAAGGTCGGCGTACCCACCGCCACGACCGTGAAGTTCGTCGTCCTGCCGGCGAGGACAACGGCATCCACAGGCTGCTCCAAAATGAATGGATCAATGACTGTTAAAACTGCCGTGTCGCTGTTGGTTGTTCCCAGGCCGTTTGAAACCAAGACGCTGTAGCTGGCGCCGTCGGCTCGCAGAACGTTGCTGAGCGTCAGCGTGCTGGTGGCCGAGCCGGAAACATTGGCGGTGTCGCTGAGATTGGTGCCGTTTTTGAGCCATTGATAAGTCAGGCTTCCGCCGACGGCCTCGACGCTAAACGAAACCGTGGCTGTGGCATTGGTAGTGAGGCCGGAAGGTTGGCTGATGATGATCGGTGCCTGGTTTGTGGTAACGTTGACCATGCGGCTGTTGGTGGCAAAGTTCCCGCTGAGGTCGCTGGCAACGTACATGATCGTGTAACTCCCGATCGTCGTCACATCCACCGTGCCATTCGTAGTCACCGGCCGGCTCCCGGCGCAGGTGTCTGAAGCTGTCGCCCCTGGATCGGTGAAGGTGGAGTTCAACAGAACAGTGAGCGGGTTGGCTCCCAGAACCGTGATCACCGGCGGAGTAGTATCCACCACCTGAACCGTGCGCGTGTTGGTAGCGGAGTTGCCGCTCAGATCCGTGGCGACGTAACTAAGCGTATAAGCACCCACGGCGTTTACATTCACGGAGCCGAAGGTTGTGACAGGCCGTGCGCCAGCACAAGCGTCGTTAGCCGTAGCGCCGGGGTCAGCGAACGAGGAATGGCACTCGTTTGTTATTGTCGCGCTGCCATTGAGCGTCACCACCGGCGGTGTGGTATCCACGACACGAACAGTGCGGGTATTCGTGGCGGAAATTCCGCCAGAATCTATGGCAACATAGCTCAGCATGTAGGTGCCAACCGCGTTGGCGTTCACGCTGCCGTTAGTGGTGGCGGAGATGATCGCGCAATTGTCCGTGGCCGTCGCGCCCGGATCAACAAAAGTAGTGTGACATTCGACGGTAGCGTTCGTGCTCCCAAGAACCGTCACGACCGGTGCGCAGTTGGTTGGCAGACATTTCCCTGCCGATCCTGCACTGTAGATGCCCAGGATTTCAGTTTGCGATAGAGCGCGGTTGAAAATATCTACTTCGTCCATTAAACCCGCGTAAGCGGCCACAGCTCCGCCCGCCGGATTAGGTCTCTGCCCGAGGTACAAATTCCAGGCTGTCTGAGGCGTGAAACTGCCCAGAGTTTGTTGGGCCACGGCCGTCCCGTTGCGGTACAAAACCGCGACTCCGCTGCTCTTATCGTACGTGAGTGCGACATGCTGAAATTCATTTGATGTTATTACCGATGCGGATTGGAAAGTGTGGCCTGTGCCGGCGGTATCAATGAGGTTTGCGTAAATGTCTCCTGCGACACCACCGCAACAGACGACCGAAATCCAAAGCTGGACCCCATCCCCATTGATGCTCGACAGGTTATTCCACTCCGCTAAAGGCTTCTCTGGAGTGGTATCGCTGGGGTTGATCCAGAGATCAATCGTCAGGCCGTTGCCCGCGCCCACATTTAGGCTTGGTGAGGCGGCCACGAACACGCCACCTGTGGTTCCTCCAGGGAAGTTGAAACCCTGCCCAACTTCGCCAGATGCGAAGGTGGCCGCGCCGGTCAGGGCACCATTGTTTCCGCCGATGACATCATTTGCATTCCCACTGCCCGGCCACCATGCGGCCAGGCCCGAGGGCGGCATGGCACAGGAGGCGGGATTGACTTGCACGGTTCGGCTGTTTGTGGCCGAGTTGCCGTTCTCAGTGGCGATATAGGTGATGGTGTAGGTGCCCGCCAAACCGGTGTTGACCGGATTATTGGTCGTTATGGGCACCGCGCCGCCCGCGCAAAAGTCGTAAGCGGTAGCGCCAGGATCAGTGAAGGAGTTGCTCTGGATAATGGTGATGGTTGCGCTGCCATTGAGCGTGATCACGGGTGGAATCCTATCTACGACAGCCAAGACCGCCATGTGGCTTGTCACACTGCCGGACAGGTTGGCCAGCACCACGCTGTAAGCGTCATTGCTAAGCGCTAGGGAGACGTTGCTAAGCACGAGGCTGGCGCCGGTCGCGCCGCTGATTGCGCCGGCGCCGGACGCGTACCATTGATAACTCAGCGGAGTTTGGCTGGACGCGCTGACTGTAAAGCTGGCATTGGAGCCGCACTGAACGGTTAGATTAGTCGGCTGGGTCAGAATTCCCGGCACGGTCAGCACCGTCAATGTGGCAATGTCGCTGGCCAGGGTTTCGACAGGATTCGCTACGGACACCTGGTAGCTGCCCATATCCGCGAGCGAAACGTTGGTGATGGTGAGGATGCCGCTTTGAGAGCCACTGATTCGCCCGGTATCGGTGAGATTTGTGCCGTTGAACTGCCACTGATAGCTCACAGGTCCTCCACCGGTTGCCACCACAGTAAACGAAGCGGTGGCGCCAACCCCCACCGCGAGGTTGCTCGGTTGAGTGATCTGCAGCGGGCAGGCCGCGGGCAGGCTGCTGATAACCACAGTTCCTGCCTGCGCGACACCATTGCCGCCAGAACCTGCGCTGGCGGTGATATTATTCGTGTTAAACGTCGAAGCCCCGCAAAAATAAATCGCGATGCGCCCGCCGCCGCCTGCGCCGCCTCCTGAACCGCCGGGGCCTCCACTGGCCTGAAAATTTCCTGCCCCTGCCAGGCTTCCGACTACACCGTAAATCGAACCTCCTGCCCCGGCGCCGGCGTTGGCAGCACTGGAGCCGTAGCCGCTGGCGCTAACGCTCCCATCCACTTGCATGGCGCCCGACACAATCAAGCGAATCGCCCCGCCGCCGTTGCCGCCAGGGCCTGCACTGCCGCAATCCTGACCGCCGCCACCCGAGCCCAGATCAACCGGAGCTGATGCTGAGCCATAAATCGGACCTGCACTGATTGCCCCGCCGCCGCCGTAACTGCCACCGCCTGAGTTGTTGCAGTGCAGATAGGCGCCCCCTCCGGGACCGTTTCCCGAAGCGCTGTTACCGCCCCCGGTGTACCCCTGGCCGTTGGCAGAAATAGCCGCTCCTGTCGCGACCGTCAGGTTGCCGGCGTTGATGGTCACCCCAACTCCGGCCCATTGATTGGATACCTGCGCGGTTGTGTTCAGGCCCTGGCAAAACACCGTTCCATTGCTCGACACAGTTAATGATCCATCCACCTGCATAATGCTGCCGCCACCCAAGGTCAGGGCCGCATTGGTGTGCAATGTCATCGCGCCAAAGTGTAGAACGCTCTGCTGACTAAAGAGGAGTTGCTGATAAACATGGACGCCGTCACTGGGCACACTCGTGTCGAAGAAAGCCACCGTGCCGTATTGGGCGCCATTCCCATTCGCAGCCGAACAGGTCCTGAATCCGGTATAGCCGGAAGTTGAAGCGTAATAGACGGCGATACGGCCACCGCCACCACCACCGCCGCCGCCCCCTTGGGAACCGCCAAGACCGCCATCGGCCCGAAAAGTCCCCGCGCCGGCAAGACTTCCGACCAGGGCATAGACCGAACCTCCCGAACCTGCTCCAGCGTTGGCGGCACCGGCGCTTGAGCCGCTGGCGCTAATGCTGCCGTCCAATTGCAGTGTTCCGGCCACGTTCAATCGAATCGCCCCGCCTCCATTCCCGCCTGGTCCGGAGCTGCCGCAATCCTGGCCGCCTCCTCCCGAGCCCAGATCATCCGGAGCCAGTGGTGCGCCGTAAGTCGAGCCTGCATTGATTGCCCCGCCGCCGCCATAACTGCCACCGCCTGAATTAGCGCAGTGCTGGAAGACGCCCGCTCCGGGACCGCTCCCCGAAGTGGTGTTACCGCCGCCTGCGTACCCCTGGCCGTCGGCAGAAATCGCCGCTCCTGCCGCCACCGTGATGTTGCTCGCGTTGATAATCACCCCGACTCCGGCCCATTGACTGGAAACCTGCGCGGTCGTGTTCGATCCCGGACAGAGGAGCAGGGCGCTGCTCCCCATGCTTAACGATCCATCCACTTGCAGGGTGCTGCCGCCGGGCAGCGTAACTGTCGCGTTGGTGTGTACGGTGACAGAACCGTAGTGCAGCGGGCTCTGCGGAATGAAGAGAAGTTGTTGATAGACGTGCAGTCCAAGGTTGGCGATGCTGGTGTCGAAGAAAGCGACGGTCCCATTTTGTGCGCCCTGCCCGTTGGCCCCAGCATTGGCCGAGCAAGCTGCGAAGCCGGTGTAGCCCGAGGCTGCATAATAGATTGCAATGCGGCCACCGCCGCCACCTCCGCCACCTCCCGAAGGGCCCGGGCCGCCATCGGCGTGAAAGGTCCCTGCACCAGCCAGAGTGCCAACCGTGGCATAAATCGAACCGCCTGAACCCGCCCCGGCGTTGCCAGCACCCGTGCCCGCGCCACCGGAACTAATGGTCCCATCCAACTGGAGCGTTCCGGCCACAATCAATCGAATCGCCCCGCCTCCATTCCCACCAGGTCCTGAACTGCCGCAGTCCTGGCCACCCCCTCCGGAGCCCAAATCGGTAGGCGCGGTGGGCGAGCCATAAGGCGAACCTCCGCCCTGGCCCCCATATGCACCGAAGCCGCCGCCGCCGGAATTGCCGCAGTGCCGTGCCGTGCCACCGCCTGGGCCGTTGCCCGATGCCGGGCCTGCTGCTGTGCCCCCCGCGTACCCCTGTCCATCGGCAGAAATCGCTCCCCCCGCGGCCACGGTGACACTCGCGGCTACAATATCCACGCCAATGCCTACCCATTGATTGGATACAGGCGCGCCGATGTTGGCTCCCTGACAAATCAGTGTCGCGTTACTCAACACCGTCAGCGCTCCGTCCACTTGCAAGGTGCCGGCGCCTCCCAATGTCAGCTTTCCTCCGCCTTGCATCGCCAGCGCCGTGTCCACGTGCAGAACGTTGCTCGCGCCCAGGAGCAGGTTTCCACCGTTAATATTCACCGCGGTAAAGTGACTGGTCGGATTCGGCAAGAGAGTCTGGTTCCGAAACACGCTCAGAGTCTGGTTGAGCGCGCTGGTGTCAAAAAACACAGCCGACCCGTCCTGCCCACCATTGCTGCCGCCCGAAGTGGAGTTGGTAAAACCGGTATACCCCACGGCTGCTGCGTAATAAACCGCGATGCGTCCGCCCCCACCGCCTCCACCCCCTTGCGAACCGCCAGGACCGCCGTCGGCGTGAAAAGTTCCCGCCCCGGCTAGTGCGCCAACCGTGGCATAAACCGAACCTCCCGAACCTGCGCCAGCGTTGCCGGCGCCAGGGCCTGAGCCACTGGCGCTAATGCTCCCATCCAACTGCAGTGTTCCAGCCACATTCAATCGAATCGCCCCTCCTCCGTTTCCGCCTGGGCCCGCGCTGCCACAATCCTGGCCACCTCCACCCGAGCCCAGATCAACAGGAGCCAGTGGCGAGCCGTAAGTTGGACCTGCATTGATTGCACCGCCACCGCCATAACTGCCACCGCCTGAGTTGGCGCAGTGCAGGTAGGCGCCCCCTCCGGGTCCGTTTCCCGAAGCGCTGTTCCCGCCGCCAGCGTATCCCTGGCCGTCCGCAGAAATGGCCGCTCCTGCCGCCACGCTCAGACTGCCGGCGTTGATGCTCACACCGACGCCGGCCCACTGGTTGGACACTTGCGCGGTTGTGTTCAAGCCCTGGCAAAACAGCGTTCCATTGCTCGACACGGTCAATGAGCCGTCCACCTGCAGCGCGCTGCCGCCCCCCAAAGTCAGAGTCGCGTTGGTGTGCAGCATCACCGCGCCGAAGTGAAGCGCGCTCTGCTGGCCAAAAAGTAGTTGTTGATAAATATGCATACTACTGCTGGCAACACTGGTGTCGAGAAAGACCACCGTCCCGTTTTGGGGGCTGCCGTTCCCCCCATTCCCGGCGTTCGCGGAGCAAGCCGCGAATGTCGTGTAGCCGGAAGCTGTCGCATAATAGACGGCTATGCGGCCACCACCGCCGCCCCCACCCCCTTGCGAACTGCCTGGGCCGCCGTCGGCGTGAAAAGTCCCCGCCCCGGCCAGAGTGCCAACGGTGGCATAGACCGAACCTCCCGAACCGGCGCCCGCGTTGCCCGCGCCGGGGCCTGAGCCATTGGCGCTAATGCTCCCGTCCAATTGAAGTTTTCCAGCGACAATCAATCGAATGGCTCCGCCCCCGTTCCCGCCAGGACCCGCGCTGCCGCAATCCTGGCCGCCACCACCCGAGCCCAGATCAACCGGAGCTAATGGGAACCCATAAGTTGGGCCTGAATTGATTGCCCCGCCGCCACCATAACTACCACCGCCTGAGTTGTTGCAGTGCTGGAAGACGCCCCCTCCTGTACCGTTTCCCGAAGCCGTGTTACCGCCGCCTGTGTACCCCTGGCCGCCGGCTGAAATCGCCGCGCCAGCGGCGACAGTCAGGCTACCCGCGCTAATTGCGACACCCACGCCTCCGGTCTGGCTGCTGGTGTTGGCCCCCTGGCAAATCACCGTACCGTTGCTTGCCATGCTCAACGCTCCGTCCACCTGCAAGGTGCTGGCTCCTCCCAGGGTCAGGTTCGCCCCACTTTGCATGCTTAATGCCGTGTCCACGTGTAAATAATTGCTGGTGCCCAGAAGCAGGCTGCCACCGTTAATGTTCACCGCGCTATAGTGATTAGTCGGATTCTGCAACAGAGCCTGGCCCCGAAACACGCTCAGTGCCAGGTTGGACACACTGGTGTCGAAGAATGCAACCGAGCCGTCCTGAGCGCCGCCGTTGCCGCCATTTGAAGCCGTCGAGTTTGTGAAACCGGCGTAGCCCACGGCGGAGCTGTAATAAACCGCAATGCGTCCGCCGCCGCCGCCGCCACCCCCGCTCCCACCGCCGGGACCGCCATCGGCCCGGAAATTCCCCGTCCCGGCCAGTGTGCCAACCATGGCATAAACCGAACCTCCAGAACCTGCGCCAGCGTTGCCGGCACCTGGGCCTGAGCCGCTGGCGCTTATGCTCCCATCCAACTGGAGGGTACCGGCCACATTCAACCGAATGGCCCCTCCTCCGTTTCCGCCAGGGCCCGCGCTGCCGCAATCCTGGCCGCCTCCGCCCGAGCCCAGATCAACAGGAGCTAACGGCGAACCATAAGCTGGACCTGCATTGATTCCCCCACCACCGCCATAACTGCCACCGCCTGAATTGGCGCAGTGCAAGTAGGTGCCGCCTCCGGGACCGTTTCCCGAAGCGCTGTTGCCGCCGCCGGTGTACCCCTGGCCGTCGGCAGAAATTGCCGCTCCCGCCGCGACCGAGATGCTGCCGGCAGTGATGGTCACACCGACGCCGGCCCACTGTGTGTTCACCTGGCTTGTGGTATTGGATCCCAGGCAGAGGAGAGTCGCGGTGTTCGATACAGTTAGGCTGGCTAGCGAACTGGAGCCGCTGATCGTAACGCTTACAGGTATTCCGATTACCGCGGCATCTGCGGAACCGGGAACCTGATTTGGATTCCAGTTGCTTGCCGAGGTCCACGCGCCGCCGGAGGCATTCGTCCAGGTAATGAGCGCGGCGTGCCCGGTCGAGAGTGGCAGGAGCACGAGCAGTGCTGTTCGTAAGGAGATGTTGGCGAATTCAATTTTTCGAAGCGTGATGGAAGAACGGTTCATACAAAGGTGGTTAGTAGTTCGTGGTCAGTGGTCAGTAGTCAGTGGTGGTAGTCCGTAGTCCGTAGTCCGCAGTGAATTCGGGGGAATGCGAGAAAGTCGCACAAAATACGCACGCGTACAGGAACGTCCAAGCGACGTGTGGGACATGCCGGCGAGTTTATTTCATTTGCTCTGATGGCGTCAAGCGGTATTCAAACTTTTTTGCATCCTGGGGAGAACTCACCCGTTGTATGTTGATCGAACCGGCTTGACCAATTACGGCAGTGCGTCAAAACTTTCCGCGTATGCCTCGCAAGCTCAGTTCGATTGCCCCTGATTGGTGGGATTACACAACACTCGACGACGATGTCATTCACGATGCCGCGTCGCTGACCGCCGAAAAAATGGTCAAGCTCTCCCGGCCAGGTTTTAAAGTGATAATGTACGAGACATTGGAGGAATTCTATTTGGCCGAAGCGCTTGAATACATCTCGGCTTGGAAGCAGTCCACGCCGGACAATCCGGTCGGCATCTGCGGCCCCATCGGACCAACAGAGCAGTTACCTTTGGTTGCACGCCTGGTCAACGACCTGAACCTGAATGTGAAGTCGGCCCATTTTTGGGGCATGGATGAATGGTTCCTGGACGGCAAGGAAGCGCCGCCAACCCATCCGCTATCTTTCGAGAAAGCCGATCGGGAAATGTGCTTCAGCCGCATCCGCAGGGACCTGGTTATGCCGGACGCGAACCTCCACTTTCCAAAAGCCGACACGTCAGCCTACCGCAAGTCCTGGGCGAGCGGCGTCCGCTGCGCCGTGATGCAAGGCGGCCAGGGAGACGTGAAACATTGGGCCTTCAATGATCCGCCTCGCCGCAAGGGCAAATACAAAGATGCTCCTCCCGCGCCGGTCGAATATCGGAAGCTCACTACGCGCGTGGTGGATCTCCACCCACTCACAGTGGCGCAAAATGCCCGCACCTCCGGCGGCGGCAACATCTCGCTGGTGCCAACTCAAGCCATCTCGGTCGGTCCCGTCGAGACCTGGCAGGCCGAGAAAGTATCCATCTGGCAAGCCGGCACGCACGACAACCCTTTTGGGCAGCGCCTGACCTGCCTCATGATCGCCAAAAAACTGCCCGACGCCGCCGTGCCCATGTCGCTCCTGGCCGATCATCCGAATGTGCAGTTTAACTACTATCGGAAGGGATTAGGTTCGTGCGAAGTGGAGATGCACTGATGAAATTTCAAACCTCAAACTTCAAACTCCAAAGAACCTCCAAGCTTCAAAATTCAATCAGAGCGCTGGATACTTTCGGTTGGAGCTTGGAGTTTGAAGTTTTTTTGAATTTTGATGTTTGGAGTTTGAAGTTTGTGACCGAGAGTTTGGGCGCTTGTAATTAATCCGGAGTTCAATCGAAAGGACACGATTCATGGCCGCTAAATACTGGCACCGTCTCGGCCACGAGCGCGAGTTATGGCAGCAGGGAATCGAACGAGTGGCCGGGGTGGATGAGGCCGGCTGCGGCCCTCTCGCGGGGCCTGTCGTGGCGGCGGCGGTAATCTTTCCTTTCTCGTGGTCTGAAAGCGGCCTCTGCACAAAACTGCGTGGCCTCAACGACTCCAAGCAACTTACCGAAGAGCAGCGCGAAAAATATTTCGCCATACTCACAGGCATGAGCGAGATTCACTACGCCGTGGCCAGTGTGGACGTCGAAATGATTGATCGCATTAATATCCGCCAGGCCGCCTGGCGCGCCATGCAAATCGCCCTGGACCAACTAGACCCAAAACCGCAGCACGTCCTGATGGACGGCTTGAGGGTGCGCTGGCTGGTGTACCCGCAAACGGCCTTCGCCCAGGGTGATGCCCGCAGCTACTCCATCGCCGCGGCCAGCGTCCTGGCCAAAGTCACCCGCGACCGCTTGATGCTGGAACTGGACGGCCTGTATCCTGAATATGGTTTCGCCGCCCACAAAGGCTATGCCACACCTCAGCACCTTGCAGCCATCGAAAAACATGGCCCTTGCCCCATCCACCGCCGCACCTTTTCGCCCTTCCGACCCGTAGCAATTGAGGGAGAGTTATTCCCAACGCTAAATGCTGATCAACGAGCGACAAATATAAACACAGTGCGGTAGAGCCGCAGCCGAAGATAGACAGAATCATTGAAGGACAGAATCATTTTTCAACTAGAGATGATTCTGTCCTTCAATGATTCTGTCTTAAAAATTTGCGCTGCCTAACAGTAGTACGGCTGAACATGGATAGACACGTCCGCACCGCGCGCTCTTGCAATTCTGCGTTCTTGTGGTCCTGTAGTCCTGTGGTCTTGCGGTCTTGTAGTCTCGCAGTCCTGTGGTCCTGTAGTCTCGCAGCTTTCGCCGCCGACTGGCCCATGTTCCATGCAAATCCGGCGCTGACCGGTGTGGTTGAAGGTAATCTACCCGACAAACCCAAGTTGCTCTGGACCTTCAAAGCAACGGGCCCGGTCAAATCCTCCCCAGCCATCGTCCAGGGCCGCGTTTATGTCGGCTCAGACGACGGAACTATCTACTCGCTCAGTCTTACGAACGGCACCAAAGCCTGGGCTTACAAAACAGGAGGCCCGGTCGAGTCCTCGCCACTGGTGCTTGAAGGCAAAGTCTTTGCCGGCTCCGGCGACGGATTCCTTTATGCCCTGGATGCCCAAAACGGAAAACTGCTCTGGAAATACGAAACCGGCGACAAAATCGTCGGCTCACCAAATTACTTCGAAGCTCCGCTAACCGCCCCTGCTACCAATCCATCATCCATCATCCAGCATCCAGCATCCAGTATCGCTGATCCAGCATCCGCAAACTCGAATCACGTTTCACGTTTCACGTTTCAGATCTTCATAGGTAGCTACGATTTCAAGCTCCACTGCCTGGACGCCGCCACTGGGCACACCAACTGGGTTTTCGAAACCGGCAACTACATCAATGGCGCGCCCGCGGTCGCCGACGGCAAAACTGTGTTTGGCGGCTGCGACGGCCTGCTGCACGTGATCGGCTTGGCGGATGCCAAGGAGCAGAAGTCCGTCGAGGCCGGAGCGTATATCGCCGGTTCCGCCGCGTTGGCCGGCGGCCGCGCGTACTTCGGACAATACGAAAACGAGTTTCTGTGCGTGGACATAAAGGCCGCAAGTATCGCATGGAAGTTCAAGGATCGGAACTTCCCTTACTACTCAACCCCAGCGGTAACCGCAGACAAAGTGATTTTCGGAGCCAGGGACAAACTGCTCCATTGCGTGCGCCGGTCGGATGGCGGGGTCTTATGGTCCTTCTCCACTCGAGGCAAAGTGGACAGCTCTCCAGCAGTTTGTGGGGGGAAGGTCGTGGTAGGTTCGGATGACGGACGGTTATACATCGTGTCGCTCGCGGACGGCAAAGAGCTCTGGTCCTACGAGATCGGTCAGGCGATTGAAAGCTCCCCGGCCGTGGCCGACCGCAAGGTAGTGGTTGGCTGTAATGATGGGGCGGTGTATGGTTTCGGGACCAGATGATTTCTGCCCCCTAGTCCTATTCTTTCCCTTGATCTTAATTTCCAACGGACTAAATGACACCCGAAGCCGGCCTCGAAGCTCAAATAGAAATTTACCGCCGGATGACTGGCGAGGAGCGATTAGGCATCGCTCTGCGCCTACACGAGTTGGCCTGCAACATCGCCCGCGACGGGATCAGGTTTCAGTTCCCCGACGCTACTCAGGAGGAAGTTGAGGAAAAACTTCGAGAGCGAATCCGCCTCGCATACGGGTAAGACGCAGCATGACAGAGCAGGAACTGCTGATTGACTGCCTGCGGCGCCTTAATAAGGCTGAGATTCCGTACATGGTCACCGGCTCAATGGCGAGCAACTTCTGGGGCATCCCACGGACGACCCACGACCTTGATTTTGCCATCCAGCTTGGGCCCGGCTCTGTACCCAAGCTGGTGTCCGCCTTTGCGGAAGATTTCTTTTTGGACGAGCACGCCGTGCGCGCCGCCTTCGCACCACCTTTCCAATGCAATGCGATTGATAAGCGTTCAGGGCTGAAGGTGGATTTCTGGATGCGCGCTAATAATTCCTTCGAGCGCGAGATGTTCCGTCGCCGTGTCGAACAAAGAATATCCGGACAAGTAGTCTGGCTTGCCACTGCGGAGGACGTCATTTTGCACAAACTATATTGGGACAAGATTACACCCTCGGAACGCCAGCGAACTGATGCCGCAGGGGTATTTGCTGTCCAGAATCAGGCGTTAGACTGGAACTACTTAGACCTTTGGGCTTCGGAGTTGGGCGTCACCGATGCGCTCCAGCTTGTGCGCGAAGGCAAAATCAAGCCCAAAGCAACATGAGATTGACGTTACCTTGCGGGCTCAAAGGCTCTGCCTTTCCGACCACCGAATGAAAATTTTCCACCTCACCCCCGGCGCCGGCACGATGTATTGCGGCGCCTGCCTGCGCGACAACGCGCTCGTCGCCGCCTTGCGCAAGCTCGGCCACGAGGTGCTCATGATCCCTCTCTACCTGCCGCTCACCCTGGACGAAGTAGATGAAACCAGGCAGGTTCCGATTTTCTTCGGCGGCATAAACGTCTATCTCGACCAAAAATCGTCGCTCTTTCGCAACGCCCCGGACTGGTTCCACCGTCTGCTTTCCTCTCCTCGCCTCTTGAAATGGGCCGCGGACAGAGCTGCTCGCACACATCCGGAGGGTCTCGGGGAGCTAACTTATTCGATGCTTCAGGGCGAGTCCGGCAATCAAAAGCGCGAACTCGAGGAATTGCTGGTGTGGCTTAAGACTCAGCCGAAGCCGGATGTTATCTCTTTATCGGACGCTCTGCTCCTGGGCATGGCGCGTCGATTGAAGAGTGAACTGAACGCCCCGGTCATCTGCAGCCTCCAGGGCGAAGACACATTCCTAGATGGCTTGGCGGAGCCGTGGCGTGGGCGGTGTTGGGAAATGCTCGCCGAACGCGCCGCCGATATCGCCCTTTTTGTCTCCCCCAGCCGTTATTTCGCCGACAAAATGCGCGACCGCCTGCGCCTGCCCCAGGAACGCGTCCGCGTTGTCTATAACGGCATCAATCTCGAAGGATACGCGGAAGAAATCCGAAGTCCGAAATCCGAAATCCGAACTCAGGCAGAGGGTCGAGGGTGGAGGGTCGAGGGGCTGGCAAACTCGACAACTGGCGACTTGGGGAACACGCAACACGCAACACGCAACACCCTCGGTTTCTTCGCCCGCATGTCTCCCGTAAAAGGACTGGACACGCTTGTCGAAGCCTACATCCACCTCCGCCAGCGGGGCAGGGTCGGCGCTTTAAAACTCCGCATCGGCGGCAGTTGCACAAGGGCTGACGAAGAATTTGTTCAGCACATGAAGACGCGTCTGGCCGAAGCCGGCTTGATTGCGGACGCAGAATTCTGCCCAAACCTCGATCGCGATGCCAAAATAGCCTTCTTACGATCACTCACCGTAATGTCTGTGCCGGCGCGCTATGGGGAAGCCTTTGGGCTCTATCTGATCGAGGCCATGGCCGCGGGTGTGCCGGTGGTCCAGCCCCGCAGCGGCGCATTCCCCGAGCTCATCGAAGCCACAGGTGGGGGCGTCCTTTGCCCTCCGGGTGACTCTCTCGCGCTGGCTCAAGTCATCGAAGAATTGCTCCTGGACCCCGCACGCACCAGGGCCCTGGGTGAGGCGGGCCGACGTGCCGTGACCAGCCAGTTCACTGCTGAGAGCATGGCAAAAGCGATGGTTAACATTTACGATGAAGTAGCTGGAACAATTGCTAAATGAATGGAGCAACGACAAATTTTTGACAAGCGAATGGGGACAAACGAATCCCTAATAGCCCATCTTTCTCATTCGCTTGTCCCTATTCGTTTGTCCTTAATCCTTGGTCCCTTCGCTCCTTTGTTGTTCAATTTTCCTGCTTTTTTGCGCCCTCTTATCCATTCGTTTGCCCCCCATTCGTTTGCCCCAATTCCTTCATTCCCTCGCTCCTTTGTAGCTCGGTTTTCGTGCTCTTTTCGGGCTTTACTATTCCCTTCCCCCGGCTTAGGCTTACTGCGGTATTATGAATACTATCTTTGCGCTGTTTGACCTCGGTGGCGGCCAGATTCTTTTGATTCTGGCGTTGTTCCTTATCTTTTTCGGAGCCCGCCGAATTCCTGATTTGGCCAAGGGCTTGGGCCAGGGCATCAAAGAATTCAAAAAGGCGACCCGCGAAGTGACCGACGAACTCCAGAACGCAGCCGAGAGTTCTCCGCCTCCCGGCACTCCGGTCAGACAGATTTCCAGCGTAGCGCCGGCCGAGAAACCGGCCACGGTTCCTCAATCCGCTGAGCAGAAGGCATAGGATCGCTCAGTGCTTCCTGATTCATGCCTGAAGAGTCCGATGAATTGCGTACCGCCACCGAGTCCGACGACGAGGGCGGTCCTGTTAAGTCCTTTCTCGAACACCTCGAAGATCTTCGCTGGGTTCTAATCAAGAGCCTGGCCTCTTTAGGGGTTGCCTTCATCGTTTGTCTCGTAGCCGTTCCCACGGTTATGAAGGTACTCACCTTTCCGCTCAGCCGTGCCCGTCTTACTTATCCTGCTCAAACCCAGGTCGTCACCTTCCTGTTCGGCACAAACCGGCTCGGGGTGTTCCCCATGCCTGCGGGACAGCGACCAATTCCGGGCTTCGAAACCAACCAGTTCGTTACATTGCACGTTCAGCCAATCAATGTAGGCACGAACCTGATACTGGGCTTGCGCGCCGATTCCGACGCGACCGAAGCTCAGAAGCTTGCCATTCCCCTCGTGAGCTTCGGCCCTGCTAACGCCTTCATCGTGGCCGTGCAGGTGGCCATCTATGCCGGCGGTTTGATCGCTTCCCCGTTCATCCTGTTCTTTATCGCCAGCTTCGTTTTCCCCGCCCTTAAAATGAAGGAGCGGAAATATATCTATCGCGGTCTGTTCTACGGCATCGGATTGTTCCTGAGCGGCGTGGCCTTCTGCTATTTCGCGTTAATGCCGATAGCACTCGTCGCCTCGTTTAGGTACACCGGCTGGATGGGCATCGGCGTGCCGCAATGGCGAGCCGAGGAATACATCAGTTTCGTCTGCAAATTCATGCTCGGCATGGGCCTGGGTTTCGAGATGCCCGTGATCCTGCTGGTTCTGGTAAAAATCGGCATCCTGAATTACTCCATGCTTTCCAAGGCGCGGCGCTACGTCATCATCCTGAATTTCCTCCTCGGCGCCATCCTGACCACGCCCGAAATATTGACTCAAGTCCTTATGGCTTTTCCGCTTCAGGTTCTTTACGAGATCACCATTTGGATTGCCTGGTACTGGGAGCGTCGCGAAAAACGCCGCGAAGCAGCCGAACAACCACAGGGCGTTTTAGGCGCCACCTAATCTTGTAACAAACTTAGTCGAGAACTTAATCGAGAACTTAGTCGAGCTTCTGGGCAAACGCCCACGTGAGTGGTCGACAAAGTTTGTAACCATGTAAGCCATTTAACCCATTTAACCCATTTAACTCATTAACTCGTTGAACTCATTTAACTTGCCTGATGCACCTCGTTCGTGACATCTACGCCGCAAAAGCCGACGCCAGGCGCCCGGTGATCTCCTTCGAGTTCTTTCCACCGAAAACTCCCGAAGGTGAAGTCGCTTTGCTGCACAAAACCATACCCGCGTTGCTCGAAACTGGACCCGACTTTTGCTCCGTTACCTATGGCGCGGGAGGAAGCACCCGGGACAAGACTTTGAAGATCGTGGAACGGATCGAACGCGAGCGCGGTTTCACGGCCGTCGCGCACCTGACCTGCGTTTGCGCCACGCAGCAACAAATCGGCGAGCTACTGGGCCAAATCCGCGCCCTGGGCGTCCGGAATGTCCTGGCGCTGCGCGGCGATCCGCCCAATGGCAACGAATTTCAGGTCACTCCCGGCGGGTTCGAATATTCCAGCCAATTGGTCCGCTTCATCAGGGCCCAGGGCGATTTCTGCGTCGGCGTAGCCGGCTTCCCGGAAGGCCACATTGCGTGCAAGGCAGGTAAACATGCCGATTGGGCATATCTAAATGAAAAGGTTGATGCCGGCGCAGATTACGTCATCACCCAATTATTCTTTGATAACGCCGACTATTTCGCTTTTCGTGATCACATGCGCCAAACGCACGGAATGGAAAAACCCCTCGTGCCCGGCATCATTCCCATTTCCAGCGCGGCGCAGATAAAGCGATTCACCGCCCTCTGTGGCGCCCGCATCCCGGCCCCACTAGCGGCGAAACTGGACGAGTTGGGTGAGAACGACGCCGCGGTAACGGAGTTCGGCATCCAATACGCCACGCGCCAATGCGAAGAATTGCTGGCCGCGGGTGCACCAGGGATCCATTTCTATACGCTGAATAAAGCGGGTTCGACGGTGCGCATCCTGAAGAATCTGGGACTTACGCCGTAACTAAAACCACGGATGCACACGCATTGACACAGATGCGAAATCCAAGACAGGAAAATTTGAGACAGGAAAATGCAAACGGAGTTGAAGGCAGGAAAATTGTGTGGCAGGAAGTTTTTGAATTCCATTTTCCTGCCGCAAAATTTTCCTGCCGTTCTTTTTCATTTTCTTGTCTTCAATTTTCCTGTCTTCATCCGTAAACAACCATGAGAATTCACGCGCTTTTAAGCAGAACTCGCCCGCTTCGGCGATTGGAAGTTGCTGCAGACAGGAACGCCGATAAATCGCAAACAGGTGTCCGCGCTCCCGCTGCGCCTTCGCCCCATCCGTGTCCATCCGTGTTCATCGGTGGTTAATAGGCGTTTTATGGCGCGAGCATCCACCACGGAATACCTCCTTCACGAATTAATCGCTCTGCCGAGTGTGAACCCAGCTTTCCTCCCACCGGATAATCCGCGGACCGGCGAGGGCCGCGTCGCGGAGTTCTTAAAAAAGGCCGCATTCCGCGCCGGCCTCGAAACCGATCTCCAGAACGTTCTCCCCGAGCGCTCCAACCTGATTGTGCGCCTTTCGCCAACCGCCAAACCCCGCCAACGCATCCTGTTAGCGCCGCATCTGGACACAGTCGGCGCATCCGACAATCAATTCACTCCTCGTCAAAAAAATGGACGCATCTTTGGCCGAGGCGCCTGCGATACGAAAGGCTCTGTGGCTGCAATGTTCAGCGCGTTATGCGAAATGGCGCTCAAGGGGCCAAGGCCGCGTCAGACAGAAATTGTTTTTGCCGGTTTAGTGGACGAGGAAAACGCGCAAACGGGGTCCCGAACGTTGGCCGCTCGCGGTCCTAAAGCCGATCTGGCCATTGTAGGCGAAGCCACTCGATTACAAGTTGTTACCGCCCACAAAGGCAGCCTTTGGCTGCGCCTGGAAACACGAGGCAAGTCCGCTCACGGCGCTCACCCTGAATTGGGACGAAACGCCATCCGAATGATGGCGCAGGTCGTGGAGATTCTGGAAGGCGACTACGCCGAAAAACTGCGGCAACGGACTCATCCTCTGCTAGGGCATGCCACCGTGAACGTCGGATCCATAAACGGTGGTGTTCAGGCGAATATAGTTCCGGATAGCTGCGCAATTCTATTGGATCGCCGCACCTTGCCTGGAGAAACCGAGGCGGGGGTGGTGCGAGAAATCGGCGCATTCCTAAGAACCGGATTAAACCATTCGCTGCGCACCTCGTCCTCGTCCTCGTCCTCGTCCTCGAAACCTATAGCAAAGCGTGCCACGAGGAATTCTAGCGCTAATGAAGAATTAAATTTCACTATTACCGGCGGCAAGGACGCCCCCTGCCTCCCGCTCGAAACCGATCCGACCCTCCCTCTTGTCAAGCAGTTCCTAGCAAACGCCGCCCAACATCGCCCTGTTGGCGTCCATTACTTCTGCGATGCCTCCGTCCTCGCTCATGGAGGAATCCCCAGCATCGTCTTTGGCCCCGGTGACATCGCCCAGGCCCATACCGCCGATGAATGGATTTCGGTCTCACAGCTTAACCGCGCCCAAGCCCTGCTCCTGCGCTTCCTCCGCTCACTCCCATAACCGCTAGCCCTGTTAAACTTTGTCGTTAACTTTGTCGTTAACTTAATCGCAAACTTAATCGCAAACTTAGTCGAAGATTTTGCCCCAAACCCGGCCTCCGGCTTGTCCTCAACCCCTCCTCCTGCTACCCTGCACCTGATTTGGACGGAAGCCCCACCGAAAAAACCATAATGATGGACGCAACGCCCGCCACGAACCTAAACGCCGCACCAACCCCCGGAGCGCGGACGGCCTCGTCCGCAGCAACTTCCGAACGCATGTCCCCCTCGGAACTTCCCGCCACCTCCACTGACTCCGGGCTTAACCCCCCCGGTCAGGGCCGCATCCCCGCCGCCCACGCCTCCTTCTTCCGCCAAAGCGGCTGGCTCATGATCAGCCAAATAGCCGGCGGGATGCTTATGTGGGGGCTGCACTTTTTGCCCACAGCTTTTCAGAAGGTCCATGGAACCTCCTTTCCTAAAGGGGAATACGGCGTCTTCGGCTCCTATCTTGCCCTATTGATGCTGCTGCCTGATCTGCCCCTTCAGATGGTTCTGGCACAACAGACCGCCCGCGCCCTGGCTTCGGGCAACCAGAGGCAGCTTTCGGGCATCATCCGCCGGTTCTGGCTGGCGTTGCTTCTCGTATGGCTTGCGGCAGCAGTTGCACTCGCCATCCGCCAACCCTGGGTCCTGGCCCACTACCAATTGCCCGGCGCCACAGGCTTGTGGCTGACGATGTTCGCGGCGCTCCTTTCCCTCTGGATGCCGATGTTCGGCGGCGTTATGCAAGGCCAGCAGAATTTCCTGTGGTACGGCTGGAACCAAATCATCAACGGTATTGGACGGGTCGGAATCGCCTTCCTCGCGGTGCTTGCGTTCCGCGCTTCCTCGACTGGCATGATGGCGGGAGCCCTCATCGGCCTTGTTGCAGCCACTGCGTTACCCGCCTGGCAAACCCTGCCGCTCTGGAAATTAAGGCCCGAGCCCGCGAACTGGCGCAACCTGCTCGATCAGATCCTCCCTCTGATAATCGGCTTTATCGGCTTCAAAATTCTATTCATGGCCGACACGATCTTCGTAAAAGGGAACTTCTCGGGCGCTGAGGCCGACTTCTACACCGGCGCCGGCACACTCTCCAGGGCCCTCATGTGGCTGGTGCTGCCGCTGGCCGCAGTGATGTTCCCCAAGCTGGTCCATAGCGCCGCCAAATCCGAAAAAACAAATCTCATGGGTATCGTCTTTGGTGGCACTGCCGTGCTCGCCATTGGTGGGGTTGTCTTCTTTTGGGTCGTGCGGTATTGGCTCGTCAGAATTTATCCCGCAGAGTACCGGGATGTGATATATCACCTGCTCCCCTGGTATTCTTCGGCCATGGTCCCCCTCGCCCTCGCCAACGTGCTGCTCAACAACATGCTGGCCCGCCCCGCTTCCAAGCTCCCCGCCGCCTTGTGCATCCTTGGGTTGTCTATTGGTTACTTGTTCGCCCTGCACTACGCCGTGCAGGCTTCTCACCACCTTGAGACCGTGCTGAAGACCATGGGCCTCTGCAACCTCATCCTCATGGGCGTCTGCGCAGGCTTCACCTGGCTGGTGAAGAAAGACACCTGACAAAGGAGCGCCGAATTCCATTTCGGCGCGAACCTCGACCGACCAATCCGGCTCACTGACGTAGGGCGATAATCATTGCTATCGTCCTCGTTCTCGCCTGCCCGCCGTAGCCTTGGCGAAGGCGGGTCCTCATCCTCGAATTCTTCGGTCTTCTGGCGGTTTCATAATTGACTTAACCATTACAAGCCAAAGCGCTCCCGATTAGATCGGGAGCGCAGTCCAAAACCTGGCGGAATTTCCCGGCACTCGTGACTCGCGAAGCGTCTTGGACTGCGGTAGTCCTCTACCGCTTTCGAGCGCGGTCAATTGCACGGTCCGGCTCATTGACCCAAGGCTATATCTCCCTCTATCGTCCTTGTTCTCGTCCTCGTCCTCGAATTCTTCGGTCTTCTGGTGGTTTCAAAATTGCCTTAACCATTACAGACCAAAGCGCTCCCGATCAGATCGGGAGCGCAGTCCAAAACCTGCCTGAATGTCCTGGCGCTCGTGACTCGCGAAGCGTCTTGGACTGCGGTAGTCCTCTACCGCTTCCGAGCACGGTCAATTGCACGGCAATAGTGATATACCCCACTACCCTTTTGGGACCAGCCACACTCGAAGGCAGATAGGCGGCTCGTCCTTTCGGCGCTCACTCCTTGCCCTTTTTCTTGCGGCCTTGCAGCTTATGATAAATCCACCCGCCCAGCGGGCGCAGCGGTCCCAACCAACGATCGAAGGGAGAGTAGATAAGTCGGAGCCGAATCACCGATAAAAGCATGATAAGCGAAGTCCGTCCCACCCTCACCTTAGAACCTATTTTATCCGTCCACTCGGTCGGCAGCTCGAGGATTCGATACCCTTCGCGCTTGAGGCAGTAGAGCAGATTGATATCGAACGCCATGTCGGCGATGCGCAGGGCTGAATGGATTTTCTCGACAGCCTCGCGCCGCATGACTTTGGCCCCGCATTGAGTGTCTCGAATGTGCATGCGGAAGAATGTCTCGACGATGCTGTGGAAAACGCGGCTGGCGAACTGGCGGCGATTGGATTGCTCAACGTGCAACACGGCTCCGGGCAGCCAGCGCGAGCCAACGACGCAATCGGCTTCATCTATTTGGCGCACCAGCTCATGGAACGCCCGCGGCGGCGTTGCGCCGTCAGCATCCACGTAGCCGATCAGATCGGCCAGCGGCGCCAACTTCAGGCCCTCGATGAGCGCGCCGCCTTTGCCGATGGGATCCTCAAATACGATGGGCCGGACCTCCTTGAATTCCGCCCCGACACGGTTGACCACACCCAGCGTGTCATCGGTGCAGCCATTCAGGACCACCACGAGCTGGAACCGATTGGGAAATTGTTGCCGGAAATAGGTTGCGTAGTCACGAAGGACGGGCTCGATCCGCCGCTCCTCGTTGTAGGCGGGAATCAACAGCAGGAGGGTGTGATTCTCACCCTTCAAGCCACTTGACCCAGCCAGCGAGCGTGCAGCTCTTTAACAAGGCGAACCAATTCGTGGAAATCGGCAGGCTTGACCTGGTAATCCCTGGCCCCCAGGGTGCGCGCTTTGCTCATATCGGACTCCTGGCTGGAGGATGAAAGGACGACCACCGGTAAGTCGCTCAACTCGGGGTGGTTGTGGATCCAACTCAACACATCGAAGCCGTCCATCCGCGGCATCTTCAGGTCCAGCAGCATCAAGCGAAGTTTTGAAGGACTATGTCCGTTCCCATTGGGGCCGCTCAGATATTCGACTGCTTCCTGGCCATCCCGGGCCACTACCAGTTCAGCGACCACTTCGGCCCGCTCCAGAGCAGCGCGCATGAGGAAAACGTCATTATCATCATCTTCTGCAAGCAGAATCTTTGCGTCTTGGGCCATACAGCTTCATCAAATACTACGAAATACCGCCTGAATTTCAAGCCTGATTTGAGCAGAATACCCCATCGCCCTCCCTGGGTTGTGCCAATTAGATTACAACCGTAAAACTGGAGCTTTCGATAAGAAATTATGAAAAAAACCGTTGTTTATTCCATTTTCACTGCAACTCTGGCGCTCGCGCCTCTGGCCTTCACCACCGGCTGCGCTGTCACTCAACACAGGGAAACCGCTGGGGCCTATGTTGACGATAAGAAGATCGCCGCCGAGATAAAGACCAAGATGTATCGCGACCCGATGGTAAAAGGCACGCAAGTCAAGGTTCAATCTCTGAACGGCGTAGTCGAGCTAAGCGGATTTGTGGAGTCTCAACAGGCTAAAGATCGCGCCGAGCAGATCGCAGCCTCGACTCCAGGCGTCGTAAGGGTCTATAACAGCCTTATCCTGCCAACCGGCAGGTAATTCTCGGAGCGCGGACGGCCTCGTCCGCGCCAGGCCGGTGG
>PSRM01000293.1 GCA_003176045.1 Verrucomicrobiota bacterium | reverse complement strand
CAGTTCAACGACTTAGGTCGCGGGAACGGTCAAAAAAAGTGAAAACGGGCCTCCAACCATGAAATTTCGGCTAACTACTGACCACTGACTACTAACTAAGTATGAAAATCACCGAGATCGCCTTTTTCGCCTACGCCGTAAGCAACATGCAAAAAGCCCGCGCCTTTTACGAAGGCGTGCTTGGCCTGAAACCAAACTCTGAATACGACGGCTCCAAAAGCGCCAACTGGGTCGAGTACGACATCGGCGCCGGCACGCTCGGCGTCGGCTGTGCTCCTGGCATGTGGGACCCTTCCCCCAAAGGCGCCTCCGCCGCTCTCGAAGTGCAGGATTTCGACGAAGCCCTCGCGACCGTTAAGGCAAAAAACATTCCCATCGTAATGGGCCCCCACGACTTCCCCTCCTGCCGCATGGTGGTCATCACCGATCCCGACGGCAACAGGCTCACGTTGCACAAGCGGAAGAAGTAGCGTGGGCCTATTTAACCCATTTAACTGATTTAACCTATTTAACTCTTTTCGCGCTACTTCAGTCCGAGCGCGATTTCTTTGTCTATGTAATGGGCCAGCTCCACGTCCACGCCGCCGGCCCGGGTTCGAGCCTGGACGATGCAATTACACATCTTCGGGTCCACACTCTCGATGCGGATATAGACATTCCTTTGGTTGATCTTTCCTTCGATCGTCCTCACCGCAGTGTTCTGGTTGTAGAACGTGCTTTCGTTGACCAGCGTGCCCAGATTATTGACCACCTTCTTGGCCGCGCCGAACACCTCGTCCATGGGGCGATCATACCGACCCTCGACCCGGTCTTTGATGAATGGCACCCCTGCCGTGGACTTCTCGTTGACGGTTTCCACACAACCGGCGCCCAGCAGGAGCGCGCCGCATAATCCTGCAAAAAGTTTCGTTTTCATAGCGGCCCCCATCCAATCACATTTAGGCGGTGCGTCAATGGAATTTTTTGTATTGCATTTGAGTGAGCGTAGGCGGAAGCTGGAAGCAGAGCCTGTTTGTAACTTTCTCAGAACGATTATTTTTATGAGCAATCAACTGCCTCTCATTAACACAGCGGCCGCAGCGATTCGAGGTAGCAAGCCGTTAAAACGGCTTGCGCGTCTCCACGATTTCCTTCACCGGGCTAAAGCCGCGGTGTTAATGAAATGTGCCGGAATCGGGCGCGGTCTATGTTCGTTAGCGGCTTTCGCCGCTGTGCTCGCGCTTGCCAGTTGTTCCGGAGGCAACGATTCAGCAACGAACACCGCCAGCTCAAATTCCTCGTCCAAGAAGATCGTGATCCGCGGTTCGAACACAATCGGCGAGGAGTTGGCGCCTAATCTTATCGCCGATTACAAGAAGGACCACCCGGATATGGCGTTCGACACTGAATACAAGGGCACTGCATATGGCTTTGGCAGCCTGTTGGGTGGCGCTTGCGATATAGCCGGGGCCTCCAAGCCGATCGCCAAAGAGCAGGAGGAAATTGCCCAGGAACGCAAGGTACAAGTGAAAGAGTACGTCCTTGGCTCTTACGCCGTGGCTGTGATTGTCAACCCCGCCAATACCGTGGCGAATCTCACCACCAACCAGGTTGCAGCCCTTTTCACGGGCACGGCGCAAAACTGGAAGGACGCCGGCGGCGCCGATGCCCCCGTGCACCTGTATGCTCGCGATCCCATCTCCGGGACGCATATCGGTTTTAAAGAATTAGCCATGAATAATAAAGCTTATGGGGCGGGGGCCCAATTCCTCACAAGCTATCAGGCGATCGCCGATGCGGTTGCAAAAGACCCGGGCGGGGTTGGGTATTGCGGCCTCGATCTCGTTAAACGTTCGGATATTAAAGCCGTAGCGATCGACGGCGTGGCCCCGGGTGTCGAAACCGTGAACCAACAGAAATACCCCTACGCGCGCGTGCTCCGTCTTTACACGAACGAAAAAAAGGAAGCCGCTGAGGTAAAGAAGTTCGTGGATTTCGCCCTGTCCAACCGCGGCCAACAAATCGTCGCTCAAATGGGCTACGCGCCGAAGCCGTAGAGGAGGAGACGCGGACGGCCTCGTCCGCGTGTGCCGGAATAGGCTTGTGCGGACGAGGCCGTCCACACCTCCTATTTTCCACTTGGCCTTTGCGCCGTCTCCTCCAATATCTCCCGCCATGAAAATCGTTTTAGCATACTCAGGCGGATTGGATACGTCAGTTATCCTGGCCTGGCTCAAAGAGAGATATTACGCCGAGATCATTGCTTTCTGCGCCAACATCGGCCAGGAAGAGGAATTAACCGGCCTGGAGGCCAAGGCGCGCAAGACCGGCGCATCAAAGTGCTACATCGTAGATCTCGAGCAGGAATTCGCTCGGGAATTCATCTTTCCTATGATCCAGGCGGGCGCGATTTATGAAAGCCAATATTTCCTGGGCACAAGCATCGCCCGGCCACTCATTGCCAAGGGCATGATCGAGATAGCGCGCAAGGAAAAAGCGGGCGCCCTGGCTCACGGCGCCACCGGCAAAGGCAACGACCAGGTGCGCTTCGAATTGACCGCGGCTGCCCTGGCGCCCGAACTGGAAGTGATTGCTCCCTGGCGTCAGGCCCGGTTTCGGGACCAGTTTCCTGGCCGCGCCGAGATGATCGCCTACTGCGAACAGAAGAAAATCCCCGTCCAGGCATCGGCCAAAAAACCGTACTCGACGGATCGCAACCTCCTGCACATTTCATTCGAGGCGGGGATTCTCGAGGACCCGTGGATGGATGCTTTCGCTCCGAATAACAAGGACATGTTCAAGCTCAGCGTGGCGCCCGAGGACGCGCCGAACAAACCTGAATACGTCATGCTGGACTTCAAACGTGGTAACTGCGTGGCGGTAAATGGGAAAAAGCTCGATCCACTTGGCGTGATGAAGACGCTCAATAAGCTGGGCGGGAAGCACGGGGTCGGGAGGGTTGATCTGGTCGAAAATCGGTATGTAGGCATGAAATCCCGGGGCGTCTATGAAACACCCGGCGGCGCCATCCTGCATTTTGCGCATCGGCAGATGGAGACCATCACGATGGATCGGGAAGTCATGCACCTGCGCGATTCCCTCATCCCGCGCTATTCCGAGTTGGTCTATTACGGCTATTGGTTTGCGCCGGAGCGTTTAGCCTTGCAAGCGCTAGTGACGGAAAGCCAGAAGAATGTCACCGGCACAGTGCGGCTCAAGCTTTACAAGGGCAACATAATGACCGCAGGGCGCAAATCTGCGGTGAGCCTATACAACCCGGCGATCGCCACAATGGAAGCGGATCCGACCAAGGCCTACAACCAGGATGATGCGACGGGGTTCATCAGGCTCAATGGGCTGAGGTTGAAGGTGGGGGCCAGGGTGCAGGGGAAGAAGTGAAACGTGAAACGTGAAATAACGCCAAGTTGCAATTTCGGCAGCTAGAGACACCTTAGCGCACATTGCTAAGCGGAGGAACCACTTACGAGTGCATCGTCTGGAGGCGTTGGAATTTATTTTAAGCATTCCACATCGAAGGCGCGGCTAAAGCCATTGGGCACGCTTGGTAGTCGTAAGAAAAGCGGCAGAGGACTGCCGCACTCCAAGACCTTCGGCATTTTGAGGCGCTTACGAAAGTGCGCCAGCGTCTTGGAGCGCGGCAGTCCTCTGCCGC
This sequence comes from Verrucomicrobiota bacterium, assembly GCA_003176045.1. Lineage (GTDB taxonomy): Bacteria > Verrucomicrobiota > Verrucomicrobiia > Limisphaerales > UBA8199 > PSRM01. The sequence goes on along the minus strand of PSRM01000293.1, from coordinate 3,616 downwards.
TTTTCCTGCGATGGTTCGCACATTGGAATTGATTCGTGTCCATTCGTGGTTCTTTTCACGTTTTACGTTTCACGTTTCACTTCGGTTTACACCGGCTGCTTCCACCCTTATCTTGAGTCCCTGTGGCAATTCACAATAAAACGCGCGTGGTCGTTGGCATGAGCGGCGGAGTGGATTCCTCCGCTACGGCTGCCCTGTTGCTCGAACAGGGCTACGACGTTGTCGGCATCACGCTCAAGTTGTGGCCGCAGGATTGTGTTTCCCGGGCCGAAGACAAATGCTGCGGGCCGCAAGCCGTGGCGGATGCCCGCGCCGTCTGTCACCAGCTTGGCATCCCTTACTACCTGGTTGATGAAGCCGCTGAGTTCCAGTCGAAGGTGATCGGCTATTTTGCGCAGGAATACAGGGCGGGTCGCACCCCCAACCCCTGCGTCATGTGCAATCAGAACCTTAAGTTTGGCCGCTTGCTGGACCGAGCAGATCAACTCGGCGCGCAGTTCATTGCCACGGGTCATTTTGCGCGCCTGGAAAAAAGCTCCGACGGCACTCGAACTCTCCTCAAGCGTGGCCGTGATTCGCGCAAAGACCAAAGCTATTTCCTCTTCTCACTGCGCCAGGACCAATTGGCCAGAGCCATGTTTCCTTTGGGCGATAAGACCAAGAGCGACACACGTGAGGTGGCCCATCATTGCCGGCTCAAAACTGCCGACAAAGAGGAAAGCATGGAAATCTGCTTTGTGCCGGACAACGACTATGGCCGCTTCCTGGAGCAGGCCAAACTGGCCCAGCGCCATCGCGGCGAGATCGTCAATTTGCAAGGCCAAGTGCTCGGCCATCATGATGGGATCGAGTTTTATACCGTTGGCCAGCGCAAGGGCCTGGGCATCTCCAGTCCAAAGCCGCTCTACGTACTCGAACTCGATCCCGTTACAAACCGCGTCATTGTGGGCGACGATTCCGCGCTGGATCGCGACGAATTCACCGCCGATCGTTGCAACTGGATTTCGTTCGACACGCTTTGTGGCCCATTCGAGGCCAGCGTCAAAATCCGCTACAACCACCCCGGCGCGGCCGCGACAGTGACTCCAGTTTCAGACGGCAAAGTTCGTGTGAAACTTCATTCTCCTCAACGCGCCATTACCCCCGGCCAGGCCGCGGTCTTTTATGATGGGGATCTCGTGCTAGGTGGCGGATGGATTACGCGGTAGCTGCACTTGGATATGGGCGCACTTAACGCTATGCGGGTGAGTTCCGATGGCGGGGCAGGTCAGTTTTTGCGTCGCGCGACCGATTATCATGCCGATTGTGCCGAGGAGGCCGAGCAATGCGGTGGATGGCTCCGGGATTACCAGGAATCCGCCGGAGTCCAACGACAAAGTGCCGAGGGTCGCCGCATTGCCGTCTATCTCAATCTCTGCCAACTGGGCCGTCGTAAGGCCTGTTGCGTCCGTGCCGAACTCCATCTCAGTCCCCGAGTGGCCATTGCCAGTCCAGTCCGCCAGGTTCAAAACCTTGCCGCTTGTCCAGGCGACCGCCGAGCTGTTGGCAAACTGAAGCAGGTTCGCAACGCCGGAGAAGTTTAACGTGGATGAGGCGGACAATCCGAGCGTCCCCGTGTTTGCGTGATTGAAACCACCAGCGTCCAGTGTTCCGCCATTTAGCACCACACTGCTGCTACTCGCAATGGCATTCGCGATGCCCAGTTTCAGCGTACCCGCCGAAATCGTTGTTGGGCCGCCATAAGTGTTCACAGCAGAAAGCTCCAAAACCGAGTTGTTGAACTTCGTCAGGCTGCCACTTCCATCAATCACACCGGAGATGTTGACGAGGTTTCCGCTGCCTCCAGACCCCAAGTTGACCGCTTTTGTGCCCAAATGCGCTCCAGCGGTGAAGGTCACTCCCGCAGGGTTGCCAACGATGTTCAAAAACGGCGCGTTTGAGAGGGCGTGCGAAAAGTCTAAAACATTAGGGAGCGTGATCGCAGAAGTACCTTCGGCCACCAAGGCCCCGAACGCCGCGGAGTAACCGCGCCTGAGGGCGATACTGCCGGAACCGAAGGATGAGCTGCTGTTGAAATTGACGACACCAGTCCAGGGATTTGCGGAGTAACCCAGTTGCGTCCCCGCGGTTACCCCGTCGAAAGTGTTGCCGCTATAGGTATTGGCTGCATTCAGATAAAACTGCCCGTTGCCTTCCATTACAACCTCGCCGGTGCTCGTGCCGTCAATGATTGGGACCGCGATTGTAACCAGGCCCAACGATCCATCTGCGTTGTTAAACGTGTCGAAGCCCTGCACACCGCTCAGGATCCATTGTCCGGTCCCGTTGATGGTCACATTGCACGAGTTGGGCGCAAGTGGCCCGTCGAATACACCAGAAATCGTGTGGTTTGCGTTCATCGTGACTGTAAACGCGGGTGTGCCGTTGCCAGTATTAACACCAAAGCAAGCAGCGGTTCCCTCATTCCAATTCACCGGTGTGGCCAAACCGCCGCTTGCCGTGCTCCATGAAGCATTTTCCCAAGTGCCGCTCATATTACCTGTGTAAGGATTGCCACCCGTAGTTCCTTGCGGATCCCAATATGTAACTGCCGCGTGCGTGAGGCTTGGCCGCTGCCCCACCAGGAGCAGCAACCCCAGCCACAAAATTCTAAACCAGGTTGTTTTGCAGATTTTCATAAGCCGAACCCGTTATTACCTCTAGACCAAAGGCCCAGGGCTTCGATGTTTGCGATTATCTGATCAGATCAGACAGACCGTGTCAAGAGAAAAAGTTCAGGTTCCCCGCACTGAACCGTGCGTGGCAACCAAGAAGTGAAGCGTCGAAACGAGAACTGGTTCCAATTGTCCGCCAGGCAAAGACTCAGCGATTCACAGCGGAACTCGCGGACGAAGACGTCCGCGCTCAATCACATCACATCCATCCCCACCAGGCACAGGTCATCGAGAAAACCGTGGCCGTTGGAGAAGGCGCGGACCTCTTCGATGAGTTCGTCGAAAAGTCTCGGGGCGGGGAGTTGCAGCCGGCGTTGAACGCTTTCCAGGAGCTTGGCCTGGGAATAGAGCGTACGCTCGGGGCCTTCGACGTCAATCAAGCCGTCGGTGAAAAGCATGATCAGATCGTTGGGCGCGATTTGGATCGGTGAACTTTGGTAGCGAGTGTTTTCGAAGAGGCCCAGGGCCGGCTGGCGTTTCTCCTGCCCTTCGCCGAGCGCAGTCACGTGGCCGGCGCCTCGCCGCACATGCAGCGGTTTCGGGTGTCCTGCATTTGCGTACCACAGCTTGCCCGTCTTCCAATTGGCTACCAAACAAATGGCCGTGGTCAGCAGCGGCGTGCCGGTATTTTTGAGGATTGAACAGAGGTCGGAATTCACACGGGTCAGGAACTGGCCAGGATTGGTGGGCGGCGGTTTGACCTCCTCCACCAGGGCCCGAATCATGGCGGTAATCAGCGCCGAGCGGACGCCATGTCCTGCAACATCGCATATAAAAACGGCCGCCTCGGTTTTCGAGAGCGCCGATACGCTGAAAAAATCACCGCCCACGCTCCCTGTGGGCAGGTAACGATGCGTGAACTCGAAAGCGCTGACCGAGCCGTTGTCCGGACGTGGGAAGGC
>PSRM01000313.1 GCA_003176045.1 Verrucomicrobiota bacterium | reverse complement strand
CAGTTCAACGACTTAGGTCGCGGGAACGGTCAAAAAAAGTGAAAACGGGCCTCCAACCATGAAATTTCGGCTAAGGGGAAATGGAACGTGATGCGTGAAACGTGAAACGTGAAACGTGAAACGAAGTGTGCGTTGCGTGCTCTAGGGATCCGAATGGAGCCTGGCCACCTCGGCTGTTACTCCGTTTCACGGTGTCGGCAACTAATCCGAAGTTTGGAGTTTGAAGTTTGAATTTTGGTGTTTCTCTGGTGTTTGGAGTTTGATGTTTGGTGTTTATCAGAACCCGTCCCACCTCGAAGTGCCCCACGTCTTCGCGCCGATCGGCAGCACGACCTCTTTGAAACTCGGCGCTCCGTGCTGAATCACCAGCTCCATTTGCTGCAGACGTTGCTCGTGGCGAAGGAGGAGCGCGTCCTCGACAGTTTGGAATCCCACGGCCTCCCGTGGCTTCTCGACCCATCGGCTTAGGCCGGCGTAGTAGAGATGCGTCTGCTTGCTGCGCAAAAAAAGTGTCATCAGCCTTCCCGCTACCAAGCCTACGGGTTTGGGCGCTGGTGGATAGTGGGTGTTGTCCCCAAAGCAGCTTCCCCCTGTGGCTTTGATCCGAGAACTCTCCTCGCGCGCAGATAATCGCTGAAAGTCAGGAGCGGCCCGGTCATGCAGGTGGTGGCCAAAGCCATGATCACAAGCATGGTAAATATGCGCGGCGAAAGGATTCCTAAATCGTAACCCAGGTTCAGCGCAATCAATTCCACCAGGCCACGCGTGTTCATCAACGCTCCGAGCGCGAACGAATCAATCCAGTCCACTCCCGTCAGCCGCGCCGTAATCATTGCCCCGCCCAGTTTGCCCACCGTGGCAATGAAAATGAGACCGAGGCAAATCAGCCAGCCGTTTGTGTCGTTGAGCAAACCGATCTGCGTGCGCAATCCTGTAAAAGCGAAAAACAGCGGCAACAGGAAAACCGAACTGAAATTCTCCAGACGCAACCGGAGGAATTCGCGAAATTCGCCGCGCGCGGGCATCACGACCCCGGCCAGGAACGAACCGAACAGCGCGTGGATGCCCATCAGGTCGGTCGCCAGCGCCGAAGCAAAAACGAAGATCGCTACGCTGGCCGTGACTCCTTTGCCGGGAACGCCGCCCTCGTGCGTGGCCTGGCCCATCCAGAACGGCAGGCGAGGTTTGATCCAAAACAACATCAGCAAAACGAAGAGCACTACCGACCCGATGCTGAGCGCGGCGAACGCCAGACTTTTGGCTTTAGCCATGGCCACTACCAGAGCCAGGATACTCCAGGCCGAGACGTCGCCGGTCGCGGCGCAAACAATGGCGGTGCTGCCCAACGGAGTCCTGGTCAGGCCTCGTTCCTCCAGAATCCGCGCCAATACCGGGAACGCCGTGATGCTCATCGAGATCCCGATGAACAGCGCAAAGACAAGTAAGGTGGTGTGCGGACCGGCCAGCGTGGAAAACAGAACCAGCGAACTGGCCACCCCCAGCAAATAGGGGAGCACAATGCTGACCTGGCTAACGAGCACAGCCGTCCGGGCCTGCTGCTTCAACTGGCCCACGTCCAGCTCCATTCCCACCACAAACATGAACAGGCACACGCCGATCTGGCTCAGCAATCGGAGCGTTCCGAGCGAGGACGAGGGAAAAATAAAATCAAGGAGCGGGCGGCATACCCACCCGAGCAATGACGGCCCCAGCAAAATGCCCGCAATCATTTCTCCGATCACGGCGGGTTGGTGTAGCTTTGCTACCAACCTGCCGCACAAGCGCGCCACCAGGACGATCAAAATGAGTTGGATAAAAAGCCGCGTGAGCGGGTCTTGAAAGTTCTCCTGTAGATTTGCAAAAAGAGACATGCTATTCATCACGATCTCCCGCCTTCTCACGCAATTGCGCCAGCCGCGCGCTCAAGGCGGTCTATCATAGTGTTTGAGGGAGCCGCCGAAAGAGGCGAACAATGACGCACGCTCTTTAAAGGGTCACGCCTAGTGCCGGTTTTTCGAATTTCACACCCTTGCGCAGCGCATGATCTACCATTTCGCCCACGTACTGGCGGCGTTTCGCCCGTGGTAAGAAGTTCACACGCGCCAACTCCTCCCCGAACGCCCGGACATGGAATGAATAAATTGCCTGCCGCATTCGTTGGCGCACACTCGGCGGCCATCCTTGTGCCTTCGCTCTGTTGCGCGCTGTCTTCATGCCTGAGTTAATTTAAAGTGGTCCCGCACGTCTGGCAACCACGCCAGCGCAGCAGGATTAACAAGTCTTTTCAGGGCTGTGCGCGCATCGTTAATCAGGCGACCGACTCCGTAGTCCTCGAGTGGATTGCTCGGGAGGTGTTCCTGCGCGCATTGGAGTCGTGTTCGATGCTGCACTTCCAGCGCCGCTCCTGGCGCGAGGCGCGCTTTGCTCACCGCGCTCGCGTATGGCCGTGCCGCTCCCAGATAAACTCTGATCCGGGCCCGATCGAGTTCGTGCCAAAGCTGGACTTCGGCGTGCAGGGCGGAACGCAACCGGAGGTCGCCTTTGACAGCCAAACCAAGGACCGGGCGCTGGTTGATCAGACTCGCAGGCGGACGAGCGGCCTGTGTCAAAGCGACGAGCAGGTCCTCGTCGAAGATGTGCAACCAGCCGCGCGCGTCCCCGGCCTCGATCATTTGAGCGCCGAGCGCGGTAACGTACGGCCAGTCCCTCTCGCGATTTGTCCGCTTCATCTCAGCGACCGTGTGACGGCACGCATAGAACCCCTCCAGTTCCGTTTGCCAGGGCGAACTGCCACGGGGGGCGACGCCAAAGACGTCGAGGTACGCATCAATCCCTGCCGCGTTCCAGACGAAGTGGCTGGTCCATCCCCCTCGAAACCACCGTTCATCTAGTGGCGCACTGAGGTCACCCCTGTATGCAGGAAGCCTGCCCATCAGAGAGGTCCGGCTCAGCAGATCCAGGAGCTTGCTCGCGGCGGCGGGTGCGCATAACAGGTCGCAGTCCTTGGTTGTTTGGGCGACTCCGAAGGCGACACACGCCATTCCGCTGGTGATAGCACAGGGAATCCCGCCATCCCGCGCTTTGGTTACCAGCCTCTCATAAAACCGTTCCAGTTGGGCATAGCTCAACGGCATGTTGCTTCTTTTGTAGAGGATCGAACCCCGCAGAGCGAGCATTATACTGCTCTATGCAGTGGGATGGCCGCATGCTGAAAATAGCTTTTCCGCCCGGCCCTCGCATTGGAGGTCTGGAAGAAGTGCATTTCAGCTTGAACCCAGGGCCGATTCAAGAACAGGGCACGGAGCGCGGCATTTATGCCGCTTCGACGCCGAAATGAAATTCGACGCTGAAGCGGCATAAATGCCGCGCTCCAAGGGCATTCTTGAATCGGCCCTGGGTTGAACCACAGAGCGACAGAATTTGCTTTTCAAGCGACCACTACTACTGAAGGCTACGCAGGTGAAGAAATTAATTTTCGAACGACGAACGGTGCCGAACGTTACGCGGCTGATTGCAGCGCTGGAATTAACATTGGCGCTGGTAATCGCCTCAGGAGGCGTTGCATTGGGAGCGGAGTCAGAGTCACACACGCCAGAGGAGCAACTTGGCTGGAAGATGGCTATTCATGAGCGGACCTTTCAACGGTTCACGCTAAACGAGAGCATGGATAAAACCGCGGCACTGGGACTCAAGCACATGAGTTTCTCAACCCGTATCACTTTGGAGGGAACGAATACCGTCTCGATCCTGGACCTTACGGACAAGCAAATCCAGGCGATCAAGGAGCGGGCCGACTCCAAAGGCATCAAATTCGTGAACGCTTATGTGCCGTTTCCTGCCGATGAGACGAAATGCCGCAAGTCTTTCGAGTTCGCTCGGAAAATGGGTTTGGATACGCTCGTGGGTGAGCCCGACCCTGAAGCCCTGGATACGGTGGAGAAGCTTTGCAAGGAATATCAGGTTCGAGTTGCGATTCATGATCATCCGAGGCCTTCCCGTTACTGGAATCCGCAAGCCGTGCTGGACGCGATCAAAGGGCGCGGGCCGTTAATGGGCGCCTGCGCTGACACAGGGCACTGGATCCGCTCAGGGCTGGATCCGGTCGAATGTCTCAGGACACTTGAAGGGCATATTTTTTGTCTGCACTTCAAGGATTTGAACGAGAAGAGCCGCAGGGCGCACGACGTGCCCTGGGGTAGCGGAGCCGGGCAGGCCAAAGCGATGATGACGGAGCTGAAGCGGCAGGGTTTTCGCGGCGCGTACTGCGTTGAGTACGAGTATCATTACGAAAATTCGACGCCTGAGCTTGCGGAGTGCGTAAAATTCTTCAGCCAGAACTGCGCGGAATTGGCCCCGCACGCCAGCAAGCAATAGACAGTGGCGGCTGGCTACACCTCGAGCCGCGAGACTTTCGAAGCCGAACTAGGGTTGGCGGACCTACAAAGCTTATTGTCAAAATTGGCGGATTTGAGGAAGTTTAGCTCTATTTGTTCGCGCGCAAAATTGATGCGGAAGATCGTTTTCGCAGGGAGGATTTGTCGAAGGATTAGATGTGAAGAGATGTGAAGCTTTCACGAACATTTCTGCCTTGCGCTGATCCGGATTGAGGATTACATGAATTTCGAAGAGTAGCATTGTCGGACAAACCAAAACGCAAACACAATTTATGAAAAGAAATCTTCTGATCGGTACAATTGCCCTCCTGGCGGGTTCGTTGCTTCAAGCGAGTGCTTCCCCCAAGGATGAGCTTACGACTGCGGCCAAAAAGCTTGCGGACAAAGACAACTACAGTTGGAAGCAGGAGACCGTCAACGCCGGCGGCGGCGGGTTCGGCGCCGGCGCCGGCAAAGGAAAAATCGAGAAGGGCGGTTACCTGTGGCTCTCTATGAAAATGCGCGACAACACTGTCGAGGCGGTGAAAAAGGCCGACAAGGGCGCGATCAAGATCGAGGACGAATGGCAATCTCTGAGCGATGCCGCCAGTGGGGACCCCGGTCCGGCGACCTTCGTTGCCCGCAGGCTCCAGAATTTCAAATCCCCAGCGGCGCAGGCGGAAGACCTGGCTGGCAAGGTCAGCGAGGTCAAGCGGGACGGCGATGTGTATTCCGGCGACCTTACGGAGGAGGGAGCAAAGTCGCAGCTCATGTTTGGCGGCCGTGGCGGCGGCAACGGGCCTGAAATCAGCGAAGCCAAGGGTTCTGTGAAGTTCTGGGTCAAGGACGGCTTGCTATCCAAATATGAACTGAAGGTCCAGGGCAAGGTCAGCTTCAACGGCAACGACCGCAACGTTGACCGCACGACAACCGTGGAGATCCAGGACATCGGCTCGACCAAAGTCGAAGTGCCGGACGAAGCTAAGAAGAAACTTAGTTCTTGAGAGTTCAGGACTCAACCGGGTGCTTTGGAAAAACGAGCGTTACCTGAAACCGCAGGAGCCAACGGGCGGCGCCTTCGGCGCGCTGGATGTTGTGTACGGAATGACGCCATCACTCATCTCACGTTCGATTGCTACGGAACTCTGGTCAATTGGGAACACGGGATTCTGGCGGCGATGAGACCGTGGTTAAGGCGAGTAGGTGTTCAGGCGCCGCCGGACGCTGTGCTTCGCAGGTTCGTCGCGCATGAGGCCACAATCGAATCGCAACGCTGGAGGTCCTACCGCGATGTGTTGCGGGGCGTCATGCGCGGAATCGCGGCTGATTTTCAGGTCGCACTGTCCGGTTCAGAAGAGTGGTTGCTGGCAGATTCACTTTCGAGATGGCCGCCATTTGCAGATACCATTCAGGCGCTCCGCCGGCTATCAACGAGATTCAGTCTGGCGATCATATCGAACACAGATGACGCGCTGTTTGCCGTGACGCAAGAGCGGCTGCGAATTCGGTTCGACCACGTGATCACGGCAGAGCAGGTGAGGAGTTACAAGCCCGACAAGGCGCACTTTCAGATGGCGTTGCGGCGGTTGGATGTGCCGGTATCAGGCATTCTCCACGTCGCCCAGAGCCTTTATCACGACCATGTGCCAGCCAAAGCGCTCGGGTTCCGAACGGCCTGGATCAACCGGCCCAGTCTGCTGGCTGGCAGAGGGCTGGCGCCAAGGGCGATGGTCACGCCCGATTTTGTGTTTTCGGATCTTAGCGGGTTGGTTGCGGCGCTGGAAAAGACAAAGTCACAGACAAAGCGGGGAGGGTTTGCTAGGTTCGGCGGATTATGCGGCAGATGACGCGGCGCTGGTTCGTGAAAGGCCTGGGGTTGTCCTTGCCCGCAACCCTGGCGTCGCCACAGTTGCTGGCCCAATCAGAACTGGTTTCACACGAGGAGAACAAATCCGGGGGCAGCGAATTGGCCGCAGACCTTGTCATTATTGGCGGCGGACTTGGCGGTTGCGCGGCGGCGCTGGCGGCGGCGCGGAATGGTCTAAAGGTCATCCTGACCGAGAAAACCGAATGGATCGGCGGCCAAATCACAGCCCAGGCGGTGCCGCCGGACGAAAATCCGTGGATTGAGACTTTCGGCGGCACCCGCAGTTATTTAAATCTTCGGCAGCGTATTCGAGAATATTATCTGCGCAATTTCCCGCTGACATCGGAAGCGCGGGCCAAGCCGTATCTTAACCCGGGCAATGGTTGGGTTTCCGCTCTCTGCCATGAGCCGCGGGTTGCCCTGTCGGTTCTGAACGAACTGTTTGCGCCGTACGTCGCGGGCGCGCGCATCAGGATCTTGCGCCGCCATAAGGTCTCAAGCGCAACGACCAATGGAGATCGTGTGGAGGCTGTAACCGTGACCAACGCGCAATCGGGCAAGAAGCTGGTGCTGCACGCGCCTTTGTTCGCCGATGCAACGGAGTTGGGCGACCTCTTGCCGCTGGCTGGGGCCGAGTACGTGACCGGCGCGGAATCTCAGAAGGATACGGGCGAACCCCATGCGCCCGAAAAGGCGGCTCCGCAAAACATGCAGGCGTTCACGTGCTGTTTCGCGATGGATTATCTGCATGGAGAGGACCACACAATCCAAAAGCCAGCCGAATACAGTTTCTGGCGGGACTTTGTCCCGGCTCTCAAACCCGCCTGGCCTGGCCGGCTGCTGGCCTGGGATTACACCGATCCAATCACCCTCAAGGCAAAGAAGGTGCCCACCGATCCAGAATCAGGAACAGGCCTGTGGAGCTATCGCCGCATCGCAGACAAATCCCAATTCGCGCCCGGTGTATATCCTGGCGACATCTCGCTGGTGAACTGGCCGCAGAACGATTATCTGCTCGGCAATATATGCGACGTATCGCCCGACGTAGCAGCCCGGCATCTCCAAAAGGCAAAACAACTGAGCTTATCCCTGCTTTATTGGCTTCAGACCGAGGCGCCGCGGCCCGATGGCGGCGCAGGCTGGAAAGGCTTGCGTCTGCGCCCGGACGTAGTCGGCTCGGAGGATGGACTTGCAAAGCACCCCTACGTTCGCGAAAGCCGCCGTATCCGGGCTGAGTTTACGGTCGTCGAGCAGCACGTTTCCACCGAGTATCGCATGAAAGAAACGCGCGCCGGCCGGAGCGAAGTCAAAGCCGCTGAGTTCAACGACTCAGTCGGCATCGGCAGCTACCGCATTGATCTGCACCCAAGCTCGGGCGGCGACAATTCGATAGACATCAGTTCGCTGCCCTATCAAATTCCGCTCGGCGCCTTGTTGCCGCAGCGAATGGAAAATCTTTTGCCTGCGTGCAAGAACATCGGCGTCACTCATATTACCAATGGCTGCTATCGGCTGCACCCAGCCGAGTGGAACATAGGGGAATCGGTAGGCATGTTGGCAGCTTTCTGTGCCGCCAGGAAATGCCTGCCACGCGAGGTGCGTCATCTCAAGGCCCTGCTTGAGGAGTTCCAAAAGCTGCTGCGTGAGCAGGGCGTGCCGCTTTCGTGGCCGAAAGTGGGGCCGCGGTAGCGGAGTCGTCCCGGCGTGAGGGAGCGGCCAGAGGTTGCCAATTGCGAATTGCCAATTGCCCATTGAAAAGGCGCCACCGAGGAAAGTTTTTGGGCAGAAATATCTCCCTTTAATTTTTCTGTCCTGAAATTTTTCTGTCAGTTTTCCTTTTCGCTTGTCACAGTGAATCCTGGGGTTTCGGGAGGTTGGATGAAAAGAGCTGACAGAAAAATTAAGCGATAAAACCTTAGCTGCCTTGGCGCCGCCTTTCCGGGAGCGCGGGCGTCTGGAACCGTTCGTCTCGCGGGCAAGATGCCCGCGCTCCCAGGCGAGGGCCCCCTTCCGTCTTGACTAGGCGGCGAACCTTCACGGACATTGCACAATGGCATCGAACTTCCTAATCGTCCTGGTGACCGCCCCTGACTTAAGGACTGCCCGCAAACTCGCCCGAGCAGCGCTGGAGGCAAAGCTGGTCGCGTGCGCAAACCTTATCCCAAAAATCGAATCGCATTACTGGTGGGGCGGAAAAATGGAAAAAAGCTCTGAGGTGCTGCTGCTCCTCAAAACCACGCGGCCCAGGCTCAAAGCACTTCAAAAATTAATTCTGGCGCACCATCCCTACGACACTCCTGAGTTCATTGTCCTTCCCTTGGACAGCGGCAATCGCCGTTATCTGGATTGGTTGCAAGCCTGCGTTAAATCTAAAATCTAAAATCCGAAATCTAAAATTCGCATTTAGGAGTTGCCGTCCTTCATCCCACGGTTTCGTTGCGGTTTCTCAATTTGAAAAGTTTTCTCGATTAACTCCCGTTGTTCTTTGCGCGCTCGCTCCTGAAGGGCGCGAACGTCCAGGAACGCCACACCCATGGCCAAAGCGGTGAGCGTAAAGCAGCCCAGCCAGTACAGAAGATAACCCAGTCCGATCAGGCGGCCTTTGAGGATAGTATCGCCCAATATCAGCATCGCCAGCGCGCTCAGCAGCACTACTGCGCCAAACCATCGCCGCCGCGCTGTTGCATCCATTGTCATCTCCGAAACTTAGCATCAATCCTCTCACCTCGTAAGCTCAAAAAACTGGATCTGCATCAGGGAATAAAGCGCCCTACGGCCTGGTGGGTTTTCACGTTTCTCGTTTCACGTTTCTCGTTTCAGCATCCACATTGCGCATTTCCCGGCATCGGTTAATGTAAAACCGTGGTTTAACTCTCAAAAAGGACTTGTCTATGCAAATCTCCAAGCAACTGGCTATTTTCCTCGACAACCGGCCGGGCATGCTGGCCCGGTTGGCCGATGCGCTGGCCGAAGCTGAAATCAATATTTATGCAATTGCGACCAGCGACACGGTGGACCATAGCGTCATTCGTCTGGTTGTAAACGACTACCGCAAGGCCATGCACGTGTTCGAGGAGCGCGGCACTCTCGTGGTCGAGGACGATGTCTTGCTGATTGACGGCAGCAACAAACCCGGCCAACTCGCCTCGATCGCGCACAAACTCGCCGAGGCCAAAATCAACATCGAGTACTGCTACAGCGCCACTCCACCGGACGTGAAGAAGGGTTTGTTAGTCCTGCGCGTCTCGAACCCGGAGAAGGCGCTTAAAGTACTGAAGGCGTGATGCGTGAAACGTGAAACGTGAAATGTGATCCGCCTTCGCTGATGCTATGGCGCGACAAGAACGTGAGACGTGATTAGAGCACACGATCGGGCGACCGAACTGACAGAAAAATTATTTTCATAAATATTTCTGTCCTGAAATGTTTCTGTCAGCTCTTTTAGTTTATCTTTTCAGCGTCCAATGACCGACCCTCTTCTTTACGAAATCAACACGCGCTGCTGGTTACGCGAGCTTTCTGAAGAGAAAGGCCGCAAGCTTACCCTCGCGGACATTCCTGAAAGTGAGTTCGAGAACTGGCAAAGGTTTGCTTTCACACACATCTGGTTGATGGGGGTGTGGACCACCGGTCCACACGCGCGCGCGCAAGCGCTTGCCAGCCCCGAACTGCGCCGGGTTTTTGATCAGGTGCTCCCGGGCTGGGCGGAAGACGATGTGGACGGCTCCCCTTATGCTATCGCCGACTATCACGTCTCACCGGCATTAGGCGGTGACGAAGGATTGCTGGTTTTCCGCCAAAAACTGAACAAACGCGGCCTAAAGTTAATTCTCGACTTCGTTCCCAATCACGTCGGCATTGACCACCCATGGTTGGCCGAGCGGCCTGAATTGTTTGTTCAGAGCACAACCAATCGTCCGGGAACCTTTCAAAGCGATGCCCGTTCGGAAATCCGAAATCCGAAATCTACCGGCCCCTGGATCGCTTATGGCAAAGACCCCTACTGGCCCGGTTGGACGGATACAGCGCAACTGGATTACCGCCTGCCTGCCACGCGCGAGCAGATGATCGGCCTCCTCCTGTCCATCGGCGACCGCTGCGACGGGGTCCGCTGTGACATGGCGATGCTGGTCCTGAACGATGTTTTTACAAATACGTGGAAGGATTTCCCGGGACCGCCGCCGCCAAAGGAGGAGTTCTGGGCCAACTCTATCTCCGCCGTCAAAAAATCCTATCCGGACTTTCTCTTCCTTGCGGAAGCCTACTGGGGCCTGGAATCTCGGCTTCAAAGCCTCGGATTTGATTACACCTACGACAAGACGTTATACGATCGCCTTGTTGGCCGGGATGCAGTTGGAATCCTGCAGCATTTATTAGGCTTGCCCCCGCAAGCTCTTGCCGCGGGCGCGCATTTCCTGGAAAACCACGACGAGCCTCGTATCGCCTCGCTCCTTTCTGCGGTTGAACATCCTGCTGCGGCCTTGCTCATCCTGACATTGCCGGGCATGCGATTTCTGCACGAAGGCCAACTCTTAGGCGAGAAGGTGCGAGTACCAGTCCAACTAATTCGCCGCCCACCGACCCCTCGACCCGCCCTCGCCGCTCCTTACGAGCAGTTGCTGACCATTCTTGCGGGTACGTCCGTTGGCCGGGGGAAGCCCACCCTTCTTCGCCCCCGCCCCGCCTGGTCAGACAATCCGACCGCCCAAAACATTATCCTCATCCAATGGCAATCCAAGGCCCAGGAGTTCGACCTGGCAGTCATCAACCTCGCAGCACATCAGAGCCAATGCTATGCGCCATTAAATGTGTCCGGGTCGGGCGAGCACGATTGGACGATGGAGGATCTCCTGGGCACCGAGCAATACCGCCGCCCGGGCACTGAGTTACAGCGGAAAGGCCTTTATCTGGACTTGGTTCCTCATGCCGCACAATTGTTTCAGTTTAGGTCTTCGTCGCCTGTTGGTGTGAAGCTGTGAAGCAATTGTAGCAACCGAGGTAATGAGGCGCTAATGCAAGAAGGACAGAGGACAGAGAACAGAGGACAGAAGGGAATCAGAGCCTCGTTCCGCTCCAAGATACAGACTCGGCAAGAATGACAGAACTCTTTGATACGAAGGATCTTTTGCTCCACCGGCGCATGGAATGCAATGAGAGGGATGTGGTCGAAGTACGGGTGCTGGCCGCTTGCTCACACGCGCGGCTCTGTTCGGACTGTTGCGGGGACGAGGCCGTCCCCGCCCCAACAATTCCTTTACGCGACTGGTTGCGAGCCTAAAATAGGCGTCTTTATGAAAAGCAATGACGCGGTGGTGTTGAGCAAAATGCTTTCGCCGGCGGCAATCAACTTGAATTTAAAAAGCGGCGACCGTGAATCGGTCCTGGCCGAACTCGTGGACCAAATTCCCCAGCTCGCGCGCGAGCCCGAGGCGCGCCAAACCCTTTTGCGCGCCCTGCACGAGCGCGAACAGCTTCACAGCACCGGCATTGGTGACGGCATCGCTCTCCCGCACGCGCGCAACGCGCTCGTCGGGTTGGTGGACGAACCCATTATGGTGTTTGGCCGCCACGCAACAGGCATCCCGTATGATGCGATTGATAAAATACCTGCCCGCCTCTTTTTTCTTCTCGTCGCGCCAACGGTTACACAACACCTCGGCATTCTGGCCAGGCTCAGTCGTCTGCTGCGCGAGCCCAAACTGCGCCAGGCGCTCCTGACTGCCGAACGGCCCGAGAAGGTCGTTGGCTTGATCAAGGAGGCGGAGGGGAAGACGTAAGGAGCGTGAGGAGCGTGAGGAGCGTGGGAGCGTGACAGGGCGCGTCAAACGTGAAACCGGGCGTGAAACGTAAAACGTGAAACGTGAAACGACGCTCTGTGGACGGTAACTGTCCTGATTTCGCTTCTTCGGATATTGATTAGGCTTTGGTCCTGATCATTTTTCTGAATTTCCTGCGTGTTCTGAACTTTTTTTCACGTTTCACGTTTCACGTTTCACTTCGTCACGTTTCACCCACTTCGTTTCACTTTTCACGCCCTCGTGGAAAGTTATTTGCCACGTCGTCGCAAACCAGTTGACACGAAACGGGCAAAAATCTCTCGAAACCCTTCGATTTCCACAGAAAATCGCCAACACATCGGCTGGCACGGCTGATGCTTAGCACCACGGGCGGTCCGAGGCACGAGCCGGATCGCCCAAGAGTGATGCGATGCGAAGAGTTGTACAGTTGTTGTTGTCTGTTCACAGGAGTTGTATCCCGAAAGATTTGAAACTATGGGCGCCCTTTTCTTTTTCCCTGCCTCCCACAACCAAAACAAGTCCTGGCCGAAGCCGGAGGGCATGGAAATAAAAATAAATCCGGTTACGGCCAGGATGCATCTGAAAGAACCGTAACACATGTTAACAAAAACCTGCAAAATGATGCTGCTCAGCGCCACCGCAATGGCCATTGCCTCCTCAGCAAGCCTGCGCGCCGACAGCACCAACGCCTCGGCTAAGGTGACCATCCAGACATCATACCTCAATGTCCTGGGTCCCATAACAGCCAGCACCGCCACCACCACCAACATCAGCTCGGGCTGGCAAACCGTGCTCGAACAGGCGATCAAGACCGCAAATAACCACGACCTGCTCATTAGCGCGAGCTTCGAGGTCGGGCTGCTGACCGCCACAACGGTGAGCAGTAAAAACATGGTAACCGATACCTCGACGGCCACGGCCAGCGTGAAAGTCAAAGCGCTGGTGGATGGAGTGGAAGCAGCGCCGGCTGAAGTTGTGTATGGGAAACGCACCCAACAACTCAGCGCCACGCTGGAAGGCGCTATCGCCGGCTGCCTGAGCATCGTAACCAACGCCAGCGGTAACCCGCAGATTGTGTTGAATACAAATTGCGTTGCCCCCGAAGTCATATCGTTGCTCCAGGACACGGTAACTGCCAACTCCTTCACATTCGCAGCCCCGAACCTGTCCTCGGGTTTTCATGACATTCAAATCGTGGCGCAGATCGAAGCGTTGGGAGACAATCAAAATGGAAGCTTCACCGCTGCCGGCTTGCTCGGCAAAGGCACCCTCACAGCGGAATCCGTCCGTCTGGCTAAAGACCCGGCTTATCCGTACATCATCCCGATGCAATAAAGGGTCGCACTCCGGATCAGGCGCCGGCGCTTGCGCCGGCGCCTGAATGGGCTAGCCTTGGCGGGAGCGCATGGATGATACTTTCGCCAAATTCCGCCGGCTCGATCCTGAGAAAATTGTCGAGACGGCGGAGACGCTTTTGAAGCGAATTGAGGAGCGCTTCCCAGGGTGTGGGCTGGCCAAGGTGGTGGCCGAGTTGGTCGAAGTAACCAGGGAGACGATGGCGCGCACCGAATCGATTCAAAAGCCGAATCTGTTGTTACGCTGTGTGGCGGTGGTTTTGAGTCTCGTGATCATCGGAACGCTGCTTTTGCTCTTAAAGCACATCCGGCAATTTAATTTCGATGATTTCGTTAATTCCATGCAGGGTTTGGATTCGACCATCGGCTCGGTTGTTTTTATTGGCGCGGCTATCATTTTTCTCGTGAGCTGGGAAAATCGGATCAAACGGCGCCGGGCTCTGAAGGCCATCCATGAATTGCGCGCGCTTGCCCATATTATTGACATGCACCAATTGACCAAGGACCCCGAGACCTATTTCAGCCGCGGCCCCAAAACGGCGATCCTCCACAAACGAGACATGACTCCCTTCGAATTGAACCGCTACCTGGATTACTGCAGCGACGCCCTGGCAGTGATCAGCAAAATCGCGGCGCTTTACGTCCAGGGATTTGAGGATCCCGTGTTGCTGGACGCAGTGGATGATGTGGAAGATTTGACCGCGGGGTTCTCCAGAAAAATCTGGCAAAAGATCACCATCCTCGAGCATATCCGCCGTTCCATCGAGGAGGAGCGGCAGTGAGGTAATGGAGCGCCGAATTCCATTTCGGCGCGGTCGTGTTCTCATTTGATCACGCGCAAATGTTCGCGCCGAAACGGAGTTCGGCGCTCCGATCGTGTCCAAAACACTGGCGCGTCTTCGAACGCCTCACTAAACTGCGCGCGCGATGTCGCAGATGCTCAAGTCCTCGGGCGCGATGGCGGCGGCCACCTTGACCAGCCGGGTGCTGGGATTGTTTCGCGAGGTGGTCTATGCCCGGTTCATGGGCGCCGAGGCCGTTGCCAGCGCGTTCACGCTGGCATTCCAGGCGCCGAATCTCTTCCGCCGGCTGCTTGGTGAAGGGGCCCTCACCGCCGCGTTCATCCCGATCTTCAAACAGAAAGAGATCACCCAGGGCGAGGCCGAGATGTGGCGGTCTGCGAACGCGGTGATCTCCGGGTTGGTTGCCGCCGCCTTGGCAATCACCGTCTTCGTCGTCGTCGTCATCACGATTGTCCTCGCGGCGTGCGACCCCATTCTGGATGACGAAACGAAGCTCATGCTGCAGCTCCTGCGTTTGATGTTCCCGTACATGCTGCTGGTTTGCCTCGCTGCGGTTTTTATCGGAATGGCGAATGCTCGCGGCCACTTTTTCGTGCCCGCCCTTGGGGCAGTAGCCCTGAACGTGGTCATGATCGCCAGCGCCCTGTTTCTGGCTCCACGGATGGGAGTGCGCCTGGATCAACAAATCTTTGGGCTCGCGACAGGCGTCCTGGTGGCCGGGTTGATCCAGGCCTTCTTTCAGTTGCCGAGCCTCACTCGAGAAGGCTACCGGTATGAGTGGGTTTCGCCCTGGCGCGACCCTACTGTGCGCGAGGTCGTTCAGAAAATGTTGCCGGGTTCGATAGGCGTGGCCGCTTTCCAAATCAATGTGTTGCTCACCTCCTGGTTCGCCTTCTGGCTGGGCAAAGATATCGTTGCAAAATTCAACTATGCCGTTCGGCTCATGGAGCTGCCCCAGGGCATGTTTGGCATTTCTCTGGCCACATACATGCTGCCTGCCCTGTCCGGACTGGCTGCAGCAAAGAAATATCCTGAGTTCCGCCAAACACTCAGCCAGGGGTTGAGCTATTTATCTTTTGCGAACCTTCTGGCGGCCGCCATTGCCCTGGGGCTGGCCGAGCCGATCGTACGTCTCATTTTCGAGCGGGGCAAATTCACGCCGGAGGCCACCATCCGTACGGCACATGCCCTGATGTGCCTGGCGCCTGGTTTATTAATGTTTTCGATGAATAATATTCTGGCTCGCGCGTTCTATGCGCTGAACGATATTCAGACCCCAATGAAGATCAGCGTGTTTTGCCTCACCCTCAACCTGCTCCTGGCCTTTGGTCTTGTGCAATGGTACAAGGAGGCCGGTCTGGGAGCCGCCAATACTTTGAGCGCCTGTGTGAACACGGGTTTGTTGACCTACGCCCTCCGGAAGAAACTATCGCGCCTGGGACTGACCGATGTCAGAAACACGATGTTCATCCTGGTTCCAAACGCCCTGCTGGCAGCGGGTGTGGCCTGGATCTGCAGCCGGTACTGGCAAACACATTTCGGCTATACCACTCTCGCCCTCAAAACAGGAGCCGTATTTGTCCCCGGTGGCATCGCCACGTTTGTCTATTGGCTCGTCGCCCTCGCCTCTGGTGTTCCGGCAGCCAGGGAAATACTGGCCCTCTTGTCGCGCAAATCACCGTCCGCAACGGCTTCTTAATCTTAATCTTTCTCTTAATCTTAATCTGAGACCCGAACGTGAAACGTGAAACGTGAAAGGTGGAGCGTGAAATGGGCCACCTGACACCTGACACTTGAAACGTGACACCTGATACTTGACACCTGACACTCCTCGCCCCGCAATGCATCTCGCCGCCCTTCAATTCGACATTGCCTGGGAAAACAAACCGGCCAACTTCGAAACTGTTCACCGCCTCCTTTCGAAAGCCGCGTTTGAGAAGGACACTCTGGTCGCACTGCCAGAAATGTTTGCTACCGGCTTCAGCATGAACATTGCCGTGATCTCGGAGGATTACGGCGGGCCAACGGAACAGTTCCTCGCCGATGCCGCAAAGGAATTCGGTATCTGGGTAGTGGCCGGCGCCGCCATGCGCGCAAAAGATGGCCGGGTCCGAAACAAGGCTCTGGTTTTTTCTCCTTCCGGCAAGCTGATCGCCTTTTATGCCAAGATGCGGCCGTTCACGCCTGGCGGTGAGGCTGATCACTATACTGCCGGCGAGCAGCCGATTAGTTTCCAGTGGCAGGATTGCGCGGTTTCTCCTTTCGTCTGCTACGATCTCCGTTTTCCGGAATTGTTCCGCCAGATCGCGGCCCAGCGCAAGCCGGAAGTATATGTGGTGATCGCGAGCTGGCCAGACAAGCGCATCCATCACTGGGTGCGGCTTTTGCAGGCGCGTGCGATCGAGAATCAGGCCTACGTCCTGGCCGCAAACCGTATCGGCACGGATCCTTTCTACACATATCCAGGCCGCTCGATCATCGTCGATCCGCAGGGTGAAATCATTGCGGACGCAGGCGACAAGGAAGGATGGGCCTCGGCGACGATGGACGTGGAGGCATTGAGTAAATATCGAGCGGGATTGCCATTCCTCGCAGACCTTAACCCCAAGCCATGAGCGCAGGCCATACCAAGCTTGACTCCAGCCCAAAAAATGAATTTCCTAACCGGCAAGTGAGTCTCACGATTCTATGAAAGTTATCAATCTTGCGCTCTCCTCTCGATTGCTGGCCGCTACCGCACTCTTCTGCTCTGCCGCTTGTACCCCCGCGCTGGCCGCTCCCAAAAAGGTCCTGGTAGTCACGGTCAACGCCATGCAGGACAAGGGCGGGCGCGGTTTTCGCCATAGTTCGATCCCGGTGGCGGAGAAGGTTATAGCCGAGCTGGGCAAGAAAAGCGGCGCGTTCACGGTTGATTATGCGCGCGTCGAACCGAATGATCCTGAATTTAAAACTCCAGAAGGCAAGCGCGATGAGGCCAAGATCAACGCGGCTATCGAAGCGGTTTTGGCCGAGAAGATGAGCCCGGCTGGACTCAAAAAATATGACGCGGTCGTTTTCGCCAACACCACCGGCGACTTGCCATTGCCCGACAGGCAGGCGTTCCTGGATTGGATTAAATCAGGTAAGGGCTTTGTGGCCATGCACTCCGCCAGCGACACATTCCATGGGTATCCCCCATACATTGACATGCTGGGAGGCGAATTCCAGACGCACCATCAACAAGTCGAAATCCAGCCTCTCATGCCGGATCCGAAGTGCCCGGCCTGCGCCCATTTCCCGGACGGCAAGGTGTTCGACGAGATCTATATCATCAAGAATTTCGACGCTGCGAAAGTCCATCGCTTGTTGATGCTGGATAAGCATCCGAACGAAAAAACTCCCGGTGAGTATGCCGTTTCGTGGTGCAAGAACTACGGCAAGGGCCGAGTTTTTTATACTTCATTGGGCCATCGCGAGGATGTATGGGACCCAACGTGGGACAAAGATCGCAAAAATTCCAAAGCAGTGGCCGAGGCCTATCAGGCGTCCATCCTCCATGCGATAAAATGGGCGCTCAAACTCGAGAACTGGGATGCAAAGCCGCAGCCCGTGACGCAGGCCGAAACCACGAATAAACACGAATGAACACGAATCAGAGCGCCGAAGGGCTGCCCCGGAGCGCGGACATTCTTGTCCGCAGCAACGCCCGAAAACCAAGGAGTTTCGGATTTTTTTCACGGCCCATTCACATTCCACGTTGCTGCGGACAGGAATGTCCGCGCTCCGTTCCTTATCAATGAACGAAAGCGATTCTCTCGATGTCAACCGCCGCAGGTTCATCAAAGGCGGTTCGGCGGCCACGCTCATGACCATGATTGGCGGCGTTGAGTTGCTGGGCCAAACCAATGCTCCAACTGCGGCAGCGCAAGGTATCAAGCCCACATTTAAAACCAAAGTCGCGGTCATCGGCCTCGGCCAATGGGGCCGGGAGTTACTTAAGGTCCTGACGCTGGTTGAGCGCGCGATCGTTGCTGCAATCTGCGATCATTATCCCGTGGCCTTGCGGCGAGGCGCCGAGGATGCGCCGCACGCTGAGAAAACGGCGGATTACAAAACTATTCTAGAGAATAAGGATATTACTGCGGTCATCATCGCCACACCGCCGCATCAGCATAAAGAGATCGTGCTCGCTGCTATCAAAGCAGGCAAGCACGTCTATTGCGAAGCCCCGCTGGCGCACACGGTCGAGGAAGCGCGCGAGATTGCGCTGGCCGCCAAAAACGCGCCGAAGCAAATCGTTTTCCAGGCCGGCCTGCAACGCCGGTCCGACGCCGAACTCCTGTTCCTGCGGCCATTCATCCGTTCGGGTGCCTTGGGCCAGATCGTGATGGCGCGGGCGCAGTGGCACAAGAAAACAAGTTGGCGCGCCGCGACCGGCAATCCCGAGCGGCAGAAAGCCCTTAACTGGCGCCTTTATAAAGAAACCTCACCCGGCCTGATCGGGGAAATCGGCATCCACCAGATAGATCAGGCGAGCTGGTTTCTACGCGCCAAACCCCGCGCCGTCACCGGCTTCGGCTCGATCGTGTATTGGAATCAGGACAAGGACAATGACGACCGCGACGTGCCCGATACGGTGCAAGCCGTGATTGAGTACCCCGAGGGCGTTAACCTGGTTTATCACGCAACGCTGGCCAATTCATTCGACGCCAGCTATGAGATGTTTTATGGCAGCGACGCCGCGGTAATGCTGCGCGATGAAAAGGCCTGGATGTTCAAGGAAGTGGATTCAGCGCTACTGGGTTGGGAGGTTTATGCCGTTAAAGAAACATTTTACAAGGACACCGGTATCTCCTTGCGCGTTGGCGCCAGCAAGTCCGCGCAAGGCACGGAAACTCTCACACATGATGAGGAAGTAAAGGCCAGCGCCATTTGGGCTGCCCTGGACAAATTCGCGCTGAATGCAGGGGAAGTGAACCGGGCTGTTGAGAACGTGAAAACCTCATTGGGCGATGATCCTGAAGCGATTGCGGAGGCGGTGGACAAAGCCCGGAAAGATGCCGCGCCTGCAGCGGGATACCTCGAAGGCTATCAGGCTACTGTGACGGCGCTCAAAGCTAATGAGGCCATAAACCAGCGCAAACGAATTGAATTGAAGCCCGAATGGTACGAATTGACATGAGAAACCTATCGTCAAATACATTCACTATGAAAAAATCCTTCTTGATCCTGGTTGGAGCTTTCGCAATGGCTGGTTGCGGCCAAAAGGGGGCCGCAACGGGCGCAGCGGGTGACCAACCTCCCGCCGCCGCGCCCGCCAGTGGCATCAGTGGCCCAAAAACCGCCTTTTACGCCAAATCCGGCAGCAAGATGCGAATAGATGGGACGGCGAATATGATCCACAAGGAATGGATTCTGCAGAGTACGGTCATTGGCGGTTCGCTCGAGGTCGGTCCCAACTTTCCCACCCAGCCTGGCCAAAGTGTCCAACCTGGAAAAGTTGAGGCGGCCGGAAAGGCTTTTATGTTGGTTAGTTCGTTCCACAGTATTGAGGCTGATGGCCGGCCGTATAAAGTCGAGATGGATGACCGGATGTACCAGCAAATGAAAGCGGAGCAGTATAAGCGGATTGAATACACCCTTAAGGAACTGACGCTACAGGGCCAGTCTAAAACGAACAACAGCGCCTACGACTTTGATTCCAAAGGTGATCTCACAATCTGCGGTGTCACAAAACCGATCGCGATGCCCGTGGTAATCACCCTCATGCCCAACAACATGATTAAGGTTGTCGGTTCAGTGACCGTCAAGGGGACCGACTTCGGCGTAGAGCCAGTCACATTGAAGGCGCTGGGCCTGGTAACAGGCGATGACTATAAACTGAGCTTCGAGTGGAACCTTGGTCAAAGGACTGCCGCGGCAGGGGCCAAATAGCTCGATTTCCTGGAGCGCCGAATTCCATTTCGGCGCGACGGGAAGTTAAAGGTCCAAAGTCTGGAATCCACAAGCTCCGATAGGAGCGCCATGTTTATAGAACCGTCTGTTACCAAGAACCGGCCAAGCTCCGTAGGAGCGGCATGAAAAGGACATTGGACGCTCTGCCTGGCAACGGTTCTGCGGGAAGGGCGAGATATGCCGCTCCTACGGAGCTTGCGGTGGGTTGGCGGGGCGGATTGACTATAAACATGGCGCTCCTAACGGAGCTGTTCACGGCGCATCCCCTCGGAACAAAGATGCGTTTAATGTGCAGCACCCTCTGGCGCTTTTCCTTCTTCTGTCTCTTCGGCATCCTCCTCTCCGGATGCTCCTCGCCCGATAACCTCTACTTCCACAAACAGGCGCTGATTCGCTATCACGATTCAGGCCCGTACAAAACCCAGGTCCAGCGCGTGGCCGCCCACGCAATCAGCTACATTCGAAAACGGGCTGCTTCAGGCGAAAGGAATCTGGCCGTCGTTCTGGACGTTGATGACACGGCCATTTCGACGTGGGACCGCCTGATTCGGGATGATTTCGCGCGCAAGGACACCATGTTCATCGCCTGGGCCATGACAAATCCCGCGCCGGCCATCGGGCCGGTTCTGGAGGTCTATCACCAGAGCAGGGGCTTAGGCTTGAAGGTGTTCTTTATCACAGGCCGCCGCAACCCATTGGCCGAGCGAACCGAACTGACTCTCAAAGCGGCAGGCTACACTGAGTACGATGGCATCTACTTCCGTCCCGACTCCGACCACCAGAAATCGCTCGCACCTTTCAAGACAGACGCTCGTCGGCAGATCGAGGAAAAAGGATTCAAGATCATCGCCAATGTCGGCGATCAACAAAGCGATCTAACGGGCGGCTATTCGGAGCGCACCTTCAAAGTGCCTAATCCGTTTTACTATACACCCTGATTAGACCGCCAATAACCGCTGATCCACGCTGATAAACGGGCCGAGGCTCTCAGTTTCACGTTTCACGTTTCACGTTTCACGTCTTACTTCTCCGCCGAGAATTTGAATACAATCGTATTCTTATAAGTCTCCCCCGGCTTCAGGACCACCGAAGGAAACTCCGGCTTGTTCGGTGAATCGGGATAATGCTGTGGCTCCATGCAGAACGCGTTTCGCTTTTGATAAACCCAGCCGCCTTTCCCTTTTATATGACCGTCCAGGAAGTTGCCCGAATAAAACTGCAAGCCTGGCTCGCTAGAAAGGACTTCCAGCACGCGACCGGTGCCGGGATCGGTCACCCGCGCCATCAGGCCGAGTTCGCCCATCGGTTTGCTGATGACGAAATTGTGATCATATCCGCCGCCGAACTTAATCTGCTCGTCGTTGTCGTTAATTCGAGCCCCGATGGCCGTCGGCTTCCGAAAATCAAACGGCGTGCCTTCCACCGGGCGTAACTCGCCGGTCGGAATGAGTGTGCTGTCCACCGGAGTAAACTTGTCCGCGTTGATCATGACCACGTGGCCCAGAATGTCGCCTTTGCACGCAAGATTGAAATACGAGTGCTGTGTGAGATTGACGACCGTGTCCTTGTCCGTCGTGGCGGTGTATTGCAGTTTTAGAGCGTTGTCATCACTCCACGTATAAAGCGCCGTCACATCAAGTGTGCCGGGATAACCTTCTTCGCCATCTTTGCTCACGTAGTGCAGTTCCAATCCAGGGCCGTCCGGAGTCATGCGGATGGTGGGCGTCCAAACAACCTTGTCGAAGCCGATTTTGCCCCCGTGCAGCGCGTTTGGCCCATTATTGATCGCCAACGTGTATTCCTTACCATCCAGAGTGAACTTGCCTTTGGCGATGCGGTTGCCGTAGCGGCCAACCATCGCGCCGAAAAACGGGGAGTCTTTGATGTAATCTTCCAGCTTGTCGTAGCCCAGGACCACGTCACCCATTTTGCCATTGCGGTCGGGCACCTGGACGGAGGTCACCAGTCCGCCGTAATTTGAGATTTTGACCTCACCGCCCTTGCTGTTTCGGAACGTGAAAATCTCGACGGGCGTTCCGTCCTTGGCTTTGCCCCAGGGATGTCGGCCGACCTGTCGTGGCGCGGGCTCAGGGGACCCGGCGCACCCGGCCAGCGCCGCGGCGCAGAGAATGAACGCGAGGAGTATCGGCCAATGGGAACTGCTTTGTATGATGGTTTTCATGTGTGGACCACCAAATACACGAATCACACGAAAAGGAAACCTCAAAAATGACTCGAACTGGTTCCGAAAGGTCATACAAATCCATCAGTGATCGCCGCCGGGGTGTGGAATACGTACGCATCACCGGAGAAGCAATTTCTTAGCAAAATCAATTTCAATTCTTGATCAAGTCGGCGGACCGAAATATGTTGGATTAGATGAGCGACGTGGAGCTTAGAGAGTTGGTTGCGAGTTTGGCCCGAGGCCACGCCGAAACGGAAGCGGCACAGCAAGAGACCGCCCGGGAGTTGCGTGAGGTTGGGCGGCAGATAGGTTACCTCGGCAATAAGTTTGGTTCTTTTACGGAAGGCTTGGCGTTCGAATCAGTGGAAAAAATACTGCGCAAACGGTTTCACGCGGACACTATTACACGACGCTTCAAAGCCTTTCGGGGAGCCCGCGCGCAAGAGTATGACCTGGTAGGCTTGCGCAACGGCGTTCACAACGAAGTTTATTGCGTCGAGATCAAAAGCCGGTTGGATCATGAAGAACTGCACAAGTCTTTGGAGAAATTTCGAGAATTCTTCGATCTGCAACCGCAGTATCGGGGAATGAAACTGTACGGCATTATTGCCGCGGTGGATGTTCGGGGCGCGCTGGCAGATCGGGTGGCCCACGAAGGACTGTATTTGGCGACAGCGGGGGACGAGAACTTCAAACTGGTGAAACCCAAATCCGGATTTAAGCCCAGGGTGTTCACCTCGGGAAAGACGGCCTGAAGAGGCGGGTGGCGCGGGGATTGGACAAGGCTGTCCGCGCTCCGGCTTTAGTCATGCATCGGCGCTTCGAGTAATCTTGGCTTGCGCTCGTGCAAGGGGAGCCAAATGCGGAAGGTGGTGCCGCGACCGACCTGGCTCTCGAGTTCGATTCGGCCCCCGTGGGCGCGAACGATTCTCTGCACGATCATGAGGCCGAGGCCGGAGCCTTTCTCCTTTGTCGTGTAGAACGGCTCGAAAATGCGGTTGATGCGTTCCTGGGGGATGCCGCCGCCTGTGTCCGATACGCTCACCCATACGCCGTCGGCGCCTTCCCCGGTCTGTAAGGTAAGAGAGCCGCCTTTGGTCATCGCCTGGACGGCGTTTTTGATCAAATTGACCAGCACCTGTTGGATCTGCGTGGCGTCCAGCGGGGCGGCAGGCAATTCGCGCGCGAGTTTGGTGCGGATGTTGAGCGCGCGATTATCCAATTCGGGCTGCAACAGAGCGAGCGTTTTATGAACTACATCGTTCAGTGATGCGGGCTTAAGTTGGGGCGGCGCAGGGCGCAGGGCTTGCAGGAATTGGGTGACTATATAATCGAGCCGGCTGATTTCGCCTTTGGCAACGGCAAGGTATTGGTCCAGCTTGCCGGCGATTTCCGCCGTATCGGTTTCGCCCGACAGCACTTGCGATCGGGGGCGGGAGCGGCGATCACCAAAGCCGCCCCGGCCTGAAGCGCCTTTCAGTTTGCGGACCTCACGCTCAAGCAATTGCAAGTGAATGTGCAGAGCGTTCAAAGGATTGCCGATTTCATGCGCCACGCTGGCGGCCAGCAGCGTCAATGCCTGGACCCGCTC
Organism: Verrucomicrobiota bacterium; assembly: GCA_003176045.1. GTDB lineage: Bacteria > Verrucomicrobiota > Verrucomicrobiia > Limisphaerales > UBA8199 > PSRM01. The sequence continues at coordinate 1,877 of PSRM01000313.1, read as the reverse complement.
GCTTTCGATGGCTTCGAACGTTTGTTGCCGCGCCTCAGTCGCATCGCGTAACACCAACGCTACGCCGGCGCTGCCCCTGGCTTCCCCATCCAGCGGCGCCGCATAAAGCCGCAGAAACCGGGGCCGTGGAAAATGCACCTCGAATTCGTGCCGGACCACCCCGCCGCCCCCTGCCTTGTCGAGCTTGGAAATTCTAGACCACTCCAGCTCCGGGATGATGTTGGTAACCGGCTGGCCCTCGACGTCGGACTGTAGCCCCAAAAGACGCACTACCGATTGGTTGCAGTAAAGGATCCGGCCCCGTTCATCCACGACCAGGATGCCGTCTTCGATCGTGTTAAACAGCGTTTCTAGAAAGGTCCGCTCGCGAGCCAGTCGTTGCACTACCGTCTGCAAGCCCTCGGCATCCAGGCGCCCGATGCGCCCGAGCACTTTGTCGAGGAAATTGGATTTGGCCATGTGCCAGGCTACTGCCTTCGAGGCGGCGGCGGGCCGAACTTGCTGGGCGGCGGTGTGCCGTACCTGTCATAACCCGCTGTCCCCCCAGGAGGAGGAGCTGTGGGTGCAGCCGGAGGAGCTGACGGATTATTCAAGGCAATGGTGGCTCTGAATACTCCTGCCGCGACGCTTTGCTCTGTATCCGGCAAAGCCACGTAGATTTTGCCAGGTAACATTCCGGCCTCAGCCGCGCCAAGCTCGAGTTTCATGGCATAGCCACCGGAATAGGCTTTCTGTTGAGGCGGAGCAGCGGGGTTTGCTTTGAAGATCTTGATGATTTGAGGGACGCCAACTCCCTTCTGGTCCTGCGAAACGGTCCAGACGCGGCCCGTCAGAGACTCGCCGGGGTTGATGCGAAGGAAAATAGATAAGGCCCGCTCGAGCGCCGGGCCGGTGCCCTGGAGCAGGCTGAGGCGATAAGCGCCACTCGCTTGATCCAGACGGGCGTTGTCGGATAGGAAATTTGCGCCTGCAATGGTTCCGTTGACCGGAGATTCTGGAACTTTCGCCTGGTCAACATCCAGATTCCAGACGGGCGGAATGGCCTGCACACCCTGAGGAGAGCCCGGAGACATAGCGGGGTTAACTGGCGACCCGCCAGTGACGGCAGGGGGCATAGTGGGGACAGGTACACCAATCCCCGGCGAAGGAGCGGACGAGCCCGGTTTCCGATTGAGTTTGGCCAGCTTATCCAGCCGCGGATTCGCCGGGTCCGTGGCATCCAGAACCGCATTAAGCGTCCCGATGTGGCCGAGTTCGCCGCCATCGGAATTTCTGGCTTCAGCATCGGCCTTTTCCTTGGATTTCTTTTGCATCGGCTCCACGACATAAACCCAGGCGAAAAATCCGCCCACCCCGAGAACTGCCAGCACTGCTGTCCAGCTCAGGATTGTAACGAGGACGCTTTTCTTTTTCGCCGCGGTCGGCGCGAGGTTGCGGATAGGGATATTACGGCCGGCAACCGCCGGTTTTTGCGCGTTTTGCTGAAAGCCAAGGCGCGGGTTCGATGACGCGGGCGGCTGGGGCACCAGTGGGTTATGGCGGCCAGAACTGGACTGTGGCGCAGGCGCCTGGGCCGCGGGCACTACTAAAGCGCCCTGGCATATCGGGCATTGGATTTGTTGACCGCTCCAGGCCTCGTCGCACTGGATGTTCTGGTTACAAAGGGGGCAGGGAAAAGTGATGTCGGCCATAGCTGTCCCGGCGAAAACGCCGTTGAATCATTTCACGAAATTCCCCCCACCGCAGTCAAGCTCCAAAACCGCCAGGGAGGGCCGTGGCCGGCCGTGGCCAGGGCGCGTTCAAGAAGGGCAAAAAAGGAGCGCACAACTCTGTTGTGCGTGGCTGTTGGCTGCGTTTTCCCCCAGGAGCCACGAACG
>PSRM01000369.1 GCA_003176045.1 Verrucomicrobiota bacterium | reverse complement strand
CAGTTCAACGACTTAGGTCGCGGGAACGGTCAAAAAAAGTGAAAACGGGCCTCCAACCATGAAATTTCGGCTATTGTTATTGCCGCTCGTGTTCGATCCGAGGGCATCGTCGCCGGTGGCAGTGTTGCCGTTGCCGGTCGTATTCGCGTTAAGCGCGAAGATACCGACGGCCGTATTTTGGATGCCGGTTGTGTTAGATTGAAGGGCTTTGTAGCCAACTGCGGTGTTGTTGATGCCGTTGTTGTTGCTAGCCAGGGCTTCGAAACCCAGCGCGGTATTTCCAAATCCGGAATCATTGGCCAATGCGAGCGTCCCAATACCAATCTCCTGCCCACCGGACACATTATTGGTCAGCACCGCGCCAGGCAACTGCGCAAGCGCTATCGCCCCGCTCAGTTGACTGGCCGGAAGCACGCCCGTGATATTGCTGGCCGTGATCGAGTAAGGCACCGCCAGCAGCGGTTGCCGCGGACTCAGCGTGGTGAACCCTCCAGCCCCATTGGTCCGAACCTCAATTTCCAGCCACCGCGGCGCGCCGCCGCCAAAGGGAGCGCCTCCAAAATCGAGGCTTACTGTGAAAAGTCCATTGCTCACACCCACCGCGCTTACGCTATTCGTTGCTCCCACCGGATTGCCACCGCTCAAGGCGTCACGCAGGTAAAATTGAAAATCATAGCTGCCGCTGGCCGGTGAGCCACCTGCGTTCAGGCGGCCCTGGTAAATAAACGCGCTGCCTTGTGCCTGCGCGGAACCGATTGACCCGCACATTAGTAGCGTCGTGCAAAGGCCGCTTAAGAGGACCGACCGTTGAAGGCACCAACGTTTTCCCCTGCGGGGGCAGCCGGGTTTCCCCGGACTGCGCCCGTGCCCCAAAGGACCGTGTTCATTCGAAATTGTGTTCCATGCGTTCGGCTTCATAGTATTGTTTTACTTTGAAAATGTCTCTGCTTAGTAAGTCCCCTCGTGATATGCCGCCAAATCTTTCAAACTATTTTCAGGTCGAACGTAAATGATTGACACTCAAGGAATTAAAAATTCTTTGAAAGAATGTCTCTTCCAGAGGCGAGGGAACTGGAGGGCAGAGGGCAGAAGTCAGAACTCAGAGGGCAGAGGTCAGAGGTCAAAGGTCAGAGGACGGAGGACAGAAGACAGAGGACAGAGGGGCAGGGCCGCGTGGGGGCACGCGGCCTACAAGGGCTTGTAGGCCGGGTCCCCTGACCCGGCGCAACCTTCTTGGTTGGTATAAGGTTTTATGGACAGGATTGATGACTCAAATTCAACGCGCTGGAGCTTGATTGAACGGCTCAAAAACTGGGAGGACAACACCAATTGGCAGAAGTTCTTTGAAACCTACTGGCGGCTCATCTATCGCACTGGCATTCGTTCGGGCCTGACTGACGCCGAGGCGCAGGAGGTGGTGCAGGAAACGGTAATCGCCGTGGCAAAAAAAATGCGCGATTTCAAAGCTGACCCTGCTTTCGGCTCCTTCAAGGGCTGGATGCTCCAGATCACGCGCCGGCGCATCGCCGACCAACTCCGAAAAAGAGTTCCAGAGGAAAAACCCGTTGGCCGCCTTCCCCAAACCCATACCGGTACCGACCCCGTCGAGCAAATCCCCCAACCAGCCCATCAACAATGGGAATCACTCTGGAACGAAGAGTGGCGGCAGAACCTGCTCGACGCTGCCCTGGACGCGATTAAAGAAAAAGTCAGCCCAACCCAATACAAAATCTTTTACCTTCACGTAGTCAAAAAAATGCCCGCAGGCCAGGTCTCGAAGGCGCTGAAGGTCAGCATCGGCCAGGTCTATTTGGCCAAGCACCGCGTCTCGGCCACCCTGAAAAAGGAAGTCCGCCGCCTGGAGAAAGAGAGCGGGAAGTGAAACTTCGAGTTAAATCGTTATTTGAACAGGAGAAAACAGAGAAAACAGAGGCAAAACTTCTGTTCCCTCCGTCTCCTCCTGTTGAACATATCACCGCTTAGTTGTGAGACATTAAACTAAACTTTAGAAGAGGGCGCACAGCACGCAACCGTCTTCACTGTGTAACCACGTGACCCATTCAACCCAGTTAACTTAATTAACTCAGTTAACCCAATAAACTTTTTAGTTGCGGCTCTGCCGCACTGTTCTCATCCGTGTTCATCCGTGTTCATCCGTGGTTAGGATTTCTGGAGCGATTGCTACCGAAAGTACGAGGCGCGGCGCGCCCGTTCCATCAGCGTCGGCCCAAATCAAAAGACCTGGTCCCCGTGCCACAACCCATTCCTGCAGGAGTGCGCGAAAAAATCTTGCAAAAACTGCTCGCAAAGTTTACAAATTGCCGCACTGCCGAAAGCCCGCATGACGAACCAGCCGAGCGTACCAGATGCCCTCGCTCGCGCCGCCTCGGCCTCCGATTGCCCGCCACAGGTTCCCGATCACGAACTGATCCGCCGCGTTGGTGAAGGCAGCTACGGCTCGGTCTGGCTGGCCCGCAACATCATGGGTGTGTTCCGGGCCGTCAAAGTGGTTCATCGTAAGGACTTTGCCGACGAGCGCCCGTTCGAACGGGAGTTCTCGGGCATCCGCAAGTTCGAGCCGATATCCCGCTCGCATGATGGATTTGTAGATATTTTGCAGATTGGCCGTAACGACTCGGAGGGCTATTTTTATTATGTGATGGAGCTTGCGGATGATGCTGCCGCCCTGGTGTTGGATGTCCAGCAGGCTTCGTCGCCCGCAGCGCCCGCCATAGACTCCTACCGACCTTGCACGTTGCGCACCGAGATTGAACGGCAAGGCCGCCTGCCCGCCGCCAAATGCATCAGTATCGGCTTATCGCTCTCCTCGGCGCTTCAGCACCTGCACAAAAACGGATTGGTTCATCGCGACATAAAGCCCTCCAACATCATCTTCGTAAACGGCCAGCCCAAACTGGCCGACATTGGCCTGGTGACTGAATCGAGTGACGCGCGCTCGTTTGTAGGCACCGAAGGCTTCATCCCGCCTGAAGGGCCAGGCACCGCGCAAGCCGACATCTACAGCCTGGGCAAGGTTCTTTACGAAATCGGCTCCGGCAAAGATCGCCGATCCTTCCCCGAACCGCCCACTCGCATTGGCGACCTGTCCGACCGCGACGCCTTGCTCGAGTTGGACGCCGTCATTGCTAAAGCGTGCCAGCCTGATCTCAGCCAACGCTATCGCTCAGCAACAGAAATGCACAACGACTTGTTGCTGTTGGAAGCCGGCTCATCCGTTCGCGATAAACAGACCCTGGCGCGCCGGCTCAGGTTCATGACACGGTTGGCGATCGCAGCAGCCAGCGTCCTGGTCCTGGCCGTGGTGCCCTACGGTTTGGCTTTAAAAGAAGCAGCCCGGGCCAAGCGCGCCGAGGCGGACGCCAATGAGAAGCTTTGGGGCTCTTACCTCGCCCAGGCCCGGGCACAAGAAGCCGGCCGGGAGATAGGCCGCCGGTTCGACGGACTCGAGGCGCTAAAAAAGGCCGCTGCGCTGAAGCCAACCCTGCAACTGCGCAACCAGGCTATAACCTGCCTCGCGCTGCCCGATATGCGAACCGTAGCAGAGTGGGCTCCTCCTGAGGGAACGATAAGTTACGGCATTTTCGATTCCGATTGCCAACGATATGCGCACGGAGACGAGGCCGGGAACATCAGCATACGGGCGGTCAGAAGCCGGCAGGAATTGACGCGGCTTCCAGGGCCCGGCGCCAGCGTCCACGAGTTTTACTTCAGCCCGGATGGCCGTTACCTCTCAGCCAGTTACAATCTGCCGAACAAGCCGCTATGGCTCTGGGACCTTGCGACAAAACAAGTCGTTCTCAAGCTGGACCTGACCAGTTTCAGAACGCTCGATTTTACCTCCGATAGCGCTCGTATCGCGGTGGCGCAGGCAAGCGGGCCTGTGTTACTTTACGATATCTCATTACGGAAGGAGCTTCAACGCATCGAGCCCGTCGCCATGCCTTATTCGCTGGCCTTTGACCCCAAAGGCCACAGGCTCGGGATTACCAGCAGTGAAAGCCCTGTCGTAAGCATCCTGGATGCGGAATCGGGGGCCACGAGACTGTCGCTTATTCACTCAAACGGAGTGTTCGGGCTCGCATGGGATCCTCAAGGCCAGAGATTGGCTACCGGCTGCCGTGACGGCCATGTGTATGTGTGGGACGCGAGCAATGGGAAGTTGCAGGCGTTTCTGGATCGCGGCCAGGCCGCGGATATTCACGTCTGCTTCAGTCGTTCATCTGATTTGCTGTTCAGCACCTGCTGGGACGGATACCTGCACATGTGGAGTACACTCACTGGCGAGGAAATCTGCCGTGGTCCCTTCGAAGGCTATAAACTGTTCCTGAATCGGAACGGCGATCACCTGGGCTACCAGCTCACTGGCAACAAACTCGGCCTGGCAGAAGTAACCCTGGGAAATGAATGCCGGTTGCTGGGGATCGCAGATCGCTCGATTGACTCCGGTAGATGCTCTTTTAGCCCCGACGGTTGCGTCCTGGCTTCAGCGCATCCAGACGGAGTTCGATTTTGGGATGCTGCCGGCGGCGGGCTGGTTGGCTTCAAGGCAGTTGGCTCGGTGAATTTTCTCGCCTTCCATCCCACGAGTGGCGCCTTATTGTTCGGCGGAGCAAACGGCTTGGGCGCATTGCCTGCTAAATGTTTAACAAACGCCGTCACGCCTGATGTCAGTCTCGGCGAAATTGTGTTTATAGATCCGGAAGCGAAATTCGGCAGGCACACCACGATCAGCATTGGTCCAACAGGAAAAACAATTCTGTTCCCAAAGGCAGGCAAAATCCGCTCTTTCGACTGGGCAAGCCGCACAGAATCGGATGCGATTGCCGCAGGCTCTTCCGCCGAGTTTGCCGTGTTGAGCGGCAACGGCCAGTGGTGCGCTGCCGGCTCGGAAGCCGAAGGCGTTACCGTGTGGGAGGTGCAAACGCGAAAGAAACTGGGCTCATTCCCCGCTCGCGGTGTAACGGTAGTTGCCTTCAGCGGCGACAACCGATTGCTGGGTATTGGAAGCGCCCAGACGTACTGGTTTTATCACACGGATACCTGGCAATCTCCCGTGACCATCACTCGCGACAAATCCGGAAACCTGCCCGGGGTGCTTGCATTTTCGCCCGATAGCCGCCTGGCTGCCATTGCCTACTCAGCTCAGGATATCCGGTTGGTCGAACCTGCCACCGGAAATGAAGTAGCCACCCTTCGCTCCCCCGACCCTGCCAACATTGGCGCCCTCGCCTTCAGTCCCCGTGGCGATCAATTAGCCGCCTCGCGATGGGACCATACCATTGCGCTTTGGGACCTGGGGCTGATCCGCAAGGAATTGACAGAGATGAAATTGAATTGGGATTTGCCTGCGTTGTAGCAGTCCAGATTGGAATTAACTCCCTATTGGCGTGCCAGAGTCCTGGGCGATGGTACGTTCATGACGAAGAACATCGTGGGCCTGGCGATATTCGGGCTGGGGATCGCTCTGTTGATTCTGGGTTTCAACGAGTCCCAATCATTCAGTTCGGATGTGTCGCGGTTTTTTACGGGCAATCCGACTGACCGGTCAATCTGGTTTCTGGTTGGCGGTGGAGTAGCGGTGATTGTTGGATTGTTTGGCGCGGTTCGGGGATGGGGAAAGCAGTGAGGGGCGAGTGGGTGCGTAAGTGAGTAAGCGAGTGGGGGGGCTGGATACTGGATTCTGGATGCTGGGTAAGATCCTCAGGTCAAACCAGCAAAATGGGCTGGGCAGAGGACAGAGTCGAGTGGGTGAGCAGACGAGTAAGCGAATGAGGGAGTGGGGGCGGAGCGGAGAGCCCAGGACAGAGGGCAGAAATCAGAACTCAGAGCGCAGAGCTCACGCGGGCATCGAGGGGCGCGGACAGGGCTGTCCGCGCTCCGAAGCTGTGGATTATTGCGGGGGTGGATTGGCTGGCTGCGTTTCGGGGTTGCTCGGCTGCGTCTCGGTCGTGGGCGCGTGATTGACTGGAGCCGGAGGTTGTTCGCCAGGCGGCAGGTAGCGTCCGGTGGGCGTAGGGGTTTTGACGGCAATGTTGTTCAGCACCTGAGTGACCCCAGGAGTTGTTTGCGCGATCTCCTGCGCATTGCGTTTTTGCTCCTCGGTGGCCACGAACCCGCTCAATTGCACGACACCCTGGAAAGTTGCTACGTTCACCTCCGGGAATTTATAGACCGGCGCCGCTTTCAAGGCATGAGAAACCCGATGCGTAATCCCGTTGTCGTTCTCGAGTTCACTGCCGGTGCGGCCGCTTTCGCGCGCTTCTCGTTCGTGCCACCAGGAACAGCCGGTCAGGCCGAGCATTGCCACTCCGCCGATCAAAGCCACTTTTTGAAATATGTTTTGCATAATAGACCGTACGCCGCGGTAGGGATGAAACTATGGGGTGTTTTACGCACTGAAACGTGAAACGTGATGCGTGAAACGTGAGGGAACCAAGAATTCCTAGCCGCGAAGGTTCGTTCGCTTTATTAGACAGCCGACAAGTGAAAGACAAAGTGCAAGACAAAGTTTTGGACTAAGTCCAATTGAGGGCGGCGGGCAGGCCCGGAATGTCAGCCACCTAACAGCGAATAAGGCCGGGCGATGTCGGTGCCGAGGCCGAAGCGGGGGAAGGCTTTCAGGGAGAAGGTGAAAGCGATGGTGTAATCGCGCGGGCCGGTTTCATTTTCGAGCACGCGGAAGGTGAGCGCGGCGGTCCAGCTTCGCATATCGCGGTAGATGGAATAAGCCTGTTCCTCCATGCGGCCATCGCGCGCCTCAAAACGGTGGGCAGCCCGCAGGCACCAGTCTTCGTTGACCCGGTAAAACATGGTACTGGTGATGAGATTATTTCCGATGCCGAGCGAAGTCGGTCCGGTAGTCGGATCATCGCGCACATAGAAATGGCCGATGCTCCAGTTCCAGGTCTGGGCGGGCTGAAAAGTGAATTGGTGGAAAGCCATCCGCCAGAGGCCGCTATTGATCTCGTAGCGAATGAGCGATTCGATTGTGAGCCAGGAGCGGGGCTTGATGGTCATGTCCGAAAAGAGGTCCGAGAAGGTGGTCTGCGCATCATGCGGCTTCAGCCGCCAATCGGTGTAGAGTTGCCAATCAACGAAATTGACCACTTCGCCCAGGCGCTTTGTTTGCAGCCGGTTGCCCAGGCCGAGCCGCAGGACATTTTCGCTGTCAATCGAATCAATCGAATTGTAGGAAGGGAATTCGATCGGTAACATGCGCAGGCTGGCCAATTCATAATCGAACTGCGGAATTTCATTCGTCCCAAACCGATTCGGCCTCGGCACATAAGCATAGTTCACCGATGGCTGGATGATATGGCGGAGCCCATCAAGCTCCAGCGCGCCGCTCTGTAAGGTCGGCCAAACGCGTGAGGCTTTGAAGGAGACTTCGGCGCCGGTGTTGAATACGCCGCGGTATTGTTCATCGGTGGTGGCACCGGGGCCGCTCGCATGGCTGTACCAGGTAAAGCGCCCGCCGGCGCGAGGCGTCACGTCCAACCAGCCAAAGAAGGTGTAAGGCAGAAGCAGTTGATGATATGTGTCCGCCCGCGCGGCCTCGTAGTCCATACCGGTCGGCAGAGAGTTTGTTTCAGCAAAAAGCCGGCGATAGTAGCCAATTGAGCTTTGGCTCTCGTAATAAATTGGCGTGGGCCCCAACTCCTGCCGAAAACCGGTCAATCGCACCTCGGGCAAACGCTCGACGGTTTCCAGGAAATCGTTCACGCGCGGCTGGACATAAGTGTCGAGACTGAAGTTCTGCCAGAATTTGTTCGCCTCGATGAACGTGCTTGGCTGCGGATTATGCCGGTATTCGGTTTCCAGAAAATCACGGACGAAGTTGGTGTCACTCTGGTAACGCACGACCGCTTTGGTTTCGAAATTGGTGAACGGCTCCGCCTGCCAGGTGAAATCCAGCCGCTGCCGGTCGTGAGGGAGCGAGGTGCCGGCGGGCAAATCTATGTTCGGGTCATGATCGTGGGCGTAGTAGTACTTGAGACCGCCTTCTCCCCAACGGCCGAGTTGCCAATTGAAATCCGGACCGCCGGCCAAGCCGCGTTTCTCGCGCCAATCCAAATGGATAATCCCGTCGAGCTGTTCTTTCAAAAACCAATGGTAACTGCTCAAAAGATAGGGCCCGAATTTACTACGATAACCAGGCACGAAGTTGAAGTTGTTGGCCCGAGGCGCCAGGCTGCGTGTGTAGTACGGGAAATAAAACAGCGGTACGCCATCCACGTACAGCATTGCGTGACGGGCTTCGATGCGGTCGCCGTAGATACGGATGGAGTCGGCCCGGACTTTAATGTCCGGCTCCGCCAGGTCCTCCGTGGTAATAAATGCCTGTCGAGCGATGTACACCTTGTTGGTCAGGTCCGCGCGCAGGCTTTCACCTGAGGCGAAAACGGGGGCCTTGCCGGTGTGAAACTGGTCGGACTCGATCTCCTTGGTGACGAAATTATAGGAGATACGCTGGCTTACCCACGTCTGATTATCGCGCTGCAGGCGCACCCCGCCTTCGGCGACGACCAAACCCGAATCACGGTAATATGTAACAGTATTTGCAGTCAGGACAGCACCCCCATATCGCACCATCACGCCGTTGGTTCCTGTCGCGATGTTCTTGCGGTAGTCGAACTGGATTTCTCCTTCGCCAGGCCCGATATGGTCGATCTTATAATCCATTAATTGGGCGCGCAGCTCGCAGGAAAAGCCTAGCCAGCAGGTTGTCAACAGAAAGATGCCGCGCAGTGATTTCATCCGGGCGCGCTGAGCAAAGCAGAACTTGCGAAACGTGCCAAGCGGTATTTGGGCGAGCCGGCCTCGAGCTTGTAGCGCGTTCAAGATCGGAGCGCACAACTCTGTTGTGCGAGTCGTTCGTGGCTCATGGGGGAAAAGGCAGCCAACAGCCACGCACAACAGAGTTGTGCGCTCCTTTTTTGCCTTTCTTGAACGCGCCCTGCCGTGACCAGTAGCGCAGGTTTCCAAACTGCTGTATCGCCGATTTCCAATCGGCAGAGCGGGTGGGTTCCGGGCGCGTACGGAACTTCGGAGCCGAAACAGGCTGGAAACACTGCGATACAGCAGGTTGGAAACCTGCGCTACGCCCCAGTTCGTTCTCACCCCACGTTTCGCCCCTCACGTTTCACGTTTCACGTTTCACAATTCACGCCTCGCGTTTCACGTTTCACGCACTATTGGCACATAAACTGCCATCACAAATTCAGGACCGTGCGAATGGCAGCGAAATTAAAGATGTTGAAATTGCTTCAGGAGATGCGTGGGTTTGCCCAGATTACCAATCGGCGCCCGCAGGCCCGTCCTCCCGGTCTCTACCTGCTGCAACTCCGTTCCCACCTGATGGGCGCCACCTCGCCACAAGGCAAGCGTACGATCGCCATTGAGATCCAGGACCAGCCAGACGTGCCTCAACCGGTCAAGATCACGCATCTAAAGCGCACGCCCCTGCCCGCCGCGCCTCCCACGACCCGCATCGTGCGAATAGCCAGGTTTTGAGGGGTCAGTTTTTTAACAGGAGAGAACAGAGGAAACAGAGTTCTTAACTCCGTTTCCGTGGCTTTTTTGCGCTTTCCTGCTATTCCGTAGAACCTCCGGCTAAACTTTCGGACAGTGCCTCAGCGCCACTGGCAAGAATTGAGGCAATAACGCTATCGGCGGAGCCCGGAGCTTGGAGTGTTATTCGAAGTTTGGAGTTTGAAGTTTCGTTTGGTTTTTGGTGTTTGATTCTTCCCTCTTCCATCTTCCATCTGTTAACCTCCCACAATGAGTTTGGTTCCGGTTGGTCAATTCCCGGCTTATCGCCCGCGGCGCCTGCGCCAATCCTCCGTCTTGCGGACAATGGTGCGGGAGACGCGCTTGAGCGCGGAGCAGTTGGTTTTGCCCTTATTCGTCCGCAGTGGCCGGAGGGTGCGGCAACCGGTTGGGTCCATGCCGGGCGTCTTTCAGCTTTCGCCCGATGAACTGGCGCGCGAAACTGGACGTGCGCATGCGGCGGGTGTTCCAGCAGTGTTGTTGTTTGGTATTCCGGACCGCAAAGATGCCCGCGCATCAGGCGCTTACGCCAGGAACGGGATCGTGCAAGAAGCGGTGCGCCTGCTGAAAAAGGAACTCCCTCAACTGTTGGTGATTACGGATGTCTGCCTTTGCGAGTACATGGAGCACGGCCATTGCGGGATCACTCAACGCACCAAATCGGGAGGCCGCGTTCTCAACGATCCGAGTCTTAAACTCCTGGCGAAAACTGCCCTCAGCCATGCCGAGTCCGGAGCGGACATGGTCGCGCCCAGCGATATGATGGATGGCCGGGTGCGAGCAATCCGCGAAGAACTGGACAAGCAGGGTTTCGAGGAAACGCCAATCATGTCTTATGCCGCCAAATTTGCATCGGCTTTCTACGGACCGTTCCGCGAGGCTGCGGAATCAGCGCCGCAATACGGCGACCGCCGCAGTTACCAAATGGACGCCGCCAACGCGAATGAGGCGATGCGTGAAGTGGCCATGGATATTCAGGAAGGGGCTGACATCATCATGGTCAAACCCGCATTGGCCTATTTGGACATCGTGCATCGCGTGAAGACGACGTTTGGTTATCCAACGGCTGCTTATGCCGTGAGCGCTGAGTATTCAATGGTCAAAGCCGCCGCCGCCAAAGGTTGGATTGACGAACGCGCCGTCACTTTGGAGAGCCTGCTGGCGATGCGCCGGGCGGGAGCGGATATTGTCATCACTTATGCCGCGGTCGAGGCGGCCAACTGGCTGAAGGAAGGCGCCAATAGCCGACTGTAGCAGCCGAGGTAACGAGACTCTGATATTTTTGTCTCGACCCACGCACAAGGAGATTAGGGCCTCGTTACCTCGGCTGCTACACATGTAGAGTCCCCGTTCTCCGGATCGCTTTGATGTTCTTACGCTTTACCTGAAACCAGTTCGATCAGGTCGTCAAAGAAGTATTCTGCTGAGGCCGTGCAGGGGCCGGTTGTTCATTTGAAGGCGGCAAAGTTGGTGCTTTGGGCAGAGTAGGAGCCGGAGGAGAAAATTGGGGTGGCGCAGTGCCCGCGGGAGGCGCTTGGTTAGAACCGGGACGAACTCCGTTGGGTCCGGGTTGCGGCGGCACAGCAGGTGCATTGGGCGGAACAGTGCGCGGCTGCAAACGGCCCGTCGGCGGAGGAACGGGTTGCTGGCCATTCGGACCAGCGAGCGCGGCGGGCGGGCGCTGGTTGGCCGGGAGGGTGTCAACTGGACGCGGTCGAAGAGTTAAGTGAGCCGCCGTCTCGACCTTTGTTACCTCAATGCCGGGATTGATCACGCGCTTATGCGCATCCACAACGATCGCGTTGAATATGGTGCTGCTGGCAAAAATCTGCGCTGCCTGCTGGCCAACCTTCAGGATTGCAACCAGATGAACATCAACTAAATGAGCGAGGGGAACGAACCCAAACGCAGCCGCCGGCAGTCCAAAATCGCAATGCTCATCTACTTGCTGGCCACGAAAAGTCCAGCCGGTGTCCACGGCGAATTTGGCCTCCGGAGGCAGGGGTGCCCAGCCGCAATACTGGGGCGCCTCTCGCCAACACACCCAGGCAGGCGCCCAGGCACGAGCTGGTTGCCATTGCCAGCCAAATCGTTCATGGTGGAACCAACGTCCATAATGGAACGGAGCCCAACCCCATGGGTAGCTGGAGTTCCAGTACCACCCGCAGTCCGTCCACAGCCAATGTCCGTTATCACAGTAAGGACGCCATTCGGGATGACCGCGGCAAACGGTTGGTTGCCAGCACCAGCCATAGCTCGGAACCTGGCTCCACGTTCCAAAGGGCGCCAGTGCGTTCTGGTAATAAGCGTAATCGGCGGGCAAGGTCTCGTAAGATGAGCCAGCCACTCCGGGTTCGAGGGGCGGCGTGTATCCTGGCGCCTGGGAGTAGTCTGGCGTTTGAGAATAGCCGGGAGCAGCGGCCTCGGGCGGCTGGGCATTGGTGGCCGTGCCTTGCGCTATACTTTGCTGATCCAGCATCGCACGAAGGACTCGCGGAGAAACTCCCATATTTTTCAGCATCAGGACTTGATCTGCGGTCAAGGGAACTGCGATGCCTGTTCCCTGCCGGATGAAGGAAAGGATGATGTCCTCGCTAGTGCCCGCCTGCGATAGCCGAACGACTTCAGCAGCTTGCGGGGGGAGCTTTCCAAGTACCGAATTAGTGGCGTAGGACGGCACGGCATTGGTTACCACAGGTGCCGGTGCAGGCACACTAGCCGCTGGTGGGGCTGGTGGGTTGGGTGAAGCGCCAGTGCCAGCCGGGGCATCTTCTTCATTTTGCGCTGAAGCCGTGAATAATTGGGAAACGGCAAAGCACCCGGATACAATTTTTACGAGGAATGTCTTCATAAGCCTCCTGTACTACCCTTGCCCTGCCCCGGCGACATTCAAGGTAGGTGCTTTAGGCAGTTACCCATTCGGATTCAGCGCAGACGCAAAGGGAACCAAGCGGGCCGGTCAACTTCGTCCTCCACTTTGTCCTCCACTTTCTCGATCTACAGAGCGAGAATTTTTCCCAACCTCTCTGCCAAATCCTTAAGCCCCTCAGGCGTATCCCCGCCAGGCTGCTCGGTCATCACCCACCCCTTGAACCCTGTTTCATCCACGGCCTTCATCACCTCCGGCCAGTTGTTGTCGCCTTCGAGCAAGGGAACGTCAAAACCCTTCCACAAGCCCTGCTGATCGCGTTTTTTGCGGCTGTATTCCTTGATATGGAATTTCTGGATGCGTTTGCCGAGCACGCGGATCCACTGTTCCGGCCAACCGTAGGCAATGATATTTCCCACATCGAAATGCCAGCCGACTGCTTTGCTGCCAAATTCATCCACGTACCGCGTCGCTTCGAGAGGGCTGAGGAGAAAGTTGTTCCAGACGTTTTCGATGGCGATCTTGACGCCGAGTTCTTCGGCCAGAGGAATGGCTTTCCGGATCTCGGCCTGGGAGCGGGTATAAGCTTCATTGTAGCTGATCTCATTGTTGACCACGGCAGGCACGAGCAGGACCGAGGAAGCGCCGTAGCGTTTAGCGTCGCGCAAGGTCTGCTTGAGTGCTTCGAGACCTTCCTCCCGCACCTTCGGGTCCGGATGGGAGAGCGGCTTCTTCCAATGATATGCTCCACAAACGCTTGGAATGTGCAGGCTGGCTGCATCACGTGCCCGGAGCACCTCTTCCTGGTCCATGTGGCTGCGCATTTCCACACCCTCGAACCCAGCCTCCTTGATGGCCTTCATCTTCTCGGCCACCGTCCCTTTCACGCCCACAGTATCCCACATGATGGCCTTGTGGATGGGACGAGCCGCCTTGGGCGCCTTCTCGTCCGCCGCCAGAGCAGTCGCACCTATGGCGGCAAGCCCAACAGTGCCGGCTATAAATTCACGGCGATTCATCTCTGAATTTATGATTTATGATCAGTAGCTTCCCACAGAGTGGAATTTATTGGTACACGACACAAGTTTTCCTGCGTAAA
>PSRM01000096.1 GCA_003176045.1 Verrucomicrobiota bacterium | reverse complement strand
GGACTTTGGACTTTGGACTTTGGACCTTGGACTTTGGACTTTGGACCTTGGACTTTGGACTTTGGACTTTGGACGGACTTTGGACTGCCCTTCGCCAGCCAAACCCGGCGCTGGATCGCCCCGAATGGACGCCAAAGGCACCCAGAAGGCCGGTTTGTCCCATGTACCCCGCCCCTCTTAAACTTTGTCTTAAACTTTGTCGCGAACTTTGTCGAAGTGAACCGCAAACCCACCGCAAATCCCCCGATATTCACCCGCAACTACACCGAAAATCGTCCGAAAAAATTTCGGCTATTTACGCCCAGTTGCACCTATTAACGCCTAATAACGGTAGAAAAAACCAAATTGAACTTTTTGAATTGTCTTTCCAGTCCCCCGGACCCTGAGCGCCTTGTCTTCATTTTATTTTTTGACGTGGCGCCTGGATTTATAGTACAAAATCCTCGTGGCCACACGAACTGAACCTGAGAAATAACGTCTAAAGCCGCCCGCTATGCCAACGGCTAATCCGAGACCCAGCCGCTTGCGCCCGATGCGAATAGTGCCGGCCCTCCTGGCCATCGCAGCCGCT
This sequence comes from Verrucomicrobiota bacterium, assembly GCA_003176045.1. Lineage (GTDB taxonomy): Bacteria > Verrucomicrobiota > Verrucomicrobiia > Limisphaerales > UBA8199 > PSRM01. The sequence goes on along the minus strand of PSRM01000096.1, from coordinate 22,654 downwards.
TGCCTCCTCGCCTACAAACTGGCCTCTTCACATAAGCTCGTAGTCCACACAACTCCACAGTCCACAACAGCCTCATCCAGCGCCGAAGTTGTAGGCCCGGTGCCCTCACCGGGCGACCGGACTCCTGAACCTGGCATCGTTCCCCCGGGCACAAGCATCTCCGCTGAAGACGTGCTGAATAAACTCGGCGCCTGGGTCGGCAGCCACCCGAATTTCCACGCGCTTTTCGAAACCACCGTGTTCGGCGGCGGGGTCATCAGCAAGATGGACATGTTCGCCTTCACCAATGCCGGCGCGGGAGAGACGATCAAAGTGAAAGCGGATTTCTTTTTGCCGAAGGTCCTGCAATTCCAGGCCCAAAAAGAAAACGGCAAAGTCCTGGTCTATTTTCCTCTCTCCCGCCTGCTGCTCCAGCCCGATCTGCCCAGCACGCTCGGCTCGCTGCCGACTCTGGCAGCCAGTTCTTCGGGCATCGGCGCGCTGCTCAATATGTCCAAAAATACTTTCGCCGAAGCCAGCGCCGATCTGCGCGTGGTGACCCTCACCCTGAATACGGAAGCCCTCAAGCTTCCGCCGATGTCGGGTGATATTTACCTGAGTATCCGCACGGACATGAACGGCCAATTACTGGGCATGGAACAGCAGGCCATGGGCAGCCGGGTGATCACTACCGTGCGCTATCTCACTTTTGACAAAGCCCAGGTGGTTCAGGCCGCTCCTTCCCTGCCGGCGGGCCTCGTCGCCGTCACGGGCAAATCCTTGAAAGAAGCCATGGACGAAGAAGCGCGCCTGGTCCTGAACAAACCTCTGACCGGAAACAAAATATGAGTCAACGTTTCGAAATACCCATCGAACCTAAAGGCTACAATCTGTTCCTCATCGACGACTATTTGCGCACGCTGCGGTCAAAAGAGGAGCGGAAAAAACTGATCCGGGAAGTCGGCTACTCCGCCGAAAAACGCGAGGAATACGAACGCAGCCACAGCCTGCCGAGGGGAGCCATCGAACTGGCGCTCCTGGCTGAGGACAAGAAGGCCGCCGAACTGAACGACATGCTCACGAAGAGAATGAAGAAACTCTATGATGACAAGGCGCCCCAGGAGGAGGTCCAGGCCCTGTTCAAAGAGGCGGGCTCGCGAGCGGCAGGTATCAAGGCGCTCTATCCCGAAGCTTTCCAGTTCATCATGCAGTATTACATGCTGGCCAAGCGCAACGCATCCATGTTCCGCGGCGATTACCGGTTCAGCAACGAGTTCAAGATCATGCGCGTGGATTGCTCGCCCTCCTCCAACACCGACACCTGCGGCGACGACCCGGTCAACACCTGCATAAATGTGAACCTGGTCGTTTTCGTAAACGTTTACGGCTACGTGTTCGCCGCCGCCTGGGTTGGCCTGGTCGCCTTCCTGGCCGTCGTCCTCTACGTCTGGGCCGCAGTGTTCGTTATTCCCTAAACCCGGAGCAGAGATCTAAAACCACGGATAAACACGGATGAACACGGATAAACCAACGGGTCGAGGGTCGAGGGTCGAGGGGGCGGGCGAAGCCAACAGGGACGAGTTGCCGCCGTTTAACGATGTAACCACGTAACGATGTAACCCATTTAACCTATTTAACTCATTCAACTCATTTAACTCATTCAACCCATTTACTAACTTGCTCGTCACTCCCCACACTCTCTCGCTGATCACAACGCACCGCTGCACTGCGGCGTGTGATCATTGCTGTTTCTCCTGTTCCCCCACGGTCCTGGATCATATTCCCATTCCTAATCTCTACCGCTACATCCGCGAGGCGACCGAGATCCCCTCGATCAAAGTTGTCGTTTTCACTGGCGGCGAATGTTTCCTGCTCGGCAAGGAACTGGACAACCTCATGAAGTCCGCCTCCGAATTCGGCTTTTACACCCGGTTCGTTTCCAACGGCTATTGGGCCACCAGTCCGGAAATCGCACGGCGCCGCATCGAGAAACTGGTCTCGTGCGGACTGACGGAAGCCAATTTCTCGACCGGTGATCAACACGCCGCTTACGTGAAACCCGAATACGTGCGCAATGGCGCAGTCGCCTGCGCGGACATGGGCCTGACCACCGTGGTCACAGTTGAATTGTTTCGCGAAAGCACGTTCCCATTCGAGGAATTCATTTCCGAACCGAGATTCAAGGCCCATCTCGAATCCGGCATGCTCGCCCTCAAGCTGGCGCCCTGGATGAAATTCAAGGGCAAGGGGCCATTATCATTCACCAACAAATACATGGAGTTCGTCGAACAGGCCCGCTCTCCCGACAACGGTTGCTATACATCTCTGAAAGTGCTGGCCATCAGCCCGCGCCAGCAGCTTTTCGCCTGCTGCGGCCTTCCGGTCGAAGACATCGAGGAGATGCATCTCGGGTCGCTCCTTAGCGCCAGCATCAAGCAAGTCCTCAGCCGCACTCCGGATGATTTCGTCAAAATTTGGGTGCATCTGCACGGGCCGGACGCTGTCATCCGTTACGCTCAAAAGTTTGATCCGACGATTCCATTCCCGAAGAATGCGGCCCACATCTGCGACGCCTGCCGGTTTATGTATCATGACAAACGCATCAAGAAGGTTGTCATGGAGAACCCGCCCCCGAACATGATGGAAATCATGAATGTTTATTTCCAGTCTCTGATGATTCCTCCGCGCGATGTGAAACATTCCGACGCCGTCCACCTTGCGCGCCTGGGCGACTCATTGCCCAAACTCCGCGCCACACACAAACTGGCTACGTGTAACGCATGAGCAAAGACCAACGCATGAGCAAACACCAAACACCAAACACCAAACACCAGAGAAACACCAAGCTCCAAACACCAGGAGCGCTCGGCTCCGGGTATTGCAATTTGGTGTTTGGAATTTCTTTGGTGTTTGGTGTTTGGTGTTTAGTGTTTTCCTATCCGTGTTCATCCGTCCCGCTCAGCGGGATCCGTGGTTAATATGTCTTCCAAGCCGCACCATCCCGACAACGGCGCGCGCGCGTTCCTCGCGCGCATCGAAGAAACGGGCTTCGTAGCCCATTACTCGATGCTCGGCGAAGGCAACATCCGGCAGTACGATTGGGAAAAGCTCGAGCAGAAATTAACGGGGCTGGAAAAAGCTTTGTGGCGCTTCCTCCTTCTGGGCCAGCCTTTGAAGCGCGCAGAAGCAACCAGGGTCCTGGGCAAGGATGCTCTGGGGTTTTTATTGCGACACGGCCTCTGCTCCGTGAGCCAAGGGAAACTTTCGATGGGCAACATCCGGCCGGTTCGACTTTGGGGCCTGACATTTTTTGTCGAGCGCGGCATCGCAACGAACGCCTATGTGGGCGATGACACCAAAGCCCTCCTGGGCATCGTTCCCAGTCTTGCCGGTGGCCGCTGCCTCAGCCTTTATACCGCGGGCGGAATCGAGGTGATGCCGTTGGTTGCAGGCGCTAAAGCCGAAGTCAACTTCGCCTGGCCCAAAGCCAATGAGTCCATCCTTCGCGCCAACCTGGAACTCAATTCTGTTCTATCCCCTCGCGGCTCAGCCTCCGAAACCCCGCTCAGGTCCTGGCGTCTCTCCCGCAATGGGAGCGGAGCTTACGATCTCATTGTCAGCAACCCGCCCTGTTACATTCAGGCGCCAGGGGTCAAGTTGCCGAAGTTTGCCGCCGGCGGTCCGGACGGCCTGAAATGTGTACGGCGCGTGCTGGAATCTGCCTCTAAAGAGCTTGCCCCTTCCCCTGCAGGTCTGCTCCTGATGACCTTCGCTTTCTGTGCCGATATGGAGGACCAGGCTATGGAACAGCGCCTGCGCGCCATGCTTGCGCCTTATGGCCTGAATTACTTGATTGCCGTTTGCAGCAAGCTCTGGATGGAGCCAGGGGTGCCCATCTTCAACCACCTGGTTTCCACCGCGCAAACCGCGGGCGCCGGAAAAGTGGACGCCCTCGTCAATAAAACCATGGCCCACATCCAGCGCCACAAACTAGCCGCGGTCCACCTCCTTACAGCCCGTTTCTGGAAATCAGAACCTGGCCAGCCTCTCGACCAACAAATCACCAACTACTCCGATTCCTACTATGGCACCTGGACAGTGTAACCAACCGCGAATGAACGCGAATAAACGCGAATCACAGGGCGAGGACTGGAACGCCAACGCGCACCAGCGTTGCGGCGCCCTCGACCCCGTTCCCTCATTCGCGTTTATTCGCGTTCATTCGCGGTTAAATTCTTCGCATTAGTAGCTCATCCTCTTTATGAAACGACGCGCATTTATCGGAATTCTTGGGGCTTCGGCCCTCTCGATGCCCTTCATCCTGGGCCAGCACGGCCTCGGCCTGGGCCGGCGCAACGCCCGCATTGCCGCATACAAAAGCAAGATTCCCTTGCCTCTGCAGTTGCCAACGGATGTCGGCCAGATCGCCGGGTTACTCGATCAATCCTCCAAACACGTTTACCTCCTCGGCAGCACGGCCCTCGCCGCAATCGCCGGAACTGACTTGCCCTACCTCAACCTGCTGATTGATACAAAGAAACTTCCGGAACTAAAACAGACGCTCTTCGATTTCGGAGTCACCCCGGTTTCCACCGCGGACCTTTCGGCGAATTTTGTCCGCTTCGTCCATCACGACAGGGCCTACAACGTCCTGAACATGAATTTCGATACCTACGTTCAGGCCAACGATTTCGGAATGGAGAAAGGCTTTCTGCTCTTTGCCCATAATTTCCTCATGTACTCCATGAAAGACCAATACGCCCTCGATCCTTATGGCGCGCTGAGCGGAGGCGCGGACGGCTCGTCCGCGCGACGGAAGAATGCAAACAAAATAACGGCACAGATTAGACCGTTGCAACAGCCGAAAACACTGTTCCAAGGCTTCGAGCACTGCCTGGCGGCTACTTTCGACCGCGCGCTTTTCGGTTTTCAATTCTCGCCGGAGTATCAGCAGATTCAGGACCGGTTGTTCCATTCAAAGCCTGGCCCCGAAGAATCCGCAGAGATCACTTCCCTCGTTCTGGACTACTGCCCGGACCTTCTCGAAGTGGGTGGCGTCGAAACCGCTTCGCAACTGCTTCTTGCCCCTGTCTGCCTCGCTGCCGCTAATACTGCAGCCGGAATTGATCTTTCGCGAATCGAAGGCCATTTGCGGCGGCTACAACGACAGGGTAAAGAGGCCAATGGCCGCGAATTCATGGCCGCCGTTCATTCAGAACTTCTCAAAAAGCCGGCCGGCAAAGGCGCTGCCCAGGGCCTGCCCGAATACCTCGCCTCCGCCCGCAAGCCCTTCCGCCGCGTCGAAGCCCTAACGGACGCATTGGAGGCGATGCAGCGCAGCGCATGACCTTCCGCCCTGCCACCGGCACTCAGATTCTTCTGGTCACAGCATTTGCAGGGGCGGTGCTGTTTGCCATGGGCGTTTTCTTTCTTGTTCTAAGTTATCAATTTCGCGCCCGTGGCCCGGTGGAGTATGCCTTTCTCTTCAGCGGACTCTCTCTGCTGCTGTTATTGGTAGGATCCACGAACTTTCGTATCCGCCGCTACGAGGTGGATGCCAACAGGCTTACCGTCCGATTGGGACTGAGCGCCAAGGTGTTCTCCCTCCAAAACCTTGAAGAAGCGCGTGTGGAGACACGCCCCTTTGCCGGGAGTATCAGAGTGATGGGCATCGGCGGGCTTTGGTCCAATTACGGGCTCTTTTCCAGCCAGCGCTGGGGGAAATTCCACGCTTACGCCAGCGATACGTCGGTTGGGGTCCTATTGATCTGGCCCAACAAAAAGGTACTGGTGACTCCCGCCGATCCTTTGGCGTTCATCGAGTCGGTAAAGTCCACCTCCGCGAAATGAGCGCTGCGGACGTGCGCCCATTCCGCGAAAAGCTCGAACGCTCCGGCTATCGGCAATTTTATCTGTCCTTCGGCGACGCCAATTTCCGCATTAAAGATTGGCCCATTGGCGCCAGAGATCTGAGCGGTGACTTACGCGATTTGGTCAAACTCTTCCTCTTGCAGGAAGCCCTCCCCCGCGAAAGCGCAACCAAGCTGCTGGGCTCCGAATTCACAAACGAATTGATCGAATGTGGGATCCTTGTTGGGCAACCGTCTATCAAGGACGGCACGGCATCACGTTTCACGTTTCACGTTTCACGTTTCACGCATTTAGTCAGCAACTCCTTCTTCCTCATCTTTTGCCGCTCACACGCGTTGTTTTGCCAAATGAGCCGGCATCCGATGGCCTATTTTGGCGATGACAGTTTAGCCCTCATAAGCTTCCAGACGCCGGCGCCCGGGGGAAACGTGCTGGATCTCTGTTGCGGTCCCGGCATTCAAAGCTTCGTCGCCGCTGCCTACGCGGCCAAAGTAACTGGAGTGGAAATTCGGCCCGAAACCTGGCGTGTGGCCGAACTGAATCGCCGGCTCAATGATGCCGCCGAGCGAGTAAAATTCGTGTGCTCGTCGGCCGAACAATTTGCCCGCAAAAGCAAAGAGAAATTCGACCGGATAATTTTCAACCCGCCGCTCGTGCCCGTGCCGCCCGGTTTCAAGTATGTCATCGCCGGCGACGGAGGCCCGGATGGACTGACTCTGACCAGGCGCATCATCAATCTTTACAGCAACAGGATTTCCCGCCATGGCAGCCTCGAGTTCATCGGCGCAGGTCTGGGGCGCAAGGATCACGCGACCGTGTGCGAGCAAATCAAATCCCTTGCGCGGCGCAATGGCCTGAGCGGACGCATCCACCTGCTGAGCCAGCATCCCATCAAACCGCACGCTCCGTTATTCGAGGCCTATGTGATGTCTATGGCCCTGGAGAACAAGATGGAAGTGATGGAAACCCGCAAAATAATTCATTCTTACTTCTCCAGGCTTGGCCACGACGCCTATTTCCTTTTCTTCACTTCGCTCTACCGCGATCGCGGAGCAGCCAAAAGCATCTCAACGATAAACATGACCAAAAATTTTTGGGGCTCGTGGTTTGTTTAATCACATCGTAGCAGCCGAAGGTAACGAGGCTCTGACAAAATCCGAAATCCGAAATCCGAAATCCGAAATTGATTAGAGCCTCGTTACCTCGGGCTGCTACCGATCACATGGCCTTCCCCCTATTCCGCCAAATCGTCACCGCCCCATGACTGGGCGGCCTGCCAGGCGTGAAAGCAGTGCCCGTGACAAAACTGTTCCGGCCATCGCCGAACACATCCCCTGCAACGCAGGTAAAATAGTAGCACGTGCCCTGCTCCAATGGGCATTGCTTGAACTCGTCATTCGGGAGGTGCTGTAGATACAGGATCGAGTTCAGGCGCAACGCCGCCGTATTCGTGCTCACTTCGATCGGAATGTTACTCACAGCGACTATGTCGTTGCGGCCATTGCCTTGAAAATCGGCCGCTACAGCGCGGTAGCAGCCATACATCGTGGCTAATTTGTGGACCGCGAACGGGTACGAGCCTTTGTTCTCCAACCAGTAGATTCCCTGGTCCTCGCGCAAAATGGAAAATGGATCAAACAAATCGCCGGCCGTGTAAAGCACGTCCAGCTTGCCTTTGTGATTGAGGTCCACCAACTCGATGCCGTTCGAGCCGAGCGCCGGATGGTCTCCAGCGTAAATGAGCTTCTCAGTGAAGTGACTGTGTCCATCATTGATCAAGGCCACCACTTGCTCGTGTTCCTGTGAAATGAGCGAAATCGCATCCTGCTCGCCATGCCCGCTGAGATCGCACGCCAGCGTGTGGATCGCCCCGGCGCGGGAATCCAGAACATGGGGAACAAAATTGGGATGCGACCAATCCGTGGTCTTATTTTCGAGGTAGATAACAGAACCGATGGTTTGATGGCCGAACTCCGAAACCAGCAAGTCGGTCCGGGCGCCGACTTTGATCGGCTCGACATCGGCCACGCGCCCCACGTTTGTGAGCAAGGTAATGGGTGTGAATGATAGTTCATTATCAGGGCTCTTATCGCCTCGCAGCCAGGTGACGTCACCGACTTTGGCATTGGTGGGAGGCAGACTTCCGAGATCAGCCACCAGAATGTCCGGCACACCATCGTCATTAAGGTCGCACACGACCGCATGAACCGGCGCTTTCAAGTCGGCAATCTTCATCAACTCAGGGTGTGGCGTGTCAGGCTGCATGAAATAGATCGCGCCGGGAAAGATACAGCAAACCAAAAGGTCGAACTTCGTTTTGCGCGTCAGATTAGCCAGGCTCACGTTTGCAACGATGGGATAGTGGACGTTCGGAAGGAAATAGGTAGTCTTCTCGAATCTCACCGGGCAACCGCCGATTGGAATCGTGTTGGTCTTGATCGGGATTACGTCCGGCGCCCGCTCCACGTACCACTTCAGCACCGATTTTATATCTGGCGGCGTGAAGCTCATTTTCTCTTTCAACCTCGTGTTGAAGAACTTGAAGCCTTGCGCCACTTCATAAGGCCAATGAGCTTTCGGGAAATCTGTGGGGCGCGGAAATGCATGGCACGCGCCGCACAAAATGCGCACCTGGCTTTCGGGCGCCTCCTTCACACCGGTCAAATCCTGCATCGGCGTCAAGCTCGGCGCCTTATCATCAGAGCCGCGACCGCTTGCCGCGCCGGAGCCAGGCGAAGGTTGGTGAGGGAGCGTCCCGGGCGCCGAATTTGACGGGCGCGCCGAAATGGAGTTCGGCGCTCCGGGCGCCGACGATTGCCCAACCGAGATCAGCGCCGAACCGATGAGGATAGAAAAGCAGAGCCAGACAGATTCACCAAACCACCAATGGAAAAGCAAAAACCCAGCACGGCAATTGGCTGCTTTCTTTCCATGTAATAATGTAACGATGTAACTCAATTAACTTAATTAACTTAGTTAACCGAGTTAACTCATTCTGGCCCGTGGTCTGTGGTCTTGTGGTCTGTGCTCCTATTTTTTCAGCTTCTCGTCCAGAATTTGCACATCCGCCTCTTTCCAGAGCTTCTCCAGATAATGGGGCAACTCGGCTTGTTGCGCCTTATTGGTCAGCGCCAATTTTAAGTTGTCGGCGACTTCGTCGAACTTGAGTTTGTGCGCAGGGATTTTCTCCCAGAGCTTGAAAATGTGGTAGCCAATCGCAGAAGTAGTTATTTCGCTCACCTGGTTTGTGCTCAATGCGAATACGGCGGCTTTGAATTCAACGGGCAAGGATTGATCATCGTGGGATATTTTAGCCTCCCCATGGTTCTGCTTGGCCCCCGGAGCTTCGGAAAACTCGTCGGCCAGCTTGGCAAAATCCTCTCCGGCGCGGGCGCGTTTGAGCACATCTTCGGCTTTCTTGTGCTTGACCGCTTTCAAATCAGACGACAGCTCAGCTCCCGTATTCTCATCCCTGGTAGAGAGCAGGATATGACTGATGCGAACCATCTCAGGTTGTTCAAAGCGAGCGGCGTTGGTTTCGTAAAAGCTCCTCGCATCAGCATCGGTGACGTTTACCTTGATCTCGCGCCGAATGACCGTGTCGGCCGTCATGCGGTCCGCCTGCTGCGCCAGGTAGGCCTCTTTGGACAATCCTGCCAAGCGGAGCTGCCGGTTGATGGTTTCCTCGGATCCAGAGCGCGCTCGCAGGTCATCGAACACCTTTTGCGCCAGGACCCGGCTATTGCTCTTTTCGGAATCGGTGGCTTTGGCAAGGAGGAGGTGCAGGCGGATGAGAAAATCGAGCGCCGACTTATCGAGCTGAGCGGTCGGAATGCCTTGCGACTGCGCCCCTGCCTGGCTTTGCATTGAGACCGCCTGGTCCAATTCGCTGCGTTTGATTTGCAGTCCTTTGCCCTTGGCCACAACGCTGTCGCCAAAGAGGTCCGTGGCCGTGATGGAAGAAGGTTTGGCAGGTTCGGAGTTGGTGGGAGGCGGCGTGACCGCAAGTAGATGTCCAAGATGTCCAGGAGCAAGCAATGCAGCCGCCAAAAAGGCCGGCAGAAATTTTACGAATCTTTTCATATAAAACTTTCCTCGTGATCCGCTAACCAGCAGTTGTGCTACCTTGGAGTGCGGCGATCCTGCTCAGCGGGACCGCTTTCGAACACCGTCCCGCTGAGCGGGATCGCGGTGTTCCAAAGCGCGGACATGTCCGCGCACTCCCAAACTTGTCGCAGCCTCCAAAAACCATCCAACCCGGAACCAAATCATAAATCATAAATCCCCTAAAGTTGTACCACTTTCACGTCGCTAATATCCGGGTCCTTTTCGATTTCCTCCAAAAGTTGGGGTGGCGGGACGCTATCCAGGTTCAAAACGGTCAAAGCTCGACCGCCTGCAGTATCGCGACTCAGGCTCATGCTGGCAATATTAATGTTGTGCCTGCCCATGAGGCCCCCGAGGTAGCCGACAATGCCTGGCCGATCCTTGTTGCGCAACATCAGGACCACGCCGGCAGGCACGATCTCCGTGGGCTGACTGAACACGCGAACAATGCGCGGATTATCGGGGGAACCAAAGAAAGTGCCGCCGGCCGAAGCGACCTTTTCGAAATCGCGAAACACCTGGACGTGCAGCCATTCATTGAACGTGACGGGCTCGCTTGAACGTTTCTCTTCGACTGTAAGGCCGAGGGTTGAGGCAATGCTGCGCACATTCACGTTGTTGAGGTCCTTCACCGATGCTCGAGACAGATATCCGAGGAGAATGGCGCGCGTTACAGGATCAATGTTCGGCAGCTCCTGCGCTTTGCCACCGTAAGTGATGTGAAGTCGATCGGCTTGCGCGGTGGACAGTTGGGCCAGGAGCTTGCCCAACTTCTCGCCGAGCGTCAGGTAAGGTCGCACCTGCTCGTAAGTCTTGGCGTCCAGGTAAGGCAGGTTCACAGCGTTACGCACCTCGCCTGTGAGAAGGTAGCCCGCGATCACTTCCGCCACTTCAATGCCGCATTTCTCCTGCGCTTCTTGCGTGCTGGCCCCCAGGTGAGGCGTCAAGGTAATCCCCGGATGCTTGCGGAAGGGATGGTCCTGGGGCAAAGGCTCGGTGTTGAAGACGTCGAGCGCGGCCGCTGCGACTTTGCCAGAATCGAGCGCTGCGATGAGATCGCTCTCCACGATCATTTCGCCTCGAGCGCAGTTCACGATGAAAACCTTCGGCTTCATTTTCGCGAACGCAGCCGCATTGAGCATTCCGCGGGTCTGGTCAGTGAGCGTCATATGGATGGCGATGAAGTCAGCATTTCGATACAGATCATCCTGGTCCCCGATGAGTTCGATGCCCAACGCCCTGGCGCGCTCCTCCGTGAGAAAGGGATCATAGGCCAGCACACGCATCCCGAAAGCAATCGCCCGCCGAGCCACTTCGCCCCCAATCCGGCCCAGCCCAAGAATGCCAAGCGTTTTACCGGAAAGTTCAATTCCTTGAAACCGTTTGCGATCCCACTCTCCCGTCCTCATAGAGGCATACGCCTGCGGAACCTTTCGCGCCAGGCTCAGGATCATGGTAAAGGACAGCTCCGCCGTCGAAACCGTGTTTCCGCCGGGCGTGTTCATGACCACCACCCCACGTTCCGTGGCAGCAGGCACATCCACGTTGTCAATGCCGACGCCGGCTCGCCCCACAACCCGCAGATTCGGAGCAGCCTCGATCACTTTGCGCGTCACCTTGGTTTCCGAACGAACCAACATCGCCACGGCATCTTTGACTACCGGCAGCAATTCCTCCTCACTGAGCCGCTTTGGCAGCACGACCACCTCAAACTCAGGCCGTTGCTGCAACAGCGCGATTCCTTTTGCCGACACCGGGTCACACACCAGGATTTTCATAAAGGACTGGGAGTCTAGGAAAGTAGGCGACCAGGCGAAAGCGCAAACTCCAGCTACTGACAAACTCCGTAGCGCAGATTTCCAATCTGCTGTATCGCAGTGCTTCCAGCCTGCAGGCCCCCAGAATTTCGGACGCGCTTGCAATAAGGACGGTTTGCCGATTGGAAATCGGCGATACAGCAGGTTGGAAACCTGCGCTACTTCCCCCGTCGCCGAATATTCACCGAAAAAAGTAAAGTGAGCCCTTTTCATTCCAATAGCCTGCTCGTAACCTCTCCTCGTGAACAGGTTCTCTAGCGCGCTTTTGGTTCTTCTGTTTTGCGGGGTTGCCTGCCGAGCCACTCAGGTCCAACTGGGCAGCGAAGTCCTGGCTCATGATCAGTTCCGGTTGCTTCAAGGCAAACGGATTGGCCTGCTCACCAACCCTTCGGGCGTAAATCGAAATCTGGAAACGACAATTGACGTCCTCCGTGCAGCGCCTCGCGTCCAGTTAGTGGCGCTGTTTGGCGCCGAACACGGAGTCTATGGCGATGCGTCCGCGGGAGACAAGGTTGAGAGCCGGACCGACCCCCGCACTGGATTGCCGGTACATTCGCTTTACGGCGCGGTTTATAAACCTACACCCGAAATGCTGAAGGGCCTGGATGCCCTGGTCTATGATCTACAGGACACCGGTTGCCGGGCCTACACATTCATTAGCACGCTGGGCCTTGCGATGGAGGCCTGCGGCCAGGCGGGCATCCAATTTATTGTGCTGGACCGGCCCAACCCACTCGGCGGCGAGCGTATTGAAGGGCCGCTGCTCGACGAGCACTTTCGGTCTTTCGTCGGACGGTGGAAAGTTCCTTATGTCTATGGCCTGACCTGCGGCGAGCTGGCTCAAATGATCAACGGCGAAGGGTGGATCAGAACCAACTCCAACCTCGTGGTTGCCCGGATGAAAGGCTGGCGCCGGACGATGCTATGGTCTGACACAGGTCTTCCGTGGGTGCCCAGTTCTCCGCACGTCCCTCACGATGACTCGCCCCTTTTCCAGATCGCCACGGGGATGTTGGGCGAGATCGGTGGAGTGAGCACGGGCATCGGCTATACGCTCCCGTTCCAGTGCATCGCCGCCCCAAATCTCGACCCTTACGAAATTGCAAACGCACTCAACGCCTTCCAGCTCCCCGGTGTTCGCTTTAAGCCAATCACTTTCACTCCCTACTACTTTGCCTTCAAAGACAAATCCGTCGGCGGCGCCCAGATTTTCTTTACTGACCCGCGCAGAGCCCCCCTGACGGCTATCAACTACTATGCTTTGGAGATGCTTAAAAAGGTGGGCGGGCGCGATCTATTCGCCGAGGCAGCGCAGGCGAACAAAGGCTTTAATATGTTTGACAAAGTGAACGGCACCGACAACCCACGCCTGGCTTTCCAGGCCGGCACGCCCGCGGCAGAAATCGTGGCTTCCTGGCGCCCGGGCGAAGCTGAGTTCAGGAAAAAACGCGCCAAATACTTGCTTTATTAGTAAGACAGACAGAGGTTATGAATTGTCAACTGCCAAATGCCAATTGCCAATTGAAGACGCCGTCTCTGAATCCCGTAGGGATGAAAGAAAATAGCCCAGCGCTTCAACGCTGGGAGCGCTATCGCAAGTGGGCGAAGTCCCGCAGGGACGACAGAAACCTTCGTTTTTCTGCCGTCCCTGTCGGGACTTATGCCTCACCCCGCCACAAACCCAGCGTTGAAACGCTGGGCTATTATCTGCCGTCCCTACGGGACTTTGCCAAAGTTCGATTGGCAATTGGCCATTGCCAATTGGCAATCCTTATCTGCCTTTTCTTTTTGTATCCATTTGTCACGCTGGCCGACGATACAGTCACCATTCCCAAATCCCGGCTCGAAGAACTCGAGCGCAAGGAGGCCGAACTCCAAAGGCTCAAACGCGGCGTGGCGCCGACCAACGCGCCCGCCCACACACAGCAGGCACCCGTTACGCCCGCACCACGCGCAAATCAAAAGCCCAATACCGAAAAACCCGCCCCGCCGCCTCCTGCCGAAATTCCTTCGGCCACAACTGCCAGGTATGCTCCGCCTCCCATTCCAAAAATCGAATCACTCCCCCCGCTCAAAGAAGGCGAAGTGGTTGAGGCCACAGACCTGGCGCTACACTACCTGGCCAATCCGGTGGTTGCCGACAAACGCTACCTCAAACACACTGTTACGGTCCGAGGAGAGATTGAGCGTTTCAACAAGTTCTTGGTGGTTCGATACTGCGAGATTATTCTGTACACACCCGATCGCCGGATGACGGTGGTGTGCAACTTTTTCGAGGCGGGCCATTTCAAGTCCGTCTTCATTGGCCAGCATGGCTCTGAATTGGTTGGCCTGACTGCTGCCGAAGCTCGTGTTCCGATCGCCAAAGTGGGCCAGGTTGTGACCATCCGTGGGACGTGCGACGGGCTCGACGGTCCGGTGGTGAACATAAGCGGCGCAATCATTGTGGGAAAAGTGAAAACTGACCAATGAGAAACTTTCTTCAAAATCTGCTCATCTTCTTCGCGCTTTGCCTGTGCGGCCTTTGCTGGTTTCAGTGGATGCGCGAGACCGGTTTGCGCAAGGATATCCAGCACCTCACCGACACTGTGCAGGATGAATCTCAGGCCATTACCAACCTGCAGGGCCAGGTCCGTTCCGATGAAGCGGAAATCCAACGCCTGGACACTTTGAAGAATGAACTCAATGCCACCGTGAAGTCAAATCGGACGGAAATCTCGCAGCTTACCCGTGACCTGACAAAACTGCGGGCGGAAAATGACCGCAACCTTCAGCAGATCGCGTTGGATAAAGAGACAATCAGTAACGCAAATGACAACGTAAAACTTGCGAATGAAAATATCGAGAAACAGAAGGAGATCCTTCAGACGGTGATTACAAATCGGGACGAGATCCTTTTGAAATATAACAAGCTGGCCAGCAATTACACCAAGCTGGCTGATCAGTGGAATGCGCAGCAGGAGGAACTGGCTAAGCAAGCGACCAACAAACCGAGTAGGAAATAAACACCAAACACCAAGCTCCAAACACCAAAGAAACTCCAAACACCAATCAAAACCATTGCTGCAATGGGAGCTTTTGAAGTTTGCAGTTCGAGATTTCGCCGGAGCTTGGTGTTTGGTGTTTGGAGCTTGGTGTTTGCGCCAGCTATTTCTGCTGCTGCGGGGGCGGGTTGATGGCAAACGATACCTTCTGAACTCCCGCGCGGCGAACAATGTCCAGCACTCGGATGACACTCCCGTGCGTCGCCTCTTTGTCCCCGCTGATATAAACCGGCACATTGGTGTTTTTCTTCAGTTTGTCGCCGAGGTATCTGGAAAGATCAACTACGTTCATGTTCGTTTTCTCCACATAGATGTCTCCGGATTTGCTTACCGCGATGTTAACGATATCCGGTTTGAAATCTTTGGTGGCGGTTGTGGCCGTGGGCAGGTCCATCTTAATGGACTGCAAGCGGATCATGGTCAGGCTGGCCATCATAAACGAGGCCAACAAAAAGAACATGATGTCAATCAGAGGGATGATCTCGATGCGCGCTTTCTTATGAGGTAAGGGAGAGCCGATTTTCATAGCGCCGAATTCCGAATTCCGAAACCCGAAACCCGAACAGTTTCTTCGAGCTTCGGCCTTCGGTTTTCGGATTTACCTGGTTCCCACATCCTCTCTGCGAAATTCAATCGTATCAAACCCCTTCTGTTTTGCCGCCAGAACCATCACCTCGACATTGGTGGCAGCGGACTCCAGCTCGAACTGAAGCTGCGCCACTTTGCGCGTAAAGTAGTTGAAGGGGATGAGGGAAATGATCGCGATTCCCAAACCGCACATGGTGGCAATCAGGGCCTCGCCGATCCCGCCGGTGACCTTCTCGACGGCCAACTCCGCGCTGCCGATGGAGAGAAAGGTGCGGAATATGCCGGATACCGTACCGAGCAGACCCAACAGAGGCGCCAGCGTGACCAGGGTATCCATAATGGTGAGGAACCGGCCGGCTCTTTGTAACTCGACGCCGGCTGCCACTTGAAGGGCCCCTTGCAACGACGAGTGAAAATGGTTCATTCCATGCCAAATCACTCGAATCACCGGGTCTCGCGAATCCTTCGAAAGCCGCGCTGCCTCACGGAAGTCCCCTGCTTCCAATGCCGCAAAAACCTTTTCCAGCGTCCGCGGGTCTCTTCGGATGCTCTCGCGCCACCACCAGAAGATTCGCTCCCCGACGACAGATACAGCCACAATCGCGGTGATCAGGATGGGCCACATGACCCAACCGCCCTGTTCGAAACGTTGGACAATTACATTTGCTAGCATAACGCAGAGAGTCGAGGGTCGAGGGTCGAGGGTCGAGTGAGCGGCGTGCGCTTTGAATTACTCGACACTCGATACTCGGCGCTTCTCATTCGTGTTTGTTCGTGTTTATTCGTGGTTGAGGCCGCCGCACCCTGTCATTGGAGCACAAACTTGCACGGCCAATACAACCACTGCGGATTCCCTGGAGGAAAGCGCCAGTGATCTTTTACTACTTTCAAAGCCGCCTCGTCCAGCTCTCTAAAGCCGGAGGTCCTTTGTACTTTTGCGTCCTGCACCGCGCCTCGTTCGTCAACCCTGAATTCAATAACGACAGTCCCCTGGTGCCGGTCGCGCTCAGCCACGGCAGGATACATTGGCCCCGGCTGGCTCCCTCCATGCGACGCGTTTGGATCGAATTTGACGGGCTGCGGTGGCTTGTAATCGGCGGGAGGGGGGGGCGTCCAAACTTTCGGGTCAACCGCCGCAACCGCGCCGGGGACCGGGACCGCGAAGGCTACGTTGGCCGTCGCCGGAGCTGCGACCACCGTGATGACCTGCTGCGGCTGAGGCTCTGTTTCCTGGGGTTCAGGTTCGTTCTGCACCACTTGCGGTTCGACTTTGGGTTGTTCCGCCGGAGGGATATAAAGCACCGGGGCCGATTCCTCCAGCTTCGAAACCGGCTTGACTTTCACCCTGGGTGGTCTCAGGCCAATGAGTCCAATGACAAGGAACAAGAAACAAATTGAATTGACCCAGGCCAGACGCCGATGCGGCTCCTTAAACTGCGACGGCAGGCACAACTGCGACAACTCGGAAACCCCAGCGGCCTGAGTTTCCCCTGGAAAAGTCGAAATCGCACTGGATGCAGCCTCACTCATACCATTTTCCTGTAAGGAGTCTCTGGCCGCTGACTCCCCTTTTCGAATGCGACGCCATAAAGGGGACAAGGCCAGGATTTGCAGGACCTGTAGTCTCGTGGTCTTGTGGTCCTGTGGTCCTGTGGTCTTTTGTCCCGCTGACTGGCACAAAGTAAGCTTACCCATCTTAGGCTCCCCCGCAAACGCTTTGTAAAGATTTTGCAATATTTTTGCAAATTTCACTTGCATCTCCTTACAGGCATGGTAAAGAAAAAAACAGAAGTCAAACCACCGTCAACCGTAAAATACTAGTTATGAATCATCCTCCGCTTCATAAGACTCCGAACTGTGTCTGCAAAACAACGCTGCTCACCGGCTTGGTGGCTTTACTTGCCGCCTCGCCCGTGCTCGCTCAGACCAGCAATGCGCCGACCGAAATGAAGCCCACTGTCGTCACGGGCTCGCTCATTCCAACGGCGGAAACCGTCGGGCCCGCGCCGGTCCAGACTCTGTCGGCCGCCAATATCGAACAGGCGGGCACGGCAGATACGCTCCTCACGCTCAGAAAGCTGGTGCCAGGCTTTACGGGCAGCGGCAATTACCTGGGCAGCGTAAACAACAACGTCAACATCGGCGCAGGCTTTCAGGCTTTCACCGGCGAATCTTACGCGCAGATCCGCAACCTGCCGACCCTGGTCCTGCTCAACGGCCAGCGCATAGTGACTTCGGCATTAAGCGGAGGCCAGGCCGTGGACCTCAATTCCATCCCGCTGGCGATGATCGAGCGGGTGGACGTGCTCAAGGATGGCGCTTCGGCGATTTACGGCTCCGATGCGATCGGCGGCGTTATCAATGTGATTACCCGAAAAAATTATGACGGTGTGGAACTGAGCGGCCGCTGGGGGTTCCCAACCGAAGGCCCGAAAGATCATGGTGTGCAATATCAGGCTTCCATCGTTATGGGTTCCAGTACTGAGACAACCAGTTTTACGGCCGGCGCGCAGTTTTTTGAGCAGGCTCCGCTTTATACGAAAGATCGCGCAATCGGCTCGATGAGCGCCGCGCAGTTGGAGGCGCAGAACATTGGAGTACCGCCGGCCTATTTCAGTCCGAGCTTTCCGGGTAAAGTTCAGGCCGGTGGTCATATTTACTTGCTTGCCAGTTCACCGTTTGCAAACCCGACCGATCCGCATTTTCTCGGTGGCATCACTGGTTACAACCCGGCTGTGACCACTCCTCCGGTTTTCGCCGGCCAGACTTTCACCGGCCCGAATGCAGTTGTGAATTATAACAACTACGCCATCTCACAGGGATATGTTGCTCCTGGTTTCACTGCGGCGAACACTCCTGGGCCTTACCTGCTCGCGGACAACGCCAGCGCCGTGCTCAAGACCACGGATTACGGCACTACAACGATATTGGACCAGGACCGACGTCAGTTCTGGGCCAATGCTCAGCACGAGGTATTCAAAGACACATTGACTTTCTACACGGATTTCCTCTATTCCGATAACGCCGCTACGGGCACGCTGGCTCCTTCGCCGGTTCCCTCTTTGCTCACCTACAACACCACAATCCCTGCCGATAATCCGTACAATCCTTGGGGCGTGCTTCTGGGTCAAGGTCAGGGCACCGGGGCAGCAGCCCCGCCTCGGGTTCGCTCGCGTTTCGTGGACTTCGGCGACCGCACTTTCGTCAGCCTCTCGGACACTTTCCAGTGGGTTGGCGGGATCAAAGGCAATATTGTGACGCCGGATTATAGCTATGATATTTCATACGATTATAGCCAGGCTCGACAGGAGCAGCAGACTCGAAACGCCCCCAATGGCGCTTTGCTTAACCAGGCTTTTATTCCTATCGGCGCAACCAATGCTCAGGGCCAGCCGCTGAGCACTTTATTGGATTCTTCCGGAAACAACCTGCCCATCTATAACATCTTTGGAGCCGCCCTTGGACACAGTGCTATAAATTCTCCGGCTACGCTCAATGCCCTCAACGCCACTCTCTTTACCTGGGGTCAATCCGAGCTTTGGAGCGCTCAGGGTATATTCCGCGCATCGCCGATTGAGTTGCCCGCGGGCAAGCTCGAGTTTGCCGCTGGTGGTCAGTACATTGACGAGAGCCTACAGCTCGAAGTGGATGGTCTGAGCTCGGGCAATTTGGCTCCCGGCCTTAACGTGGCGGTGCCGTTCCCGCATAGTCGGCGCACGACCGCCGCCGGCTTTGCTGAAGCTAAGATTCCCGTCACCAGGCCCGACATGGAAGTTCCTGCAGCCCATTTCCTCGAATTTGATGTCGCGGGGCGCTATCAGACGTTTGATCCGGGTGGCGACAAAGCCGTTCCAAAGATCGGCGTCAAGTGGCAGCCGCTTGATGACCAACTTACTTTACGCGGCAGCTATAACCAGGGCTTTATCGCTCCTTCCATCTTCAATCTGTTCGGGCCAGCCTTTGCCAGCAATCCGAATGTCGTTATCAATGGAGAAGCCGGCCAGGTTCAAACCGAGGTCACTGGAAATCCGAGTCTGAAGCCTCAGAATTCCGAGCAATTCGGGTTCGGCGCTGTCATTACGCCGAGCCACTTTGTCAAGAACCTGACTATCAGTGCCGATTACTACCACGTCACCCAGGACCACATCCCTGTGGCTGATGCGCAAGCTGTGGCGAACAGCCTGGCCAGCCTTGGCCCGGCATCGCCTTTTGCCCCGGGCTTTACCACACAGGATGGCCTGCCATTCACTTCAGCCTCCCAGGTAACCATCGATAACTGGTTGAATGCTACCTTCCCGTGGCAACAAAATGGCAAGCTGCGAACTGACGGCATAGACCTGGCCGCCAACTACGTGATTCCGACCGAGTGGACGGAAGGCTACGGCAAAATCACCCTCGGCGCCATCGCTGACTACAAATTCCATTACGAAATTCAGCAAAGCCCGACTCTGCCTTACGTGGATTACACCGGCACCTTCACTCCCTTCCAGGGCACAATTCCGGAATGGAGCCTCAACCTGAACCTGGCCTGGGAATTTAAGGAATTTACGTTTGTTGTGAATGCGAATTATCTTCCGTCAATTGAGGACCCAGGCACGCTCATTGGTCCTTACAGCCAGCCTGAACAAGGGTTTACCATCAATAATCCTACCCAGCCTTTCCACATTCCGGACTACTTCACCATTGACATGCAGCTCAGCTATGAGTTTGGCAAAGGCAAGGTCGAGGGCCGCAAGTGGTGGGACGGCACCAAGCTTACCGTCGGTTGCCTGAACGTGACTGACGAAAAACCGCCGGTCATCTCGGATGCCGTTGAGGACAATACCGACAAGAACGTTTACGATATCATCGGACCCTTTATCTATTTCGAGATCACGAAACGGTTCTAATTGCTGTTTCTCTTCCAAAGGCCGGAACCGCAAGGTTCCGGCCTTTTTTTGTGCTTAAGATCTGTGGCCCGCAAAACACGCCAAATACGGGTAAAGGAAAATCTTTTCGCGTCTTTTCGTGTGTTTCGCGGGCAAAAACTTCGTTAGGCGAGGATTTGAGCGCTCCAAAGGGATCTTGAAACTTTCCAGGAAAGGAATTACTGTATGTCACAAGTTCAACTCACTGAGCTTATGAAAACGACCTCAAAATTGTGGGTTTCCCTGGTAGCCGGAATGCTTGGGTTCAGTGCTCTGGCGGCGGACCAGACGAAGGATGCCAAATCGGCCAAACCGACCACTACCGCCGACAAAGCCAAAGCGGCCAAAGCAGAGGCCGCGGATAAAAACGGCACTGTCAGGGAGCCACTCACCACCGGTTCGCACATTCCGCGCAAGGTAAAACGCGCAGGCGTGATAACCGATGGCACCAGCCAGGTGGTAGTGCTCGACCGGAAGGCGATCGAAGAGAGCGGGGCGGCCGACGCCCAGCAATTGCTCATCCATCGCGGCATCCGCTGAGCATTGGGCAACCGGCTTTAACGCAAAGAGGGAAATACTCAAATTTCCCTGAAGCTCTTTATACATCCTGCGCTTGGGGCCTCTGAACGCTTTGCGTCTCTGCATCTTTGCGTCTTTGCGTCAAAGAGCAGCTAACTCCGTTCTAAGCCGCCTCGTCCTGGATATACGTCTTCCCTCTGTAGAACCGCGCGAAGAAGCTAAACAGCAACCCCGTCACAACCATCACCGCCACGAAGAAGAAGTAATAGTTGGCGTGGAGTGTGACTACATTGTGGGCTGCCAGATAGCGGTTGACACCGGCAGTGAATTGGTTGCCGAGGGACACCGCGACGAGGTAGGTGCACATCACCAGAGACTTGAGCTTTTTCGGCGCTTGCGTGTAGGCAAATTCCAGGTGAGTGACTGACACCATGATTTCACCTGCCGTTAGCACTACAAAAGCAAGGATTTGCCACAGGATGTGCGGGGTCTGGCCTGCATCAATGCGTGACTGAATAGAGCCCACGATCACAAAGGAGAGCGCTGTCACAAACAGGCCGATGCCGATCTTGCGCAGGGAGGTGAGTGGAAACACACGATCAATTGCAGGGTAAATCACATAGGAAAAAAGGGGCAGCATTAAGAGTATGAAGATAGGATTGACTGTCTGAATTTGCGCGGGTTTCCATTCTATGCCGAACAGATGGCGGTCCATTAGTTTCGATTGTTCGACCCACGACGAAAAGTTCTGTTGCCACAAAGCCCAGAATATCGCTACGAAGGGGACCACGATTAGCAGATTCCGTAATGCCTTTAGGTTTTCAGGCTGTCCGATTTCCCTAAAGTAATTTCGCAGGCCGGCAGGTGGTAAATGAACGAACTTCCTCCGTCCAAGCCAGAAGACCACAGTAGCGACAAGCATGAGTACGCCAGGTGTGCCGAAAGCGATGTCGGGACCGTGGATATGTTCCAGGAACCGAACCAGCCAATTAGGCAGACTTGCCGCCGATCCAGCGTCCATGCGGTAAGGATCCAAGAGCCACGGAATGAGCATGGTCGAGAAGGCTGAGCCAAAATTAATCGAGAAATAAAACCAACTGAAAACTCGGGTCAGCAAATGCGCGTTCGAGGGACCGAACTGATCGCCTACATTCGCGCTGACGCACGGTTTGATACCCCCAGCGCCTAGCGCAATCAGCCCAAGTCCAATCACCAGCCCCATCCGTGTATGGTCGATTGCCAGTGCGAGATGCCCGAAGCAGTAAACAATCGAAACGAACAGTATCGTCCGGTATTTGCCCAGAATCGCATCACCCAGAATGGCGCCCAGCAAAGACAATCCATAGAGCGAAGAGACAAAGGTATGATACCAGTCATTGGCTGCTGGATCGCTCATGACGTCCCGTTGCCCCTGTGCGTTCAGCAGGTAGGTTGTCATGAAAACTACGAGGATCGAATTCATCCCGTAGTAACTGAATCGCTCAGCCGCCTCGTTCCCAACGATATACGGCACCCCTGGCGGCATTTTGTCCGTCTTGACCGGCGCAGTCAGATACCCCTGCTTGGTTTCAGGCATGGCGGGAATTTAGCTGTGAAGCACGCAAAACACACGCAAAGAAAACTTCAAAATCCAAACTTCAAATTCCCCAGAGCCTCAGTCGAATCCCGAAGGGATTCCGTCCCAAAGCCTAGGGTTGCGCGCAACGCGCTACCCTGGGCAAATCGCGGCGCAGAATGAAAACCCCTAAGGGGTGAATGGCGCTTACTTAAGACCTTGCTTGCGCATGCGAGAAATCGTGCGGCGGAGATTGCGCTTTGGCCT
>PSRM01000120.1 GCA_003176045.1 Verrucomicrobiota bacterium | reverse complement strand
TCGGGCTTTTGGGCTTTGTGCGGGTGTTCGGCGCCTTTGTACACTTTGAGTTTGGTCATGAGGACTCGGCCCAGTCGGTTCTTGGGAACCATGCCCCGCACGGCGTGAGTGATGAGTTTCTCTGGATGGCGGGCGCGAATCTCAGCCACCGACCGGTATCTCTCGCCGCCTTTCCAACCGGAATAGGTCATGAACTTCTTATTGGTTTCTTTCTTACCGGTCACAACCACCTTTTCGGCGTTGATCACGACCACAAAATCACCGGCATCGAGGTGCGGGGTAAAGACAGGCTTGTTCTTGCCGCGTAGAATATCGGCCACCTGCGCCGCCAAACGGCCCAGGACCGCGCCGTTGGCGTCCACCACGTGCCATTTCCGCTCGTCCAAATTCACTTTGGGCAAATAGGTTCTCATCATGGATCCTTACAAAAGGAAGGGACAAAGTAGCAGGCGTGGTGGTTGAGTCAATAAAGAATTTCGGGGTTTCGAGCCGTTAATTGGCATCAGCGTATCAACGAGAATCTCACTTTATTTGCTTTGTGGTCTTTGATGCGCCAGAGCTTTGCAGAGCGCCCGATTACGTCAAAAATTAACATCAGGGATTTGTTTACCGCATGACGCAGGTCAGAATGTCCAGGCTCCGCAAGGGCTAGCGGATGAGAATGAAATGTTCCTACGATTTCATGTTGAGAGAGCCGAGCCATCCTTTGGAGCATCCTGATCTCGCGATAATAAAAGCAGAACCCGCCGCCAGACCGTGCTCTGTTGCGCGTTTGAACCAATTCCAAAAAATATCCATTATCAAGTAATAGGCCGCAGACTTCTGATCCGTTCTTTGTGGCGAGGCGTTGAGCCTGCTTCTGGATGGCGGTGAACTGGCGCCGCAAAAACCTGGCTCGCATAATCCCTTGCTGTTGTGAATCCGGTCTCTGCTTTACAGAGGGGGCATCCGAGGGTTAGCCGTTAACGCCCTTTACTTGTTAACCACGCTCACGCTGCCTGAGGCGGCATCGTATTGGAGTTTTGTTCCGTATGGCGGTGTCGGAACGGCGGGGATGACCTTCGCTGTCACGAGTTCGTCCAGGTTGGTGGGGTAACGCCCTTTATCAATGCTGAATAGCTGGATGGCCTTGTTTAGGCTCACGGTATCCACCGTTTTTTCGGCTGACTGTTTTGTTTCGACCACGGTGCGGATGTAGTCCACGGGGGCGGTCAGGGCGCTGGGGCCTGCAGCGGAAGCGTTTGTTGAGGTCGGAGACGAAGCAGACTTGTCCGCCTCCTTGGTGCAACCAGTCAGGATTGATGCTGTGGCGAACAGGATTCCAAGTTGTTTGTGCATCGGAACAGTTTAGCCATCGTGCATCAGAATGAAAGCGCCGGAATTTGTGTTTTCCAGGCCGGTTCGGGCCGTTATGCTCCGCCTATGACCTTGTTAGAGCAGGCGATTGAGGAATGTGTGGCGGCGACGCGGGCTTTGAAACCGCTCGAAGAGCCCCTTGGGCGCGCGGCGACGATGGTGACCAAATGCCTGACCTCGGGCCATAAGCTGCTGGTGTGTGGGAATGGAGGCAGCGCGTCGGATGCGACGCACCTGGCCACGGAGTTTCTGTGCCGGTACAAAGAGGAGCGAAGGCCATATCCGGCGATTTCGTTGACGGCAAACGGGGAGTACCTCACCGCGGTTTGCAACGATTACAAGTCAGAGGAAATTTTTGCGCGACAGGTCTGGGGTCTTGGGCAAAAAGGTGACTTGCTTGTTGCGTTTACTACCAGCGGGAAATCACGAAACGTGGTTCGGGCGATTGAAGAGGCGGCAAAGAAGGGAATGGAGAGCATCAGTTTTCTGGGGCGGGACGGCGGTTTTACCAAGGGGCTGGCGACGCTTGATCTGATAGCACCCGGTCCGAGCACCGCACGAATTCAGGAGAGCCAAAAGCTACTGTTTCATGTGCTGTGCGAGATGGTGGAGAGGGAGCTTCCGAAGTAGAGGCCTGGCCCTGGACTCCTGCTGCCGAGCAGAAAGCTTCAACCACGAATGGACACGAATGAACACGAATCATTTTCATTCGTGTCTATTCGTGTTTATTCGTGGTTCAAACTGTTCGTGAACGCCGCAAAACAGCGCCCTGGCTGACTCCCTCAATGTTCAACGGGGACTTTGCCCTGAATCCGCTGCTGGTTTTTGCGCTGTGCGCGTTTTTCATCCTGCTGATTCAGGTGCTGACGCCGGGTTGGACGCTTGGGCTTGTGCAGTGGATCGCGGCTAAACGTACCTGGGCAGGGGCCGCGGGCGGAGCTGCGATCACATTGTATCTCGTGGTAGGGCTCTACTACGCTTTCTCACCGTTCATCTGGGACCATGGCGAATTGGCGGTTGCGGCTGGGGCGAAGATGTATCGCTCCGGGCATGTTTTGTATAACTCGATTCAGGACGCGGAACGCTATAGTACTCTTTATGGGCCAGCTACTTTCATGATCTACGGCTGTGGCATGTCAGTGTTGGGCGTAAGCATGGGTGCTTGCAAGGCGGTTGCATCGGCGGCGGCAGTGGCAAACATTGGATTTTGTTACCTTGCTCTTCGCCGAGTTGCGCCGGCGGGATTGAGCTTATTCGCGACCGGTCTCGGAGCGCTGCTGATCCTGGGTCATAACTGGGCTGCGTTCCTGTGCAAGGCCGACCCGTTTATTCTGGCCCTGGCAGCAGCCGCGCTGTGGTGCGCTACGGGCAAACCATCTTGGTCTGCCGCGATTCTCCTGGGCGCACTTATCGGAGTGGAAGCAGACCTCAAGGTCCATGCGTTTCTTTACTGTCTGCCCGCATTGGCTGTCTTCGCGCAAAAAGCGGGGATGAAGAAAGGGCTTTTGGTCACGGCTACCTCGCTTATTGTGTTTTGGCTGCCGTTTCTGCTTCCCGGAATCTCTTTCATGAATTGGTGGCGGCTCATGCGGATCGAGGGCGGTTCCGGATTCGATCTGGCGCTCTTTGTGGTGAGCCTTCAGTGGGAAGCGGTGCTCTGCCTGCCGCTTTTGCTGTTATGGACCGTCCGCTCTGCCGACCCTGAAAAATCAGCCCACAGCGGTCAGGACAAATGGCCCCCGCTAGTATTGGGGATCAGCATGGCCGCGGCACTGGTGTTTGCCTCAAAGCGCGGTTCCGGACCGAATCACATTATGCCTTTCGTGCCGTGCGCAATCTATTTCGCTCTGGAAAAATGGCGAGAAGCGCAAATAAACGAACGGCTCGGGTTAGGGATGAGCAATTTCTTTCGACTGGGCGCTGTGACATTCGTGGTCTGCGCGGTCCTGCTCGGAGGGAGTGAGGCCGCGCGCATGATTTCCATTCAAGCAAAGAACAACCCAACCGCACGGGCGGTTTGCGAGGACGTGCGCCAAATCATCGAGCAACTGCCAGCCAAGCGCATCTGCATGGGTTATGGCGAACTGAACAGTGTCCGCTTTACGTTTTACAAGATGCCGCTGCTGGCGGTAGGCAATCCTGAGCTGCTGAATTTCTCCGCAATGATCGGCTACCACGGTTTCGAGCTGTCGGACGCGTCTTACGCTTTGATCGAGTCCAAAGCTGTGGATGTGTGGCTAATCCCAAAAGACAATGCGCCCTTTTCGATGCCCAATCGTTATGCACCTTATGCTGATGTTTTTGGGGAGAGATTTCGAAAGGTGTTCGCCGGCAACTATGAAAAGCGCGGTTCGAGCAGATTTTTTGATCTTTATCTTAAAAGATCGTAAAAACGGCCTCTTTTTGCTTGCAGTGGACCAGGATTTGGCTATATTTCGCGGCTCCCGTCGGGTAAGCCGAGGGGAGGTTTACAACTTATTAAAGAGATAGATTAGTATGGCAACAGCAAACGATTTGCGCCGCGGAATGGCGATTAATTACAACGGCGATGTCTGCGTGGTCCTGGATAGCCAGCACCGGACTCCTGGCAATCTGCGCGCGTTTGTGCAGGCAACTCTCCGCAGCATTCGCAGCGGGCGTTCATCCGACGTGCGCTTCAGCTCGACGGAGCGGATTGACGTCGTCCCGATGATGACCCGCAAGATGGAGTTCAGTTACAAAGACGGCGAAGATTACGTTTTTTCGGATCCTGAAACTTACGAAACGGTGACCCTTTCTCCCGAGCTGATTGGAGACGCCAAGAACTATCTTGTGGAAAACGGGCCGGTGACGGTGACTTTCGTGGAAGAGAAGGCGGTTTCGGTCGAGCTACCGTCCAGTGTCGTTTTGACGGTGGCCGATGCGCCCGAAGGTATCCGCGGGGATTCGGCTAACAACGTTCAAAAAGCCATCACGCTGGAAACCGGGATTACCATCCAGGCTCCACTCTTCATAAAATCCGGCGAGAAAATCAAGGTGGATACGCGGACGGGGAAGTATATGGAGAGGGCGTGATCGGAAATCCGAAACCCGAAGCTCGAAGTCCGAAGTTTCGAGTTCTGAGCGGGCTTCGGAGTTCGGCCTTCGGAATTAGGGCTTCGGATTTTGCCCGTCACTCTCCATCCAAATCCGGCCGCACACCGAATTTCCGTGCCAACGCCATCGAGGTGTTGAGGGATTTGACGCCATTGGTGCAGGTAGCGTCGGATAGGCAGGCTGCGGCGATGCAGACGCCTGTGAGCAGGCAGCGAGGCAAATCCCAGCCCTCGTGCAACCCCAAAAGGACCCCGGCACAGAAGGCGTCGCCGGCTCCAGTTGTGCCCGCGATATAGTTTGGCGGCAGCTTCAGGGAAGACTGCCAGACGTCCTCGCCTTTGCGGGTGCGAGCGAAGGCGCCTTCCGGGAAATGGATGACAACCAGTTCGCGAACACCTTGCTGCAAAAGCGCTCCGGCGGCGTGGCGGACGGCAACAGTGTCGAGGCTCCCATCCGCCTGGCGGATTTTAAATCCCGTCGTTTTGCCGGCCTCGATTTCATTCAGGATACAATAATCAACGTGCTTTAGGGCCGGATTGACCAGGCGCCCAAACCGGTCGCTGTCTTCGCTAACCACGTCCACGCTGGTCTTAATGCCCGCCTCCTGGGCGGCTGCGAGCAACCGGGAGGCTTTGGTGCCGAACTTGGGATCGGGCTGATCAAGCGCGTCGAGCAAGAGCAAGTAGCCAAGATGGAAAATGCGTGCTTTCGTTTTGCGGAAATCGAGATCGTCCCCACGCCACAGGGCGTTTGCGCCGCGGGCATGAAAGAATGTGCGCCGGCCATCCCGCTGCTCGGTCATGACATCCGTAAATGACGTTGGGGCTTTGGTGGTAACGGCCAGATGGGAGATATCAATCTTGTGCTTGCGGCAGGTGTCGAGGACCTGCTGGCCCAGGGCGTCGCGACCGACCAACCCGGCTGCAAGAAGCGGAAAAGGCGCGCCGGATCTTGCCAGATCAACCAGGACATTGAAAGGCGCGCCACCAGTACCCTGCGATTGATTGCGAATATTGCTCAAGTGCTCGGGTTGAGGGTACACATCAATGATCTTGACTTGATCAATGATCCAGTTTCCCCCGGCCATTAAGCCGTGGCGGGCGTTGGCGGGTTTAGGTTTCATACGCGAATGAGAGTCGGTCTGTCAGTTTGACGAAAAGGGCCGGAATGGGCGGGAGCGTGGCAGCGAGTTCGATTTAGTTTTTAT
This sequence comes from Verrucomicrobiota bacterium, assembly GCA_003176045.1. Classification (GTDB taxonomy): domain Bacteria; phylum Verrucomicrobiota; class Verrucomicrobiia; order Limisphaerales; family UBA8199; genus PSRM01. The sequence goes on along the minus strand of PSRM01000120.1, from coordinate 9,306 downwards.
CGTCGTGTATTCTGACGTTAGTGAACAGAATCAGAAGCAGGATGACAAGTTAAAAGCACGTGCATCTCATGCCGCGGGATCTCTCTAAAAAATCAGGAGCGGAGGACCAGCGAGTACCGCGGGAAGCGGGAAGCCGATTAGAAATGGAAAGTAAGCGAGGAAGAATCTCCAGGTCCGCTGGTAATAAGACCATCAAACTGCCAAAAACGTTTCGCGCGACTCGTAAAACGAAAGCGGCGGAATGCGCCGCACTCCAAACGCTTCGCGACTTCCAAGCGCATCCTGCCTCGCCAAGCGCTTGGAGTGCGCGGCATTCCCGCGCTTTCGTTTTCGTACTGCGAGGTACGCAATGGCGAGACCGTTCAATTAACCGGGCTTGACCTGCCCTTTCGCCTTTGCCCTCGCTCCTTTCCTCTGTTACCCTTTCCCCTGAACTATGCGCTCTGATACCATCAAAAAAGGCTTTGAACGCGCGCCGCACAGGTCCCTCTTGCGCGCCACAGGTTCCATCGAATCCGAGGCGGATTGGGACAAGCCGTTCATCGCGATTGTCAATTCATACACTGACTGCATCCCTGGCCATGCGCACCTGAATGAGGTGGGGTTGTTGGTGAAACGGCTTGTGCGCGAGGCAGGAGGGGTGCCGCTTATTTTCAACACTATCGGCGTGGACGACGGTATCGCCATGGGGCATGGCGGGATGAAATACTCGCTGCCATCGCGTGAACTGATTGCGGACTGCGTAGAGTCCATGGTGAAGGCACATTGCTTTGACGGGATGGTCTGCATCCCCAATTGCGACAAGATCGTGCCGGGAATGATGATGGCGGCGATGCGCGTGAATATCCCGACGGTTTTCGTCAGCGGCGGGCCAATGGCTGCGGGCGTGGCGCAGCAGGCTTCGGACGGAGAGTTGCCCCAGTACCTGCGGCCAGCGACGCAGAAAGCGGATTTGATTACGGTATTCAAAGGGGTTGGCGAATTGCAGACGGGAAAAATCTCCGAGGCAGATCTGAAAAAACTGGAGCAAGCAGCATGTCCAACGTGCGGCTCATGCTCGGGCATGTTCACAGCTAACTCGATGAATTGCCTCTGCGAAGCGCTGGGCGTCGCTTTGCCGGGCAATGGCACGATTCTCGCGGTGTCGAAGGAGCGTGAAGCACTTTATGATCGCGCGGCCCACGCGATCATTAAACTAGTCGAGAAAGACATCAAGCCGCGAGACATCGCCACTGTCGAGGCGTTCGACAACGCGATTGCGCTGGATGTGGCAATGGGCGGTTCGACCAACACTATCCTGCACACCCTGGCGATTGCGCGCGAGGCAGGCATCGAGTACGACATCAAACGCATTGATGCCATCTCTCGCCGAGTGCCGTGCCTTTGCAAAGTGTCTCCTTCGTCCGATTATCATGTCCAGGACGTGCATCGAGCCGGAGGCATCCACACGATCTTGGGCGAGCTAAAGCGAATGGGCGCGCTTTCCGAGAAGTGCAAAACGGTTACGGGAAAGACGATTGGAGAGAACATCGAGGAATGGGATGCGCGGTCGGAAAAATGCACGGCGTGGGCAAGGACTGCCCGAGTCTCCGGCGCATCGGCCCTGGTACTGGATCCGAACGACAAACTCGGTCCCGCGGCCCGCACGGCCAGCGGAAATTTGGTTCCGAAACCGTTGCTTTTTTATCCTGCTGACCATCGGGCAATTACGCTTTGGCGTTTGGCCGCTGCTTTCAACACTGGCGATGCGGCAGCCGCAGCGGCGCTATTCACGGAGGATGCTGAGTTTGAGGACGAAGTGAGCGCGGACGAGTCGGCTGCGGGTTCGGAGACCAGGTTCAAAGCTGAAGCTTCGTCTTTCGGAAACCATAGCACCTCAACAGCGACACTGGATTCGCCAGCATCGGTGTGGAAAGGCCCAGCGGCTATTGAGGCAGGCCTCAAGGAAGTTTTTGCCCGGTCGCGTGGATTGCTCCGAGCGGAGTTGGGGCATCTTAAAAACACTCCAGTCCTCCTGATCTGGCAATACGCCAAAGGCAAAGAAAAGACGCTGCATTGTCTCTTGCGCACGGGACGTTTGCGTGGGTGGCAATTGAGTAAGGCCTATCACGAATATCGGCCCGCTCAACTCAAGGAAGCCCAGCCGGCGGGCTTGATGCCGTACGACTCGGCATTCATGTTCAACGCGCAGGATTGTATCCGGACCAAGGACACTGCCTATAGCAAGGACGGCGGACTGGCTATTCTCTACGGGCAACTGGCTCCGGAGGGCAGCGTGGTAAAGACCGCGGGCATTAGCGACGCCTTCAAAGCGTATTGCGGCCCGAACTTCATCTTCGAGGGACCCTGTATCATCTTCGAAAGCCAGGAAGAGGCGTGCGAAGGGATTTTGGCTAGCAAGGTCAAAGCAGGAGACGTGGTGGTCATTCGCAACGAAGGGCCTCGGGGAGGGCCGGGCATGCAGGAGATGCTTTCGCCGACCAGTTACATCGTCGGGATGGGTTTAAGCGACAAGGTTGCGCTGATTACCGATGGCCGGTTCAGTGGCGGAACGGCGGGCGCCTGCATCGGACATGTTTCGCCCGAAGCCGCTGAAGGCGGGCCCATAGGTTTGCTGCGAAACGGAGACCGGCTGCGCATAGACTTCCCCAATCGGCGCATAGATATCCTGGTAAGCGAAAGCGAATTGGCGACCCGCAAGCAGACTTGGACCCCCGTGAAGCGTGAGCTCAACGGTTGGCTGGCGCGATACCAGAAATTAGTGAGCAACGCCAGCCAGGGTGGGGTGCTTGTCTGAAACGTGAAACGTGAAACGTGATCCGCCACGTTAGTCGCGGCATCAACGGTTTCACTGTAGGGGACGACGTAAGGAGTCCTCTGTTGCCCAGCGACCACCCCAGGGACTACTCACGTCGTCCCGTCGTCCCCTACGGTAAGAATTGGCTTTGCCTCCCTGCCTCTTTGCGTTAAACCGTAGCCAGTATGCCTCCTCGTACGGTTGCGCGACTGATTGGGATTGCCATTTTGGTGTTCGTTGTGGTGCTGATGGCTTCCTCGGGCACGTACGTTGTCCACCCCGGCTATCGCGGCGTTGAAGTGACCATGGGCAAAGTGTCCCCGGTTTTCAAACCCGAGGGGTTCGGCCTCAAGGCGCCGGTGATAACCGCCATCCATCCTATTTCCATTCGGCAGCAGACAGCGGAGGACAAGGCGGAGTGTTATTCGGCGGATCTCCAGCAAATCCAGATTCAGTTGCGCGTATTGTTCCGCGTGCCTGAAAGTTCAGTTGTAACCCTGTTCCAGGATTATGACGGTGAACCATTCGAGAGCCTGATAGCGCCGCGCGTGCAGGAAGCCCTCAAGGAAGAGGTGGCCTTGCAAAGCGCCGAACAGGTAGTTAAGAACCGCGAGCAGATCAAGACCAAAGCCCTGGATTTGGCGCGGAAGAAGATCGGCGGTTTGCTCGTGGTGGAAGACATCGTGATCGAGAACATTACTCTGACCAGGGAACTCGAGAGCGCCATTGAAGCGAAAATGGTCCAGGAACAGGAAGCGGCCAAGTCCAAGTACGTGCAGCAACGAGCGCAGATCGAAGCGGATACGTCGGTGATCCAGGCCAGAGGCGAGGCGGAGTCCATCCGTATCCGCGGCCAGGCGCTCAAGGACAATCCCGCGTTCGTGGACCTCAAGATCGTGGATAAATGGGACGGCCTGACGCCGCTGGTGATCGGGAGCAGTGACAATATGCTTTTGCAATTGCAGGACCTCGAACGAGCAAGACATCAAAATGCCAACCCCGCTACGCAACCAGCGCCCGCCGTCCAGCGGCGGACAGCTACCCGCTAATCCCATGAACCAAGGCTCATTGCTCTGGCTTCTGGGAATCGGCGTCCTGGTTTTCGCGCTCATCGTCGGAATTTCGACCACGAGTTACGTCATCGAGCCCGGCACTCGAGGGATTAAGGTCACTCTCGGCAAAGCAGCCGATAAGTTTTTGCCGCAGGGTTTTGGTCTCAAAGCGCCGTTTATCACCACGATTGTGCCGGTAAGCATCCGCCAAAAAACGCAAAACGTGCGCGCCGACTGTTTTTCGTCGGATTTGCAGCAGGTCCAGTTGGATTTGCGGGTGCTCTACCGCGTTCCGGAGGAATCAGTCGTGGAGATCTACAAAAAATTCGCCGGTGATCCTTTCGACAGCCTGATCGCGCCGCGTGTGCAGGAAGCGCTGAAAGAAGTGACGGCCATGCAGACGGCGGAGCAGATCGTGAAGAACCGGGAGGAGATCAAACAAAAGGGCCTGGCGGCTTCCAAGGCGAAGATCGGGAGTTTGCTTTGGGTCGAGGACATAGTCATTCGGAACATTGATCTGTCGAAAGAACTGGAGCACGCCATCGAGGCCAAGATGGTTGCCGAGCAGCAGGCGGCCCAGGCACGATTTACCCAATTGCAAACGCAGGTCGAGGCCGAAACCGCCGTGATCAAGGCCAAGGGCGAGGCGGAGGCGATTAAAGTGCGTGGCGAGGCGTTAAAATTGAATCCCGCATTTCTGCGGCTGCAAATTGTCGAGCGGTGGAACGGCAAATCGCCGCTGGTCGTGCCGGCGGAGGCAAACAACGGCGGGGCGGCGTTGTTATTGCCGCTCGGGGCGGGGGAGGCCGCAAAATAATGGTGTCGTGTGCAAAGGGTTTAGCCGCAGATGAAACTTCAAAATCCAAACTCCGAACTTCAAACAGGCTCCAAACTTCAAACTTCGAAAAACCATCCGTCGGAGGAATTGAAACTTGAGGTTTGAATTTTGCCTGAAGTTTGAAATTTGGATTTTGAAGTTTCAATCGTCGTGGTTCCATGATTTGAATCGCCTGCTATGAATCCTAGGGGCCGCGCCATCATACAGATCTGCATCCTCCTGGCGGTGCTGGCGGGGTTGGTCCTGCTTTTTCCGCCTGCGTTCAGGTTTGTCGAGATGGCCGCCCGCGAGTTGAGGTACTTCTGGTGGCTGGTGCTGCTGGTGGCTCTGGCCATTTGGTTTATCTGGGGAGTGGGCAGAAAGCCCAAAAGCTGAGACGCCGCGCTATGGAGTGCGCCGACAGAGCGTAGCGGTGATAGCTGCTTATTTTTATTTAGGCGCCGCCGCGAAGAAGGCATCCAGGTCCACCCCGAACTGTGGCAGACTGGAGCTCACAACTCTTCCACCGGGACCATGCACGATCCGCTCGCGAAACCGCTCTCCAGAAGGCAGTCGGTGAACTTCGACTTGCTTTTCCGGCACCAGAATAAGCCAAGCTTCCTTCACGTCTGCCATGGCGTAGGCTCTGAGTTTATCCCGATCGTAATCGTGGCTGGTAATGCACACCTCGATAACCAACTCGGCTGTGCGCGGGTGCTCTTTAGAGTAATCTTCGATGGAACCACGAACGACCGCCAGATCTGGCTCTGGCTCTGAATGTGGGCAGGTAATTGGCTGGTCCTGCCGGATGTGCATGCCAGAGAGCGAGATCTTGCGCAGGGCCTCCAGCAAAAGGATTTGAATCAGTGTATGAAGCGGGGATTTAGCCATTTTGTGAAAGACCTGGCCGTAAAGTAGCTCTGTTTTCTTCGGCAAAAATCCCATCTCTCCCAAGGCATGATAGGCTTCCACTGTCAGAGGGCAGGGCTTGGGGGCAACCTGCTCCGGTTTCTGCGCTTCAACTACCGTCATAAGAAACAGATAAGCTCATCTGCCCCGCGCATCAAGCGGCTTCTGCGCAAATCAGTGCTTCGGCCGCAGCAGGATGGCCTTTTTATCGGTGCCCTCGACCTCGACGCTATGGGTCTCGATCTGGGGATCGTCCTTGAGCGCCTGGTGGATGATACGGCGATCGAAGGCGTTGAGCGGTTCCAACTCCACGACATCGCCCCAACGACGGACTTTTTCGGCGGCTTCTTTGGCTTTTTTCACGAGTGCCTCGCGGGCTTGCGCACGGTAGCCGCTGACGTCCACCATGATTTTAGGCGCCGACGGGTCCTGCTGGAATAGGAGCCGATTGGTAATGTATTGAAGATCGGAGAGGGTTTGTCCCTGGCGGCCGATCAGGCGGCCTGAATCCTCGGTTTTCACGTCCAGCAGGATGCCATCATCCATGTGGTGTTCTTCGACGGTGGCTGAGAAGCCGAGCAGATCGAGAATTTTCTGGAGCGTAACTTTTGGTTCTGCAGGCATAGTTGCGATTCAAGGTTTAGAGTTCAAAATTCAAAGTTCAAACTTCGGAACGTCCGGCAGCTCGGACCGATCTGATTGAGTCCGGCAGCGAAGCACTTGGGCATAGTGCATAGTTGCGGGGCGTCTCGCAACTATTTCCTCTTTTTTTGAGGAGGCGTCAAGACCGGACTTTTGGCAGGGGCAGAGGACGGTTCGACAGGCGTAGCAGTGCGAGTAAGCTTGGTCTGCACGATGGTGAGGAGATTTTGGACCGTCCAATACAGAGTCATGCCTGCGGAATAGGTATATAGAAAACTAAGAAACATGAGCGGCATGAAGCGCATGATTTTCTGCTGGGCCGGATCCATTCCAGGGGAGGGTGGAGTCAAATGCGATTGCCAGAGCATGGTCGCGCCCATCAGGAGCGGCATGAGGTTGAAGGGCAGGCCGCGGCCAGGGAGGCCCACTAGTGGGACCCAATCCAGAAAAGGAATAAAAAACAAAGTGTCCGGCCGCGATAAATCCTTCACCCAAAGGAACGAAGCGCCGTGCAATTCAAACGCAGTATAAATCATCGTGTAGAAGCCAATGAAGACGGGGATCTGTAGCACCATAGGCAGACAGCCTCCCAGCGGGCTCACTTTGTTCTCGCGCATGAATTCCATCGTCTTTTTGTTCATCTTCACGGGGTCGTCTTTGTATTTCTCCTTGATGGCGTTCATTTGAGGCTGGAGCGCCTGCAGCCGTTTCATCGAGCGCGTGCTCGCCCGGGTCAACGGCCAGAAGACGAGTTTGATGATGACGGTGATAAGAACAATGGCCCAGCCGTAGCCAATCTTAAAAGCGTCGTGCAGCACGTTCATCCCCAGGAGAAGGCCCTTGGAAACAAACCCGACGTACTTCCCGAAGCCCATGACCTTGTCCAGATTGTTGTTCAGCCGATCAGCAATGCGCTGCAAGGTTTGGTATTCTTTCGGACCGGCATAGACAAGTATTTGGCGCGTGCGAGTTTCGTGAGGTGCCAGAGTCAAACCGGGATAAACCAACGTGGCGGCATAACCTTGGGGCGGTGGGGCATCGGTGGCCACCCAACCGGCATCGTCCTCCTTTGGGGGCGGCTTGGCAATCAAACCCGCCGCAGGCGGCCGCCGGGGCGGCCCAGGCAGGTATCTGCCCCTGATCACGAGGCTCTGGGCTGTTTCCTTGTCCGCAGGGATGGGCATTCCGGCCAGAGCAAAAAACTGGCTGTGGACCGCTACCCAAAAAACATCATTGGATCCAACCACGCGCTTCTCCAGAAATGGAGGAGCGCGTTGCTGACAGGCGCAACCGCCGCCGCCTGTAGCGGGCCCTGCTTCGGCGGAATCGGAGCCATTATACCAAATAACTCCGACGGCTTTGTCGCGCGAATCCGCGGGTGTGGCAGTGCCTATGAACCATTCTTGCGCCGGCAAGGATAGCGCGTTTGAGGAGCGGTTTTCGAAGCGGACAGTTGCGGTGAGCAGATAATTGCTGTCGGGCTGAAAGTCTTTGACGATGCTAAGCCCATTCTCGAGCTCTTTTTGCGCGCGGACGCCATTAGTCGTGCGAGTGAGTTTGAAAATGCCATCCCCCTGGACTGCGTTCCCATCGAATACCGCCAGCACCGGAGCGTTTGTTAATGTGAGAAAGAGGCCCGCGCCGGGGTCGTTGGTGAAGTAGTTGAGCGTCGCAAGCAGATTGGTTGTACCGCGGCGTGTGGCGCCGAAGACCTGCACTTCTTTGATGCCGCCGCCGTGCGAAGTGAAAACGTACCGCGAAGGTCCGTTGGTCAGTTCGATCGTTTCCTCAGGCGCGTTTGTACTGAGCGCGAGCGGAGCAGCGGGTTCAGCCGCAGGCGAAGGGACTGGTGGCGCCGCAGGCGGATTAGTCATTGCCAGCGTCGGAGCAGGCGCATTGGTGGCGGCGAGGGGCAACGGTTTGGGCGGGTTGAGCTTTGGTTCGATCAGGAAAATCCAAAGGCCCATGAGCACAAAACAGAGGACGATAACGATGATTGACGTGCGGTCCATGATTAAGGTGAAACGTGAAACGTGAAACGTGAAACGTGGTGCGTGATGCGTGTTGCGTAGTGCGTGCTGCGTGACAAAGAGGCGGGTGCCGGAGGTCCGTGGTCCGTGGTCCGTGGTCCGTGGTCATTAGTCGGAACTGGATCATGGCCGCATCCTCCCCAGGGATGGCATCTGCAGATCCGCTTGATGGCCAGCCAGCTTCCTGTGAGAGCGCCTCGCTTTTGAAGGGCTTCGATTGCGTATTCAGAGCAGCTTGGCTGGAATCGGCACTGGCCTGCCGGTCCGAAAAGAAATGACTTCGCTGGGGATAGCGTCCAGCGATAAAGACGAACAGCCAAAATCAAGAGCTGTCGGGCTGGGTCCAGGCGAATCATGCCAGTTTAGAACCACGAATAAACACGAATGGACCCGAACAGAAATGCGCGGAAAGCTCCGAGAATCGCCTGCCGGCGCGCCATGGTCCCGTCCGGCGCGCCACTCGCGGCCGATTGCTCTGCCATTCGTGTTTATTGGTGTTCATTCGTGGTTTACTAATGCTCCTAAGCCCCGCCGCGTCCTACGCTTTCAACAATCCCGCTTTCCTCAGCGTTGTCAAAAAATCCTTTTCCACCTCGGCGAGACCTTTGTCAACGATGGATTGGCGCGCGACCAGGACAAGGTCAACGGGCCCGGCCAAATCGTGCTGATGAAGCCGAAAGACTTCTCTCAGCAAACGGCGCGCTCGCGTGCGCACCACCGCTCCACCAATTTTACCGGAGGTCACAACTCCGAGACGAGAGGTGGCGTGCTCCGGCATGCGTTGCCAATTGGCAACCAGGCAGCCCATTGCCAGCCTTTGCCCCTGCTGCCGCAGCCGCGCGAAATCGCGGCCCTGCTTGAGGCGCATATCAGCGCCAAACCGAAGGCGGTGTGGTGTTGCCATGCTGTGGCCGCCGATGCAGGTTGGCTCTGATTCAGGTGTTTCGCGTTGATTTAGCGGCCATCCACTTTGCCCGCCCCTGTCCGATCACGTTTCACGTTTCACGTTTTACGTTTCAGACCGGTGTCAGTCGTTTACGTCCCACTCGCCGGCGATTG
>PSRM01000255.1 GCA_003176045.1 Verrucomicrobiota bacterium | reverse complement strand
CCCGCCTCAGTCGCGCCACCCAACTCCGGCTCGGGTCGCGCTCCACGCCTTCAAGTCAAAATGAGAATTGCTGAACGTGAAGAGCCCCCGCTTGTCTCAAGCCATAGAATCTGGTATGTGTCGGCCAGGTACTGCTACTCAGGCAATGAGTAATTGGCTATTACTGATACTGTTCCTTGCAATGTTTGCTTTCCCGGGCTGCGCCGGCAAACGCACTGGCCGGGATTTCTCAGGCCCGGATCAGGCAGGGAAGCCCGGGGTATCAGCCAGCTCTAAGCTTATCGTCACTCCGGAAGTGCGGCTCATCGGGACAGTGGTCAAGGTGAACGAGCGGGCGGCATTTGTGGTGCTAAACTTTCCCGCAGGGCACGTGCCGGGTACGGATATGCGGATGAGCCTTTTTCGCCGTGGGGCCAAGGTCGGGGAGGTGAAGATCACCGAACGGCAGCTCGATGATTATGTGGTGGCTGATCTGTTGAATGGGGAGGCGAAGGTTGGGGACGAGGCGCGCGAATAGGGGTTAAATGAGTTAAACAGGTTAAGTAGGTTACTTGGGGACGGGCGTGCGGAAGCTGGACGATCCCTGTCGATGTGACTGTGGGGTGCTTGGGAGTGAGCGGACGTGTCCGCGCACTCCAAATCAGCCTTCGGCGCGCTGGTTGCCCAATTGTTCGGTCAGGGGTTTGACTGTTTTGGGCAAGGACTGTTTCTGGTAGGGAGAGTGGAGATTGAAGTAGATGCCGCAGAGCGGGCGCGGGCCGTCGTTCTGGCTAAGAATGACTGTCACATGGCGATCCAGCGCAATGCCGTGGCGCAACTGGGGTCCGCGGCTTTCGTAAGCTTTGATCGCCTTCAGGAGCAGTGAATTCAGGGCTGCTTCGAAATCATCGGGCGCTTTATCGAGGCAAACGACGTGCCGGTCGTACATTTTCATTGCCTCAGCTATTTCCGCTCCGAACGTTTCAACTGTCACGAGTGCCAGTATAAACGCTCTTCAAGAAAAGTGAAGGAAAATCTTATCCTTCCTTGTTTGCAACAAGCTGTTTCCAGAGCAGTTCGGCCTCCTCCCTGTTCCGGGAACAAATGTCAAAGATTCGGCCGAGCAATCCCCGGGACCGTTGGTGGTGGCGGCTGCGCAAGGCGCACAGCAGGAAGGTATCCGCCACCTGGATAGCTGAGCCGGTGTCCAGAGCGATCAACGTGTTTCCCCACGCAAGAGCATGAGCGGTCTTTGCAAACTCGCCCACAAACGTATCCGGACCAATGTAGCTGCGGGTCACTGCCGCCGAGGCTTCGACAACCGAGCCGTCCTCCACGATGGCATGAGGCCCGATGGTGGCGCCCGGCCCGATGAGCACGTTCTTGCCAAGCCAGCATGGGGCAATCAGCTGCGCTCCTAGGCATATATGGCAATGGGTGCCCGTCCAGATTCCTGGCTTGGTTTCATGGAATCCCACTCGATCCAGCGTGATCGCCCGGGGCATCCAATCCAAAAGCGCCTGAAACCAGGTGTTATAGCTGGTGAACAGGGAGCCTTCAGGAGCGCCGGGAAAATGGTCCAGAACCGTAATCGTTCCGTCTTGTGCGATGTCGTCGCCATATTTGAGAAGAGCCTCGGCGCTGCTCAAATCGCGAGCTTCGGGAACTACTTTTGCCTTTAGGCCCCACCGGGCGCCGTCGCCGACAACGGTCTCGATTTGGTCCGGCCGGTCGTGAGCCAGCACCATGACCTCTTTGGGGCCGGAGATTTCAATCCAGGAAAGCCAGTATTCGATTAATCCTTGTCCGAGCAAAGGCGCCAGGGCCAGAGGAGTTGCCTCCGCCAGAAAAGGCACGCCTGAGCGCACGGAGGGGCAGATCAAGAGTACTTTTGGCATTTTATCCGTATTCATCTTTAGACTCATTTCGCATCAGCAGGCGCCATCGGCTGAAAGCACCGCGGGGACCGTCTGGGCCAGGATTCGTAGATCGAGCCAAAGACTCTGGCTTTCGATGTAATCCACATCCAGCTCGACCTGCCCGGAGAAATCGATGTTTGCGCGGCCACTGATCTGCCAGATACAGGTGATGCCGGGCTTGGCGGCCAGCCGGCGGCGGTCCGAAGGGCTGTATTTGGCCACCTCGCGGGGAACCGGCGGGCGCGGCCCAACCAGAGACATATCGCCGATCAGAACGTTGAAAAGCTGCGGCAGCTCATCAAACGAGAACTTGCGCAACCATTTGCCAACGTGAGTGATACGTGGATCGTCTTTGATCTTGAAAGTAATGCCTTCTTTATGGCTGTTGAGTTTCAACAAATCTTTGAGCCTCTGCTCGGCATCCAGGCACATCGAGCGAATTTTATACATTTTGAATTCGCGTCCATATTGACCGACCCGGGTTTGGGCAAAGAAGACTGAACCACCATCTTCGATCCAAACGAGGACTGCGATGAGCGCGAACAAAGGGCTGAACAGCAGCAGCAAAGCAAAGCTGCCGAAAACATCGACCGTGCGTTTGAGGAGGCCCTGGCCGTTGGCCAGCCAGATGGCTCGCAACCTCTGTTGTTGCACGTGCAATTTCAGCAACCACCGGCCAAGAGGATGCTGAATGGCTTCATAACGGCGCAGAAGCAATGGTCCTAACAGTTCGTTGCTCATAATTCAAAAAATTCTCCGATTGCTGAGACGAAGCGGCGGTCTGTGTCTCCTGAACGACCCTAAAAAGAAGGTCATCGAGCCGCTCAATGGCCCGGTCCGGATTGAATTCACGCGCGACACGTTCTCGAGCGCACCGGCCCATAGTCTGAGCAAGGTCTCTATTTTGCAGGAGTTGTTCGATTCGGACGCCAAAGAGGTTGGTGTTCCCCCATGGGACAAGAAACCCGTTGGCCCCATCGGTGAGCCACTCGCGTACTGCGCCGGCGTCAAACGCCACTACCGGCAGACCATGGCGCATGGCCTCCGGGCCAGCCATGCCGAAAGGCTCCGGCCATACTGAACTGAAGGCGAAGAGACTGGCCTTGCAGAAAAACTCCTGGAGCTGCTCCGGGCCCACGAAACCGTAGAACTTTACACGACCGCTCAAGCCGAGCTTTTTGGAGAGCTTCTCGCAGTACGCGCGGTGCGAACCATCGCCCAGGATGGCGCATTCGAAATTCGTCTTTACATGTGTCAACGCGCGCAGAAAGAGATCCAGTCCTTTTCCGCGGACGATTTGGCCGGCCCAGACGATGAGGTTGGAAGATGGGAGCGGGGTGGAAGATGGGGGTTGGGAGTTGGGAGATAGGGGCGAACAGCTCTGTCTGGCTTCGTCTTCCTCCCAACTTCCAACTCCCAACTTCCCGCCCCCACCTTCCCGAAAGAGGGGCGCATGCACCTCGATCCTCGGGCCATCGAATCCGTTCCTGAGAAGCTCCTGCCTGATATAATCCGAAAAGACTATCAAACGCCGGCAGTGTTGGTTTAAGCGTATCTCTTGGCGCTTGGCGCTGTAACTGACCCATTTGAGCGGCAACCCGCCGCGATGATTTCGTGATACAGAGGCCAGGCACGGGAAAATGCAATACGTAGAGGCAGGCCGTAAACAGATCTGACGCGTGAAATAGTCGTATTTATAGGAGCGCATGCAATAGAGGGCATGGTCATGCACAGTTCGGATCACCGGTTTGGGCGATTGAAGTAGCGCTTCAAGGACTTCCAGGTCGGAGAGGTTGTGAACCCATAGAACGTCCGGGGTGAAATACTCCAGCGCCCGCTGAGTCGCGGTTCCGTTGCGGTATCCGGGAAGGCGAAAGCACTCAGAAAAGGTTGCACGCCATTGATCTTCCCCTTTGCCGGTGGCCGAGCCGTAAAGCAAACCGGTCATGTGGCCGCGCCGCCCCAATTGTTCGGCCGTCAGATGAATGTTCGCTTCAGCCCCGCCCAGTTCTCCCAGGTGACGATGAACGAATAGCAATCTCATCTTCGATGGTTTAACCCCCTGCGTGTTACTAACTTCTTCGGTGCTTACCGTACGCTTCGTGATACCCCAGCCAAAAGTGGGTGAACACAGCAAAGCCCAGCCGCCGGGCACCCCAACGGGAATTTATGATTTATGAATTATGATTTATGATTGAGAAAAACCACCGACCTGCCCTTCACCGAAACCCAGTTCGACGGCAATACCATGACAACCGCGATCGCGAACCCGGCTACTCAAAGGCCTTCGCAAATTCCTGGCGCCCTTGCCAAATGAACCGCTCCTATCTCTCCCCAAAAACCGAACCCCGCCCCAGCAAAATTCATGGCCTGGGCTTGTTCGCAAAAACGGCAATCGCCGCCGGCGAGATCGTCGCCGTGAAAGGCGGCCACATACTTACGTCTGAAACCTGGCGCGCCCTCGAACCCACGCTGGGCTCCGCGGAAATCCAGATCACTGACAACCTGTTCATCGCGCCCGCTACAGCCGCCGAACGCGACGGCTCGATGGTTTATTCAAACCATTCCTGTGAACCAAACATCGGCATTCAGGGCCAGATTGTGTTCGTCGCCATGCGCGACATCTCAGCCGGCGAGGAACTGACACACGACTGGGCAACAACCGACGATAGCGACTACACCATGGACTGTCGCTGTGGCAAACCATCGTGCCGCAAAATCATCACCGGCAAGGATTGGATGAAACCCGACTTGCAGGCCAAATACAAAGGCTGGTTCTGCTGGTTCATTCAACGTAAGATCGACGCACACTCCATGAGAGAAAGCAGATGAAATTCTTTTCCCTTATCAAGTTCCAGTTCGCTTTTGCATCCTGGCTCCTCCTCGCGTTCCCGCGGGCTAACGCAGCAGATTACCTTCCTCCTGCGCCAGCCTGGACAGGGGCAAGCGAAGCCCTGATCGCCAAGCCAGGGGACCCGTGGATTACTCCATCGGAGACAACCGGCCTGACGGAAACGCCGAGCTACGCCGAAACCATTGTTTATCTCAAGAAACTGGCCAAGGCATCGCCGCTGATCTCGCTCCAGGAATTCGGGCGCACCGCGCAAGGGCGCGCCCTTTACGTCGTCGTCGCCGCCAAGGGGCGCGCGTTTAGCCCCGCAGCGGTGCGCAAGAACAAAAGGCCAACGCTGCTCGCCCAAGCGGGCATTCACTCCGGCGAGATTGATGGCAAAGACGCGGGTTTGATGCTGCTGCGCGATATCGCTTTCCGTGGCAAAGCTTCTTTGCTGGATCGGGCGAACTTCCTCTTTGTCCCAATCTTAAATGCCGACGGCCACGAGCGATCCTCGGAATGGAACCGCCCCAATCAACGCGGCCCCATCCGCCAGGGCTGGCGGACCACCGCGCAAAACCTGAACCTGAACCGCGATTACATGAAGGCGGACGCCCCCGAAATGCAGGCGATGGTCCGGCTCATCAACCAGTGGTCCCCCGCGCTCTATCTCGACCTGCACGTCAGCGACGGCATGGATGAGCAATACGACGTCACCTTCACCTACAACGGCGACTTTGGCACCTTTTGCTGGTCACCGCATATCAGCCAATGGCTCAACGAGATTTACCGGCCTTCAACTGAAGCAGCACTTAAGACTATGGGTCACATCCCTGGCCGGTTTTTCGAACCAACTGAGGAAACGGATATCAGCAAAGGGCTCTCTGCAGCACCAGAATCCCCGCGCTACTCGGGCGGTTATGGCGACCTGCGTCACCTCCCAACTGTGCTGGTCGAGACACATTCCTTGAAACCGTACAGGCAACGGGTGCTGGGCACCTATGTGCTGCTCGAATCGTCACTGCGGACACTGGGGGCCCACGGCGTTGCCCTGCAACAGGCGGTCGCCGCCGACGCGGCTGACACTTCCGCAAAGCTGGTGCTGACTGGGGGCAAAACCAGTTCTGACCGTACGAATATTGATTTTCTGGGAATCTCCTCTGAGACGTATGATTCGCCCGCGACCGGAACCAACGAGATCCGCTGGCTTGGGACGCCGAAGCTTTACTCGCGCCTGCCGGTCACTTTGGAAAAGCCCACTGTCGAGGTTGCCCGCCCGAAGGCCTACTGGGTGCCGGCTACGAAGCCCGAAGTCATCGCCCGGCTTAAACTTCACGGCATCCGAGTGGAAACTCTGCCGACAGCGCGAACGATGACCCTGGAAATGTATCGCCTCATCAACCCCCAGCCTCAGACCAACGAGCGCTCTCACCCTTTCGAAGCTCGCTACACCCTCACGACCAGCGTCAAAGCCGAGATCCGCCAGGAAACGTTTCCAGCAGGATCGGTTCGCGTGCCAACCGCACAGCCGCTCGGCGATTTGGCTGTGGCGCTGCTCGAGCCTGAGAGCAACGATTCGCTCCTGGCCTGGGGGTTCTTTCTGGAGATTCTCCAGCGCACCGAGTACATCGAAGGCTACGTGCTGGCGCCCATGGCCGAAGAAATGCTTGGCGCGAATCCGAAACTCAAAGCGGAATTCGAGTCGAAGCTGCGGGAGGATCCAAAATTTGCCGCAGATCCGACCGCTCGTAAGCGATGGTTCTACGAACGCAGCCCGTATTACGACGACCGCTATTTGCTCTATCCAATTGGCATCGAACGTTAACCGCCTCCAAACAGAGCCGCGACCGTGAGGGAGCGTCCAGCCGCGCCACTCATGACCTTGGAGCACCCAAAGGACCCACAACGTTCCGCCTGCCTGGAGGCTGAGTCCCTGCGCCCCTCTACAGCTTTCCGGTCCTCTGGCTCAGCACGGACGCCAGGCGTTGCTGTGCAGCAGCCTGATCGGCGCCAGCCTGCTTAATTTCGGCCATGAAGCTTTTGTATTGTTCCAGGGCGCTGTCGTTCTGAAAACGCACCACATTCGCATCGGCATCAAACGACCACTGACCCCATTGAGTGTCGAAAAGATTGAGCACGCCGAGCATCGCGCGTCCCATGCGGTCGTCGGCTTCCCGGATGGTTACCATAAACGGATGCTGGGCGGACCACTGCCGGGAAAACCCTTTTGTCGCGGCTTCCGCGTGTGGAGCAGAGACCCCGGCCGCAATCAAGCCTTTGCGATAATGGGATTGGCTGCTTTCGACAAACTTCTGGAGCCCGTCGTTTGCGTCCAAAAACTTCTGGACCAGGGCTTTGCGGTCGCTGAGTTGCGCACGCTGCTCGAGAGTGCGCACAGTCAATACTTTGGCCACGGTCAGTTCTTTTAGAGCCTGATCATAAGTGTCACGGTGCTGCTGTAATTCCTTCATATAAAGCTGGCTGCCTTTCAGAAGAGAAGTAGTTTCGCCGGTCGTCCTTTCGGCAGCCTGAGCGAGCGATTGCTGTAGATTTCGGGTATCCAGGGAGTGTGCCTCGCCGTTGGTGAGAGAGGCGGCCGTTTGGGCGTTAAAATTCGTGACCGCCGCCTGCAGTTCTTTGAGGGCTTGTTTGTTCTGCAAAGCCACCGTCCGGGCGCGGACGAAATTCGGAACCGCAATTGCCGCCAGCAAACCGAGCAGGGCCATGCCGCAACCCGCGCGCGCAAAGACCGCGCCTCGCTGCCCCGGTTTCGCCAATAAGAACGCCAGAATCCCGGCCACAGCGCCGGCAACACAAAAGGCCAGCGCGCCCAGCCCAATGATGATGGAGATCAATCTCCCGGATGCATCACGGTGCTCGCGCAAAATGGGCGAAACAAGGAAAACGAAGGCCAATACGATCAGCGGCGCAGCCAGACAAATGTTGGCGGCGTTCCGAGCAAACTGGCTCGGTTCAGCAGACCTGACCGAAGCCGGCAAAGGAGGCGGTACGGTATTCATAGTGAGCCAAAAAGTAGCAAGCGCCGTACCACCTGGGAGCGCGGCATTTATGCCGCTTCACCGCACAAATGAAGCGTTGCGTCCAGTCTAATACGGGCACCTCTTAAGTCCGAACGTTGAAGCGGCATAAATGCCGCGCTCCTTTCTTTAGAGCCTCCTTTTCAATTGCCGAGTCCGGCCCGAAAAGCCCAAACTAGCTGCATGCCCAGAACGAAGCGTACATAGTGCACCCCAGGCAACTATGAAAAAAAATACGAATCCTTCAACCCGAAACAAACCAGCGCCGGCGCCCAGCAAAACCAAAGCAGCCCTGCGCGGCCTCATCCACCCGGTCGTGATGTATCCCTTCAAACATCCTGGCAATCACGCAGACCTGGAGGCGCTCTTCGGCCTGGTCGAGAGACTGAACGCCGAGAAAGAACTCTATGCCCGCCCAATCACTGTAATAGACCAAAAGACCCATCTCCAAATGGCTCAGGACGAAGCGTACGACCACTTTAGAAAGAACACCGTCGCGCGCTGCTCCGATGTCCTTGACGAGTGGTGCGTGGATACGTGTCAAATGTGGTACTCGGGATTAGGCAAGGCTTTCAGCAAAGGCCGGCCTGGAGACGTCTATTGGCTCATCCCTGGCGACTTCAACTATGGCAGCCACACCGGCCAGGAGGTCCTTGGCCATTTGCACGATTTGCCCGAGATCGTTTCCGAACTCGACCAGGACGTGTGCATTGGCGAA
>PSRM01000088.1 GCA_003176045.1 Verrucomicrobiota bacterium | reverse complement strand
ACTCGAACCCACACGGCTTTTTAAGGCCCCAGGATTTTAAGTCCTGTGCGTCTGCCATTTCGCCACACCGGCAAGCCTCCTGCGGTCAGGTTGGCCTCAACATACCGTCAGGCTCAGGCCGTGCCGAGCAATACTTCAGCCGGAATTCCCAGCACAGCGACGAGTTTCCTGATCATTTTAAGGCTCAGATTTCGACGGCCGGAAAGCACTTCCGATACCCGGCTTCGACTGCCGAGGAGCGGGACGAGGTCTTCGGGTTCGAGGCCCTGTTGTTCCATCCGAAAACGGATCGCTTCCACTGGGTCAGGCTTGTCTATCGGAAAAACCTTCTCCGCATAATCATGAACGAGCAGAGAAAGTAGCTCGAGCTCGTCTCCTTGTGGACTGTTGCGTTTGGCATCCATCAGTTTTTCGATTCGGGCCAAAGCGGCGACGCAATCGGATTCGGTTTTAAGGACTTTTGCTTTCACCATATCTTCTCCGCGCGCATAATGCCGCTACCTGTGATAGATTTCAAACAGGAAGATTCGATCCAGGTACCTTCCAAGATACCTTACAGGCCCAAGTGGACGGTCATCGTGTGGACCGGAATCTTCTTTGCCATTTGCGCGGTGGCTCTGGCATACGCGGCAACCACGAACGATCGTGGGCTTAATCTGGAAGGGATTGTGGAGTTTTCTGCGCAGGGGGCGAGTGTGTTCTACTGGATCCTGGCAGGTGGCAGTGCGCTGTTCGTCGTTGCGGACGTTCTCCTGGCCGCCATGCGGATGACGACGGAGCGGTATTTGGTCGTCGAAACGGACGCGATTGTTCTGCCTCCTACCCTGCTGCGCTCGAATCCTAGACACGTACCTTATTGCTCAATTTCAGGCGTCTCTGAGATAAAGGTGAAAGGACAGAAGTTCCTTCGGTTACGGACTTCGTCTCACAAATATGACATCGGTGCATCGCTAATGCCCACCGAGGAGATGTACCAGCAACTTAAGCAATTCATAGCGGAAAAGGCAGGCACCGGACCAGTGGAATCACGGGAAATGGGGTTGCCCATTTAACAAAGCAGACACGCCGGCGGGACGCCGGCCCTCCCAGGTTAGCACCTAACGAGAATTTCCGTTGCAGTCGGCGGGGTGGCGATGCAGGATCTTGCCTTGCTAAGCGCACTTTGGATTTTTATTGGCAGCGGATTAGGCGGTGTTGCCCGGTGGGCGGTGTCGGGGTTCGTGGCCAACCGCTTTGGCGAAACCTTTCCCTGGGGGACCATTCTGGTCAACGTCAGCGGGTGCTTTATCATCGGGCTTTTCACGGCCGCAACCGGGGATGGCGGACGTTGGCTGGCTCCGGTGGAATTTCGGAAGTTTTTCACCTGGGGCATCTGTGGAGGATACACCACCTTCTCCTCGTTCAGCATGCAAACGCTCACTTTGGCAGAGGACCGCCAGTGGTTACTGGCCGGGGCGAATGTTGTGCTGTCAGTGGTCTTGTGCCTCATCGGTGTGTGGCTGGGGCATGTGTTGGCAATGCAGATCAACGGGATGAAAGGAAGATGAGCGCGCAGGGTTCAGGGTTCAGGGTTCAGGAGGGCGAAGGGTAGTGGTCAGAAGTCAGTGGTCAGTGGTCAGTGGTCTAGGCGGCAAGATTAAGATTAAGAGAAAGAATAAGATTAAGATTCAAGTATGCACCTCCCCCATGATGCGATGCTGTTGCGGATATTCATAGGCGAGTCTGACCGCTGGGAACACAAGCCGCTTTATGAGGCGATCGTGCTCAAGGCGCGCGAGCTGCATTTGGCGGGAGCTACGGTGCTGCGGGGACCCATGGGCTTTGGCAAGTCCAGCCGCCTGCACACGGCCAAAATACTCCGGCTCTCCCTGGACTTGCCATTGGTGATTGAGATCGTGGATAGCGAAGAGAAGATAAACTCGTTTTTGCCGGTGCTGGATAAAATGCTCAAGGGCGGGTTGGTGACACTGGAGAAAGTCCGGGTGATTGATTATAGAGCAGGGCCGGAGGAACCGAATTAAACCGCTAATTAAGCCTCATGGACGCTAATAAGAATTCGCGTCTGTTCACAGTTGAGAATCTTCCCTGGCACATCACGTTTCACCTTTCACGCTTCCCTGCAAGGCAATCGCCTTCCAGATCAGGGCGGGGTTGTTGGTGATGAGGCCATCTACGCCGGCTCCCAGCAATCGGCGGGCGAGCCGAAGATTGTTGATGGTGTAAACCCAAACCTTAAAGCCGCGTTGGTGAGCCAGCCGGACCGAGCGTTTCGAAATTCGCGCGTTCCACACAACCACGCTTGCGCCGGTCCGCTGAATTTCATTTAGCCAGCCGGCATTGAGCCTGCGGAAAATTTGGCGCGGCTTGCGCCCGGTGCTGAGGCGATGCGGGGGCCCGAGAGCCGCGAGCAATTGCCGCGGTTCGAGTTGGTGAAATTGCGCCAGATACTGCCAGTCGAACGACTGAACGATCACCGAGTTAATAAGACTGAGCTTCCGCAGAATTTCGAGGCACGCCGCGGCTGGTCCTGCCTTGCTCTCGATGAGCGCACAGCCAGTCCTGGCGTTTATGAGTTCCAGAGCCTTCCCCAAAAACGGCACGCGCGCCCCGGCATGCTTAGGGCCGAACCACTGCCCTGCGTCGAGACTTTGGATTTCGGCAGCAGTCCGGGACCTTACCTGGATGCGCTTGCGCCGCCAGCGTTGGCGGGCGTCAGTGGTGCGGTCGAGAGTCGAGTCGTGGATCACAATCACCTGGTCATCCCTGGTTTGGCGGCAATCCAACTCGACCAGATCGGCCCCGGCCTGGAATGCCAGGTCAAAGGCGCCAGTCGTGTTTTCCGGAGCAAGCTGACTATAGCCGCGGTGTGCGATGACCAGCGGCCGCCTTTTGTTCAACAGCTTGAAAGCAGGCAAGTGGATTTCACTCATTTTTCGTTACACACGTTCCATGACATCCGCACGGAGCGCCGAACTCCGTTTCGGCGCGGAGGTACGCGTAAGTTCGCGCCGAAATGGAGTTCGGCGCTTCGTCCGCCAGCCATTACTCATAATCAAAAGTAGCATTTCTACTGGAACGCTCTCATTTTTTCCTTTTCAAGTCATAAAACTGTGGTTTGATTGAATTATGAACGTGGTTCTTCAAAATCTTTTAAAGCTTCAGGCAATCGAGTTCGGCGAGGTTCCCGGCAAGAGCGCCGAAGCGGAGGCGACGGAGTTGCGGGGCCTCATTCCACAGCCCTTTTTGGCCCATTATGATCGTTTGCGCGCGCGCAGCAAGAAAGGCGTTGCGATTGTGCGCAACGACGTCTGCACCGGCTGCCACATGAAACAGCCCAGAGGCAAGGTCGCCACGATTATTCGCGGCGAAGACATCCAGCTTTGTGATAGCTGTGGCCGTTACCTTGTCGTCCTGGAAGAAGCGGAAACACAATCACCTCCAGCTCCCGAAGCGCCCAAACCCGCTCCCAAGAGTCGCAAACGCAAGGCGCTGGTTCCTGCCTAAATCGGACTGGAGCCACGGCCTTGAGAATTTCAGACGCGGCAAGCCGCGGCCTTATAGCTTTGCCTTTGGGGCGCGGACGGCCCTGTCCGCAGCAATGTCCGATCGAGCCTGAGGGCATTGTTTCGTCTGCCACACCCACCAAGGTAATGGCTGTGGACACGAACTCCGAGAAACCGCGAACAGATGTTTGCTCGCTGAGGTGGTTGCATCGCCAATGAATGCGCATTCGCCCGTTTTTTTGCTGAAACTGGCGCTCTGCCTTTACGCCGCCGGCATCGGGAGCGCCTTGTTGGCAGTGCGCCGGGACAAACTGGCCAATCTGTTAGGGTTTGGCAGCGCTACGGTGGCCGCCTTATGCGGAATTTGGGCGGCAATACTGGCTTTGACTGCCTCTGCCGCGGACCAGGTTGCCTCTTTCACGCTCTGGCCTTCGTTCGTTCCTTACATCGAGCTTAAGGTCCGATTCGATGCCCTCGGGGCTTTCTTTGTGCTGATTGTCTCGGTCCTGGCGCTGGCGCTATCGGTGTATGCATTCGGCTACGTTCGTGGGTTCTATGGGCGGAAAAGTGTTGGCGTGCTGGCGGCATTCTATAATGCGCTGCTGCTTGCCACAACGCTGGTCTTCACCGCATCGAATGCGTTCTTCTTTTTGATCGCCTGGGAGATCATGGCGTTGACGGCTTATTGCCTGGTCAGCTTCGAGCACGAGCAGGCCGAGGCCCGAAATGCCGGTGTGCTTTATTTCGTCATGTCTCATGCCGGAACCGGCTGCCTGATCCTGGGATTTCTGCTGCTGTTTCAGACGTCGCATAATTATGACTTCGCGAGTTTTCGCGCTCTGGGTGCCGCGTTGTCTCCCGGGACCCGGAACGCCGCCTTCATCCTGTTCCTGCTCGGCTTTGGCGTGAAAGCCGGCATCGTGCCTCTGCACGTCTGGCTGCCTGTGGCCCATCCGGTAGCGCCGAGCAACATTTCCGCGCTGCTCTCCGGTGTCTTAATCAAAACCGGCATCTACGGACTCACTCGTGTGCTCTTCGATTTCTTGAGTCCTGTGCCGAACTGGTGGGGAGTGACGGTGCTTACCATCGGAACGATCTCAGCGGTACTGGGCGTTCTTTACGCTTTAATGGAGCACGACCTGAAACGGTTGCTCGCCTATCACAGCATCGAAAATATCGGCATTATCCTCATGGGCCTCGGCGCGGCGCTGATGTTTCTGCACACCCATCATCCCGTGCTGGCCACTCTGGCGCTCATCGCGGGCCTTTATCACACCATCAACCATGCGATTTTCAAGGCGCTGCTCTTTCTTGGGGCCGGCGCGGTGCTCCATTCCGCCCACACGCGCAACATGGAAGAAATGGGCGGTCTGATCAAAAGGATGCCCAAAACCGCCTTTTGTTTTCTAGTTGGAGCGGTTGCGATCTCTGCGCTTCCGCCACTCAACGGATTCATAAGCGAGTGGCTAACCTACCAGTCATTGCTTCAGGGCTTTCGCAGCACGGAGAGCCTGGTGCGCCTGATGTTTCCTCTCAGCGGAGCGATGCTGGCGTTGACAGGCGCGCTCGCCGCAGCCTGCTTCGTAAAGGCATTTGGAATCACGTTTCTTGCGCAACCGCGCAGCGAACACGCGGCCAAGGCTCACGAAGCTTCCCCGACCATGGTAGGGGGAATGGGAATCCTCGTGGCTGCCTGCGCATTTTTGGGATTATTTCCGACAACTTTTCTCCAACTCTTCGATCCGCTCACGGCCCAACTCACTGGCCAAACTTTGAGCGCGCAACTCAGTCTGCACGGTGCCGTATTTCCTGTATTGCGCAATGCGCAGGATTTGGAGGCTGTCTCGTCCACTTATGTTCCAAGCGGTTCTGTTTCCACCTTAGGACTTGCGTTCGTGGGTGTTGGCTTGGTGGTGAGCCTGCTGCTCGTCCTCAAGTTGGTTTGGTCGCGCAAAACAAAAGTGACGGCTGGGCCAACATGGGATTGCGGTTCAAAGGGGCTCACCCCTCAGATGGAATATACGGCCACCGGGTTCTCCAAGCCGATTCGGATGATCTTTAAAGCGCTGTTTCGACCGCACCGCGAGGTGCAGCGAGAATACGATTACTCTCCTTATTTTGCCAGGACCCTGCATTTCGAAAGCCACATCGAGGAAGCATTCGTGGCGCGACTTTACCGCCCGCTGAACCGGCGGATTCTAAGGTGGTCGCTCCGCATCCGGGGCCTCCAGGCAGGCAGTATTCAGGCTTATCTCATTTACATTTTTATCACGTTGGTTCTGTTGCTGATTTTTGCGTTGTGATGAATTCCCCGGAATTATTCATACACATCGTTCTGCTTCTGGGCCTGGCGCCGTTGGTAAGCGGCTGCATCAGGAACTGGAAGGCCAAGCTGCAGAACCGGAGGGGACCACCAGTATGGCAACCGTATCTGGATTTGGAGAAGTTCTTTCGCAAGGACATGGTCATTTCCGAAAATGCATCGTGGCTGTTCCGCGCAGTTCCTTTTGTGCTCTTTAGTTCGACGATATTGGCAGGATTACTCGTCCCCTTGATCAGTGTCGCCGCGCCTTTGAGCATGTTCGGCGGCGTGCTCGCGCTTGTCGGCTTGCTTGCCTTGGGCCGATTCTTTTTGGCGCTCGGTGGACTGGATCCGGGCAGCGCGTTCGGCGGCATGGGCAGCAGCAGGGAGATGACACTTTCTGCAATTGCCGAACCGGCATTAATGCTGGCCGTCTTTACCGTGGCCATCGGCGCCCGCTCGACGGACCTGAGCCAAATGCTGATGGCGGCCCAGGGACCCACCTGGAAGCTGTTCAACCCGGCGCACGTGCTGGCCTTCGCTGCTTTATTCATCGTGCTATTAGCCGAAACAGGCCGTATCCCTGTGGATAATCCGGCCACCCACCTGGAACTCACGATGATACATGAGGCGATGATCCTCGAGTATTCGGGGCGCTATCTCGCCCTGATAGAATGGAGCGCCTCGATCAAGCAACTCGTTCTTATGGCGCTTTTGGTGAACATCTTTTTCCCGGTCGGAATTGCTCCGATCCAGTCCAGCGCCGGGGCGCTGGGATTTTCCTTGGCCTGTCTGCTGGCCAAATTGATGGCCCTGGGCGCGGCAGTCGTCCTGGTAGAGACCACGAACGCCAAGCTGCGCCTGTTCCGCGTTCCCGACCTGCTCAGCGCAGCCTTCATTCTGGCGGCGTTGGCCCTGCTTTCGACCTTCTTATTCCAGTAGCGCAATTCCTAATCTTAATCTAAACGGTTTGAAGATGCGCAGAATCCAAACAATCTCCAGCTCGCCGTGACGCGAGCAGCCTCGTAAATCGTAAATCGTAAATCGTAAATGCAAGAGGATTAAGAGTAAGCGAAAGAGTAAGCTTAAGATCCCCCAGGCCCATGCCACACCCTTCCTCCACCGAACTCGCCACCTCACAATGGATCACCCTCCTGGCTGCCGGAATGTTAGTGGTCCAAATGCTCATGGTCGTTCAGCGGATGCTTCTGACGAACATCCGGCTGTTCGCCATTCAATCTCTGCTTCTAACGGGCATCGCAGCGATCATTGCGTCGTTCTACCACGCGCCGGAAGTTTTTCTGGTAGCCCTCCTGACACTGCTGGGTAAGGTCGTGTTTCTGCCGCGCCTGCTTTCCCGGTTGGTGCGCCGGATCGGCATCCACCAGGAGATCGAGCCAATGCTCAACTCGACCGCCTCGATGTTTCTGTGTGGAGCGCTGACGCTGCTAGGCTACATCGTGGCGCGCCCGTTCACATCGTTTGCGCGTCTCGGCAATAACACCCTGGGCATAGCCATCACGCTGCTGCTGATCGGCTTGTTCCTGATGTTCAACCGCCGCAAAGCCATTACCCAGGTACTCGCCCTGCTCACCATCGAGAACGGTGTGATGCTGGCGGCCATTGCGCTCAGTTCATACGGTATGCCTTTGGTCGTCGAGCTGGGTGTGTTCTTTGACGTCGTGGTGGGGGTTATGGTCTTAGGGATTCTGGTATATCGAATCCGCGAATCGTTTGCATCAATGGATGTTGGCAAACTCACCACCTTGAAAGGCTAATCCAGACCACTGTGCTTTTGCCGGTTTTGATCATCCTCCCTGTGCTCGCCGGCCTGTGTTGCCTGGGCACTGCCTCCCGCCGCTCGTGGGAACGACTCAATGTTGGGGTTTTCTCGCTCAATGCCGTTGTCGCGCTGTGCCTCGGCCTGAACGTTGCCAATTTGGGAGAGGGCGGGAAAATGGCAGCCCTGGGCGGCTTCTTGCAAGTGGATGCGCTTAGTGCGCTCGTACTTGTGCTCACTGCTTTCGTTGCGCTGGTGTGCTCCATCTACGCGGTTGGTTATTTCCGCCGTGACCTCGAGCAAAATCGAATTACAGAATCTCAGTTGCGCCATTATTACTTGCTAGCGCCGCTTTTCGTATCCGCGATGCTCCTGGCCCCCATGGCTGACAATCTGGGTGTCATGTGGGTCGCCATAGAAACGACAACGCTGGCGTCAGTTCTGCTAATCACCTTTTACAACCAAAAGACGTCCTTCGAAGCCGGATGGAAATACATCATCATTGGCAGCGTGGGGATTTCGCTGGCATTGTTCGGAACTGTCATCACTTACTCCTCTGGCGTTCGGGTGCTGAATGCAGAGGCAGGAGGCAGCATGAGTTGGAGCGCGCTGACTACCGTGGCTCATCAATTCGATCCCAGAGTCATGCGGCTGGCTTTCCTCCTGGTGCTTCTTGGGTACGGCACGAAGGCGGGACTGGCGCCAATGCACACCTGGAAGCCAGACGCCTATGCCGAGGCACCGGTGCCCGCTGCTGCTTTGCTCGGCGCGGGATTCCTCAATTGCGCGATCTACGCCATCATGCGCTTTAACGTGCTCACTGAGAAATGCCTTGGCCCTGAGTTCTCGAGCCGGTTGCTGATCGGATTCGGAATTTTCTCGATCCTGTTGGCTGCGCCATTCGTGTTGGTGCAACGGAATTATCGCCGGCTTCTCGCGTACTCGAGCATTGATCACGCTGGGATTATGGTAGCTGCGCTCGGGTTTGGCGGCCATCTTGGCGCATTGGCTGCCATCCTTCACATGGCCTTTCATGCCGTGACCAAGCCGCTGCTCTTTTTCTGCGCAGGCAACGTGCAGCAGCAATTCGGCACTCCTCACTTCCGCAAAGTGCAGGGTGTCATCCACGTCCTGCCGTGGACTGCCGTTCTCTTCGTGCTGGCGGCGTTTGCGGTGACAGGCACGCCTCCCTTTAGTATCTTCCAGAGCGAGTTTACGGCACTGAGTGCAGCTCTGGAGGCGAACCGGCCATGGGTTGCAGGATTGTTTGTTCTGGGCGTGGTCGTAATTTTTATAGGTTTTCTCCTGCACATGGCCAAAATGAACCTGGGCGCGGGGCCGGATAAATCCATTCGTGCTCCTGAGTGTCCGTGGAAACTGGCCTCGATGGCGATCGTTGCCGTGGTGATCATCTGCCTGGGTTTGTGGATTCCCGCTCCTCTTTACCAACTGGTCCTCTCCTCCGCGCGCATACTGGGCGGCTGACCGAAACATGAAACGTGAAACCTGAAACGAGAGAAATGTGTCAGTTGTGGCTGAGCGCAGCCCGCTTTGTAGTCCGGCGACATGTCGCCGCTTTCGAACACCGCGACATGTCGCGGTGTTCAAAAGCGCGGACATGTCCGCGCACTCCAAAACCGTGATATGACGACTTTATACGACCCTGCCCGCATCCTAGCGGCCCTGCAGCCGGCCTTCGCCGATTTGACCGACCGGTTCGGTTCTCGCATTCAGGCGATCGAAGCGCCACGCCCCAATGAGGTTTACCTGCAGGTTCAGATGGACCTTGTCTCGGGGCTTTGCGCCCAGCTTTACAGGAAGTGGCAAGCCAGGCTGGTGAGTGTCTTCGCGGATGACGTGCGCGAAGCCGCCGGCGTTTTCCATGTATATTACGTCCTGGCCCTGGACGCGGCCCAGGGCTTCTTCGTTTTGCGCGTGCCGTTGACTCCCGAGCAAGGTAAGGTGGTTTCTCTTGCGAACGCTTTGCCGGCGGTGAACTGGCAAGAACGCGAGATTCAGGACCTCTTTGGCATCCCGCTCGGAGGCCATCCGAATCCCCGGCGCTGCGCGCTCCACGATGACTGGCCGGAGGTTCACCCGTTGCGCAAAGACTTTGATGTTAAAACAGCTCTGCCCCCATTCCAGGGCGAGCGGCACAAGTTCCGCAAAGTCGAGGGGGAAGGTGTATTCCAGGTTCCCGTCGGGCCGGTTCATGCCGGGATCATTGAACCGGGTCATTTCCTTTTCAGTGTCGCCGGCGAGCCGGTGCTCTACCTCCAAATCCGGCTCTTTTACACGCACAAAGGCACTGAAAAGCTTTTCGAGAATCTTCCCGTAAGTCACGGCGTCCGGTTGGCAGAAAGCATTTCGGGCGATTCGAGCTTCGCGCACGCGACGGCCTTTTGCCATGCCATCGAGCGAGCCTCAGGCATAGAGGCGCCTCCACGCGCTCGTGCGTTGCGTACAGTATGCCTCGAACTGGAGCGGCTCTATAACCACATCGCCGACATAGGCGCGATCGCGACTGATGTGGCGTTCGTGGTCGCCAACGCCCATGCCATGCGGCTTAAGGAAACCGTGCTTAGACTCAATGGGCAATTAACGGGTAACAGACTGCTGCGTGGAATGGCCTGTCCAGGCGGTGTGCGGTTTGATTGGACCACCGAGCAGATTAAGACCATCTCGAATTTTGTCCGGGACCTCATGCCGGAGTTTGACTCGCTAGTAACTCTGATCAGCGAATCCTCATCAACCCGCGATCGACTGGAAACAACCGGCATTCTGACCCCCAAAACAGCGCGCGATCTCGGCGTCACCGGCCTGGCAGGCCGTGCTTCCGGCTTCAACGGCGATCTGCGCCGGGACTTTCCCCATACGGCGTATGACCAGGTACAGTTCACCGTGCCGGTATATCAGGAAGGAGATGTGCTGCGGCGAATGCAGGTTCGCATTGACGAAGTTCGACAGTCACTTTCCATAATCGAGCAGGTCCTGGCACGTTTGCCGCAGGGGCCAGTTCAGGTCAAGGTGCCCGACCTTCATCCAGGGGCAGTTGCGCTCGGCTACGTGGAAGGCTGGCGAGGCGAAATCTTCCATTGGATACGAGCGGCAGGGCCGCAGCGGCTGGCGCGTTGCAAAATTAAAGATCCCTCTCTCCAGAACTGGCCCGCGCTGAGCGAAGCTATACTCGGAAACATTATCCCGGATTTCCCGGTAGTGAATAAGAGTTTCAATTTGTCGTATTCAGGCACGGATCGCTAAATCTATAACCACAGATGAACACGGATAAAAAAACTTCAAAAATCAAACTTCAAACTTCTAACAGGTTTCGAGCCGCAAACCCCGATTCACTCGGGAGGATTTTTGAAGTTTGATGTTTGGAATTTGAAATTTTACCAGAATGTTTGACATCCTGCGAAAAAGTCTTTCGACCGGAATCGTCACGGTTCCGTTTCCGCCACCTGCCTCCAGCCCAGGGCTGCGAGGCGCGCCGGAAATTAATTTCGAGGAATGGAAAGACGCCCGGCCAGCGACAGCCATCTGTCCTACCGGCGCCATCGCCGCTGAGGACCGTAACGGCACTCGTTCGGTAACGCTGGACTTGGGCAAGTGCATCTTTTGCGGCCTTTGCGCTGAAGCGGACCCTGCCATTCGCATGACTCACAAAACTGAGTTGGCAATGCGAAAGCGGGCAGACCTATGCACAACCGCAAAGTACGCTCTCAATTCCCAGGGCGCTCAGGAGCGGCTTTTGGAACTTGCTGGGCAGGAATATATCCAAGGCGCTCCCTCATCTCGCTCGGCGGGACGGCGCTGTTCCTCGACCCCCGACCCTCGACCCTCGAGCTTCGATTCCCTCGGTTCCGACCTTCAGGATCGCATCAGGAAAACCTTCGGACGATCGCTCCACATTCGCGAGGTGGATGCAGGCTCTTGCAACGGATGCGAAGTAGAGATCGTGGGCCTGAACAGCCCGATATACGATATCGAGCGTTTCGGCATCCATTTTGTAGCTTCACCGCGGCACGCCGACATGCTCCTGGTGACTGGCCCCGTATCGCGCAACATGGAACTTGCCCTGCGCAAGACCTATGATGCCATTCCTGAGCCGCGGTTAGTAGTGGCGGTAGGAGCTTGCGGTTGCAGCGGCGGCATCTTCGGCCAGAATTACGCGAGCCTCGGCGGCGTGGATAGGGTGCTGCCGGTGGATGTTTATGTCCCGGGCTGTCCGCCCACGCCATTAGCCTTGCTGCAAGGCATTCTCCTAGCTATTGGAAAGGGGTGTCAAATGCCTAAAAACCAAGTAAACCGTTAAGGTATGGCAGTTCCGGACTTTCAAAGCATGATGTTGCCACTGCTGCATTTAGCGCAGGACGGCGTCGAACATGACGTGGACTCCGCAGTAGATCATATCGCCGCGCATTTTAATCTTACACCTGCCGAACGGGATGACGCGCTGCCAAGCGGCACAAACAGGTTGGAAAATAGGGTAGGATGGTGCCGCACCCACCTCAAACACGCAGGTCTCATTGAATATGTCAAGCGCGGTATTTTTAAAATTACCGCGCGTGGTCAGGAGGTCCTGGCAAAGAATCCGAAGGGCATTAATCTGAAATTCTTAGACCAGTTTCCGGAGCACTTTAAATGGTTTCACCAGGCGAAGTCGAAAGCCGGCCCACCTAAGTACGCCCGAGGAACAAATGTCTGCGCTAGCAACGGATCTGAAAGAAAAATTGGCCGCAGACTTGCTCGAGCGCATCAAAGCGATGAACCCCTACCGTTTCGAGCAACTGGTTGTGGACCTTCTTCTAGCCATGGGCTACGGAGGATCGCGGGAGGAAGCCGCGACGGTTACGCAGAAATCGAACGACGGGGGCATTGACGGTCTCATAAATGAGGACCGGCTTGGATTGGACAGGATTTATGTCCAGGCGAAACGCTGGCAAAACACTGTCGGTCGGCCCCAGATTCAAAGTTTCGTTGGCGCGCTTGCCGGTAATCATGCCAGCAAAGGGGTCTTTATAACCACCAGCGATTTTGCTGACACTGCGACCGAATTTGTGAAGAACACGGCGCAACGCGTGATTCTTATTGATGGGCAGCGCCTTGCTGGATTGATGATCCAGCACAATTTAGGCGTCTCATTGATGTACGCGCATGAGATCAAGCGAATAGATTCTGATTATTTCGGAGAAACCAGATGGCAATCCTCACGCGGAAGGACACGCTCAGGGAGTAACCGTTTCCAAGACCGCAAAAATAGTGAAGTCACCCGGATTGGATGTGAGCAGGCGCCGCACTCCATTGGTATGGAGAACAGCGGCCAGATGTGTGTCGAGAATACGCTTACGGCCCAAATTGAAGCTGCGCATCCAACGGAAGGTTTGATCCACACTCGCCTTTGTCGGAGCAAGCATTTCCACCATGGGATTTGCCAGAAAGTCCTCGATCCAATCCAGCGCTTCCGTCATTGTGAGTGGGGGAACAAATCGCCGGGCGTCCGTAGCCACATGGAGGAACTCGTTCACTACTAGAGCAGGGAACACCAGTTTTGACCCAGCACCGGTTTCTTTCTGAACGGCTGCGAGAGTATTCGCGTTCGCCGGGTGATCGGCGAATGCGAGTTGGACGAGGATATTGCAATCCAGTCCAATCATCGGCGATCGAAGAGTTCGTCGGCTAATTCTGCTTGAGAGATCACTGGGCTCAAAACGCGGTGCCCTTTAAGTGAGCGCACACGCAAAGCTGAGCCATTGTGGAGCTTAGGTTCACCCGCTTGCACGAGTTTGGCCACAGGCCGATTGTCTTTTGTAATCACTACTTCATTGCCTTCCTGCACCTGCTTGACGAGTTCGGCAAGTCGGCTTTCTCCAATCTCGGCGGTGACGGTCATGGAACTAGCATACACGCTGCCTCACTTCTCGTCGAGGCCAATCCAGACCGGATTCAACGGCAGTGTCGAATGCATCACCCCTTCACGCGCTTAAGCGTGAACCCATGGCTGTCCTTGGCTTTGCCGTTCTCGAAAAGCTTCCAGTCCTGCACGATTGTATCGGCGTCCTGGAAAGTGATCGTCAACGCATGCATGTGCATTTCGGACCTGGCGTCCACACCGCACTTCGGGTCAAAATCAAACTGAATTGATTTCGCATCAGCCGACTTGAGAAACATTCCGGGCCGATTGCCCAGCATGCAATAGTGAGTGAGGCCGAGTTTGCCTTTGCGCTCGTAATACATGGTCACCATCTCTTTGGGGCTGCCCGCGAATACCCGTTCCTCCAGGGCGCTGCCGCCGGACACCAGCCGATACTCCACCGTGAATTCTTTCGGACCGTCACCCATATCGGCGCTTCCTTTCCAGGTGCCGACCAGGCTTTTCATTCGTTGGAATTCCGGAGAGGCGGCCTGCGCCGGTCCCTTGGATTCCCCGGCACATAACCACGTGGAGATGCATACAACGAGAGTGCTGATAATAAATGGCTTCATACGCGCTTAAAGATACCGTACCTGCTCCGAGTGTCACTCTAATTCCCATGGCAAGGAAATTGCGTACTTTTTGCGTATTTTTCGTGATTGACAAGTTTGGCAGCCTTTCGGTAGGATTGTCCACGATTCGGGTGGCGGATCGTTTTCTTCAGCGGGATCCCCCATCCCCACCTCCTTGGCGAACCGTTGCCCGAA